>CANIWQ010000158.1 GCA_947471365.1 Gemmatimonadota bacterium | reverse complement strand
GCGCTCTACCTACTGCATGGACCGCTGCATGGGTACGCGCTCGCGATTTTCCGCCGTGTGGCACCTGGCGTGGGCTCGTGGGGAGTGTTCGTACTTTACGCCCTCATGACGATCGTCGTGTCCATTGCGAGTTATCGCTGGCTCGAAGTGCCGTCGCGCGGGTGGATTCGCGGGCGATTTGCGGCGGTTCGGCGCTCGACGACTACGGGGTAGGTGGCCGCACAGTCGTCGTCGTCGAAAAACGTTTGCACGCTACGGCGCGTCGCAGATAGGTTCGCCTTCGCGCCCGGCGTCGAGACCGCCCATCGTCTTGGGTTTGTCACCCACCACGCCGCTCGCACCAACCCAGATGGTGCAGCTCTTGCCCTTGAGCGCGGGATGAAAGGTGACCATCCCCGACCAGCCACGGCTCCCGGCCTGAATCACCTGCGGATAGAGCGTGCCCTTGGGGTGGGGATAGAGTCCAAGCGCCTTGCCGTCGGTGGTGTAGCTACCGTGATCGGCCCAGTACTTCTCCTGCACCACCACGAGATTGCGCAACGCAAGCTTCATGTCGGCAATAGCGTGCGGTGCGGTGGTGGCAGTGTCGGGCACGAGTATTTGCGATGGCGCTTGCGCGTTGAGCGTTGCAAAGCGGCCGGCAGCAGAGGCGATGATGGTGGCGGTGATAAGGCGTTTGACGTACGACATTGTTTGATCTCTCGAAGTGAGTCAGCGTTTCAACGACGCCGACGGATTAGTTGACGCGGGGACGCGGCGCAAAACGCACGGCAACGCCGGCGCAGCAGATGACAAAGAGCAAGGTGAGCGCCGTAGAGACCGGCGGGTTCCATGGTCCGGCGCGGTATGGGCCGTCGCCACGGACGAGTTGGAGGCGCAACCAACTGCCGAGCGACTGCCCACTCACGTCGAAATACGCATCTGCAAATGGACGGTCAGATGTCCAGAGTTGCGCAAAACGCGCGGGGCCGAGGTCGCGTGCGAGGGTGCCGAGGAGTTTTGTCTCCGTGGCACCGCCGGCGACGACACCCATCGCCGAGCTGATCCCCGCAGGCCGGGTTGCATTGACGCCGCGTTGCGCGAAGTCGTATCCGTTCTGCTGTGCATCAACGCGGAGAATGCCAAGGCAGGCCGCGTCGTCACCGGCCGCGCAGCGTGCGCTGTGCATCAGCGAACGATCGGTGTCGAAATCCAAGTGCATCACGAAATGCCAGACGCTATCGGGGACGGTGGCATTATAGCTCTGCATCCTGTACAAACTGCTGGTAGAGAACTGATCGGTGACGGCGCGTCCTGGTGCGCCGAAGGCGTCGTAAAACGCGCAGCCGCCGAGGAGCGAGCGTGGGGGCAAGTGGCCTGGCTGCGACGCGGCCACGGCGTTGAGGCGCAGCACGATCACGCAGCGTCCGCCGGTTTCGGCGCGCGGCATGATCATGCGGCGCGTGTTGCCGTTCTTGATGGAGCGGTTGAACCAGAGCGCGTCGGATCCCGTCGGGTTGGTCGGAGCGGACGCCACCGATACGAAAGCCAGATCCTCAGCGGGGACAACCACAATGCCAATGGGTGCTACACCACGCACTGGGAGTGCGGCACGCTCGGTGCGCACGATCTGCTCGAGGTTCGCTTTGGAGGCTGCGGAGTAGTTGCCGATGAAGACCACGGGTGCTTCGGCTCCAGTCGGGAGCGAGTGAAATGCACGCTCCGCCGCCTGCATGTCGAGCCAGAACGCGCGAGCGGTGAGCAAGTTCGAGGCGTGTTGCACCCGCGCCTGTGCGATCTCGCGCAGCGTAACGGAGGAGGCGCTTTCGTTGAAGCCGCGCCAGCGCCACATCGGCTCGATGTTTTTTGGGCTAAAGAATGCGGCGACGAGTACGCCGCAGCCGATGACGAGCATCGCCACCCAACGGGGGAAGGTGAGGGTCACGGGCGCCTCCGGGTGGCCGCCACGCCAAGCAGGGCAATCCAGCCGAGCATCACGCCAGCTTGCAGCACGCTCGGTGTAACGAGGTCAGGGCTCGCGGCGAGCGCGTGCGCGCGCCAGTCGCGCACCAGCGTTGGTGTGTCTATTCCCGACGCCGCTGCAAGCAACGCGCGTACCGGAGTTCCGGCCTGCGCCGCGCGCAGCCGCGCATAAGCATTGGGCCCACCGCGCTCGAGCGCGTACGCAAAGAGTGTGCGCCGCGAATCTATGTTGAGCGGGCGCGGCACCGTACGGGTGCGAAGGAAGGCGATGCACGACGCATCACTGCGCTGTTTGACACACTGCTTGTGCAGGGTGACTTGCTCGTCAGCGGTGGGATTCGGCGGCGCGCGCAACACGATGGCGCGCCGGTCGTCGGCATCATACCAACTGAGGAGCTCGTCGCCTGCGTCGGTGAGGCCGAGCGCAGCTTCGCACTGCGCGAGCGCGCCGACGTGGCAGGCGCGCGCAATCGTGGACGGTGAGGTAGCGAGGTCCACCGCGACATCTTCCCACGCTTGTGGCGCGGTGGGGCGGGCCGGCATCCAGGCGCCGAGCCAGAGGACGAGCTTGGGCGACTCGCCGTTGGTGGCGAGTGCGCCGATGAGATCGCTGAGAACATCACGGGCCGGCGTTTCGCGGACCGGTGCGCGAAGACTGTTATAACGTGGGCGGTAGTCCGCGAATTGGAACGAGAGCCACACCTGGCGTTGCTGCCACCAGTTTGCGTAGGCATACTCAGCTCGCACGTCAATCGGGTGGCCACGCACGAGGGAATCGGCGCTGGCGCCGAGTACCGTGCGAGCGTCCGTCCAGCTCAGGTTGGCGGCACGTTGCAGCGCGGCGGCTCCGCCGGGGCCTAGGGCGTCGGTTGTGAAGCGCACGACGAGCGCGCCGGCCACCACACTGTCGGGGAGATTCGGACGGGGCAGCGCACGTACCGAGTCCACCTTCCGACGCGCTTCGCGTAAGGCAATATCGGTGCTGCGGAGCCGTGCTTCGAGGTCGGCGACCTGTGCCGATGCGTTCTGCGCGCGCGCCGCGAGCGGCCACGCGCACGCAACGACGACGGCAACAGCCGCGAACAGTCTGCCGATTCGCGGACGCATGCGTCGCTCACACATCGATGAGCATCCAGCGCGCGGTGAGCGTGTCGAGCGGCCCCGGCCAGCTGGTGAGTAGCATCCAGAGCGCGGCGGTCGGGCTGTGAAAGCCCACGAGTTGCGCCGCGATCTCTACCGCGCCAACGGCAAACATGATGATGACGGCAACCTTCGCGGCGCTCCGGCCCGCGAGGTACTGCAACGCAAAGGCCAATCCATAAAACAGAAGGGCGGAGAGATACCAGCGGAGGGTGATCCCCGCGGGGTAGGCATGCAGCGTGGCTGGCAGATTGGCGCTCGCCGCCGCAACGAGCGAACCGAGGAAGAGTGCGACCGCTGGCACGGCCAGTAAGGTGGCACCCGCAAGAAAGCGCAGGCGCACAAAGGTCGGCCAGGCGACCGGCAGCGACATCGCGTAGATGTGTCGTCCGCTGTTGTCCTTGCCCCACGGACCCGCGGCAAGGCTCGTGCCGCAGACGAAGGCGAGCGAAATGAAGAAGAGCGCACCGAGCTTGGAGACTTCCATCCATCCCGTGACGGAGGAGTCGTACCCGAAGTACGGGCGCACGTTGATGAGGATGGCCGGCACGCCGAAGGCGGTGAGCACGTAGAACACGAGTTCGAGGCGCGCCCACTTCCACTGAGTGAAAAGCGTTTGACGGAACATTAGTTGGCCTCCACGTCGGGGGTGCGTGCGGAGCGCAGGAGTTCCACAAAGCTTTCTTCGAGGTCCAGGTCAATCACTTCGCGCAGTTCTGATGCTCCAGATGCAAACCACTGTTGCATCTCCGGCTGCCAGCCACGTACCACCCATTGCTCTTCGCGTCCAATCGATTGCTCTCGATTCAGCAGCGTAAAGGGGAGCGCCCCAACCTCGGCGGGCGCATCGAGCACGCGAAGTCGCTTGATGCCGCTCCGGAAGGTGGTCATCGCCATCTCGGCGACGAGCCGACCGTCATCCATCACGCCCACGTGATCGCAGATGCGTTCTTGTTCGTGAATGAGATGGCTCGAGATGAGCACTGTCGCCTTTTTGCTGTTCACGTACTCGAGGAGCGCGGCGAGCACATCGCGCCGTACGACGGGGTCGAGTCCGTCGGTGGGTTCGTCGAGAATGAGCAGTTCGGGATTGTGCGCGAGCGCAAGGAGCACCATGAGTTTGCCGCTCTCGCCTTTGGAGAGCCGCTCGACGCCGGTTTCGGCGCGGAGGGCAAAGGCGCGGCGGAGTTCCTCGGCGCGCGTGGCGTCCCAGTCGGCGTAGAACGCGGCATGGTAGCGCATGGTTTCTTCGACGGTGAGCGACGTATAGAGATGCAACCGTTCCGGCACGTAGCCGATGCGAGCGAGCGCGTGGTGCACGCCTTTCGGAACATCGTGGCCAAGCACGGAGATGGTGCCATGTTCGGCACGGAGCATGCCGAGCATGAGTCGGATGGTGGAGGTTTTACCGGAGCCGTTGGGTCCGAGAAAGCCGTACACGCAGCCGGAGGGGACGGACATGGCGAGATCGCGAATGGCAAACTCGCGGCCGGCGCGCCAGGTCACGTTGCGGAGCTGAATGACGTCGCTCACTTGCGGTCCTCGAGTTCTGAGGTGAGAGCTTTGCGGAGGTCGTCGCGATGGATGCCGAGCCGTGCGGCGGAGGCGAGGAGTTCGCGCACGAGTCGTTTGGCGGCGGCGGAGCGTTCGCGGGCGCGTGTGTCAGCGGGGACGTCGGCGACGTAGGTGCCGGCGCCCTGTTTCATTTCGACGATCCCTTCGCGTTCGAGGTCGCGATAGGCTTGCACGACGGTGGCCGGGTTGACGCGCAGTCGTGTGGCGAGTGCGCGGACGGAGGGGAGCCCGTCTCCGGCGCGGAGTTCGCCCGAGGCGACCGCGACGCGCACGCGTTCGGCGATCTGCGCGTAGATGGGTGTCGGGCTTCTGGGATCGATACGCTCGAACATCGGCGACCTGTGTTGGTGTAGCCATACAGTGCTACACATGGTCCGGGATGTCAAGAGGGGGTGCGGTCTACCTTCGGCGGGTGCTGGCGGGTATTATTGGGGAGTTGCGGGCGTAATTCAGTTGGTAGAATGCCAGCTTCCCAAGCTGGACGTCGCCGGTTCGAGCCCGGTCGCCCGCTCTGTGAGCAACAACGTTTTGGGTTTGGTGTCGAACGGCCAGTAAGGCACTCTTAACGCTCCGGTGCGAGGTCGCGCCGGGGCGTTGTTCGTTTTGATCGGGGCGTCTGGGGCACACGCGTCCCGACCGTTCACTACTGTGTGGCACGTGCCAGAATGAACCGTCGGCTCAGCAATCGCCGGTCGTATGACCGTCTTTCGATCCCTCGTGAGGAGTCGTCGCCATGAATCCCTTTGGCATTCTGCTGGGCCTCGGTGCCCTGTCGCTTTCGTTGCTGACGCCCGCGCGCTCCGAAGCGCAGGGCTCAGCGCATGGGGCCAACGTCCAGGCCTCGGGATCGCGCGCGACTGGCGCGCGCCGCCTGCCGTTCGCGGACGTTACCGACTCGCTGCGCCTGTACTATGTGGGGCGCCCGGTGGGGTGGGAGCACTACAGGTGGGCAACGCACGGCGACGGGACGCAACTGGTCGCGGACTTTGACTTCGTCGATCGCGGTCGCCGGAATCACATGGGCGCTACGCTCTCTCTTGGCGCCGATATGCAACCGCAGTCACTCGAGGTTGCGCGCGTGACCGACAGTGCGCGCACCGTGACGGTGCGGGTGGATGTGCAGGGCGATCGGGCCACGGTGCTCCATAACGGCGCGATCACGCAGGCCACGTTGCCCGCTGTCTCGTTTGCGCTCGCGCCATATCAGCCCGTGTCGCAGCATCTGGCGCTCGTGCGGTATTGGCTGTCGCATGGCCGTCCCCTGCGTCTCGCTGTGGTGCCTGGCGATCCGTTGAACGCGGTCACGATCAAGCGCAGCGGCCTCGACACGCTGGCGAACGCGGGTGCGCCCCTTGTGCTCACACGCTATTCCATCGATGGCGTGGTCTGGGGACTCGAGTACCTCTGGCTCGACGCGGATGGCCGATTGGCGATGTTCGCCTCAGCCGCTGGTGGACTGTCGTTCAAAGCCGTCCGTGCTGCGTTGGTACCGAGCGTGGAAGCGTTGATGGAAGTTGCGTCCCGTGCCGCCATGGTGGATCTCGTTGCCGTCTCGCACCGCACGTCGCCCATCGCGCGCGGCGCCGTAGCGTTTGTAGGGGCCACGCTCGTCGATGGCACTGGGAGCGCCGCGGTACCGAACGCGACGGTGGTGGTGGTGCAGGGACGGATTGTGGCGGCGGGCCCGAGTGCGGGCATCACGGTACCTGCCAACGCTCGACGCATTGATGTGCGCGGCAAGACGATCATTCCCGGATTGTGGGATAGTCACGCGCATTTGCATCAACTGGAATGGGTGTCCGTGTATCTCGCCGCAGGCGTGACGACCGTGCGGGACATGGGGAACGAACTGGCCTTCCTCACCGCGTTGCGGCGCACCGTCACGTCGGGGCGTGCATACGGC
>CANIWQ010000157.1 GCA_947471365.1 Gemmatimonadota bacterium | reverse complement strand
GTTGGTGACGGCGCAACTGCTCGAACAACTCGCCGGGCTCGGCGCATGAGCGCGGCGCAACGGAAGCCGAAAGTGAAACCACGGCCGAACAGCCGCGCGAAACCCGCCGCGAAAAAAACCGCAAAAAAAACCGCGAAGCCCGCCGCGAAAAAAGCCGCGAAGCCCTCCGCGAAAAAAACCGCAAAAAAAGCCGCGAAGCCCACGAGCAAACCGCGCCTTTCGCACGTGGATGCCGCCGGCGCCGCGACGATGGTGGACGTTAGCCCCAAAGCCCCGACCGCACGGCGCGCGATTGCCGAGGGGCGCATCACGATGAGCGCCGCAGCCTTTGCCGCCGTGAAAGCCAATCGCGTGAAAAAAGGCGACGTGCTCGGCGTGGCGCGCTTGGCCGGCATTCAAGCCGCCAAGCGCACCGCTGAACTCATCCCGCTCTGCCATCCGCTACCGCTCACCGATGTGCAGGTGGTGCTTACACTCGACGCCAAGCGACATGCGGTGCGCGTGGAAACGTCGGTTGCCACCGTCGCGCCGACCGGCGTGGAGATGGAGGCACTCGCCGCGGCCAGCGTGGCCCTGCTCACCATTTACGATATGGTGAAAGCGCTCGACAAAGCGATGGTGATCGAGCGCGTGCGCTTGCTCGAAAAAACCGGCGGGAAGAGCGGCACGTACAAGGTGCGCCGCACCAGGTAAAGCGGTCACCGCATAAGCTGCCGCGCGCGCAGGAACGTGCCGTGGTTTAGTGGGTAGGCGCCGGCTTCTTTAGCGGAGCGCCGTTTTTTGCGGGCGCTGCTTGCTTGCGGGGCGCGGGCGTCGATGACGACGTACTCTTCTTGGTGGGTGCGCTCTTCGCCGACGGGGTCCTCTTTTTGGCTTTCGCCCTCGCCGAACTGGCTGCGGGTTTCCGTGCGGCCCCACTTTTCACGGTCGTACTCCCTTTTGCCGCAGCGCCCTTCTTGGCCGCCCCAGCTTTGCCGCGACGCGGATACCGCTCAATCGACGGATCGGGCACGTTCAGCGCGGCCGACACGGTCGCTGACGACGGAATGAGCATCACTTGCCCGGCCACCAGAGTCCCGCTCTTGAGCCGCGCCGCTTTGGGATTGTACCAGCCAAGTTGCTTGGCCGTCAGTCCGTGCTTGCGCGCCACGGACGTCATCGTCTCGCCTTTCTTGGTCTCCACCTTTACCCACGCGCGAATTTCCGCTGGCTCCAGCGCCGAAAAGTGATCGGCAAACGACGCGCCGGTGCCCGCTGGGACGCGCACCAAAAACGAATCGCCCGGCGGCGTGGCGCCACGAATCAGATGCGGGTTGAGTTCGTTCATCATCGCGACCGTCGCATTCGTCGCATTCGCCACGGCGGCGAGGGGCGTGGCGCCGGGCACACGCACCGTGTCGAAGACGAGCGGCGGTAGTGATTCCACCACCACGCCGTAGCGTGCGGGCTGCTTGCCCACCAAGGCCGCCGCAATGATTTGCGGCACGTAGTCGCGCGTTTGCGGGCGCAGATACTTGGTATCAGATAGCGTGAAGAACCGATCTTCGCCGGTCACCCCGTCGAGATCGCGCTTATACAGCGCGAGTCCCCGGGACACGCGCCCGTCTCCCCCGTTGTAGGCGGCCGCGGCGAGGTATAGCGAGCCGAACTGTGCGCGCAGCCCTCTCAAATAGCGCACGGCGCCTCGCGTCGAACGCACAGGATCGCGACGGTCATCCACCCACCAATCCACGCGCATTCCCACGCCGCGGGCGGTGCCGGCCATGAACTGCCACATCCCCACGGCCGCCGCCGAGGAATACGCGTGCGGATTGTACCAGCTCTCCACGAGGGCAAGGTAGGTGAGATCTTCAGGGAGCCCGCCCTCGCGCAACGCGCCGCCAATCAGCGCGCCGTAGCGCGTCTGCATCTGCAACGCTTTGGCAAACGGCTCCTTGGCGCGACCGGAGAACACGCCCACAAAGTGCTCGACGCGCGCGTGCGTCTCGTACGACCGCACGTCCATATCCCAGGTGGGTTCGGCGGGGCCGGCGGCGGCGGTAAGCAGAACCAGCGAGTCGCCAAACACCTGTTTGGCCTCGGTCACAATCATCGACGCGGTCACGATCGCAGAATCCTTGACCGGTGCAGCCCCGACTCCGGCGAACCGGCCGCCCGCGCCAGCGCCTTTGGACGAAGCCCCCGCAACGGTAGCGGTGGCCGTGCGGCCATTTCCGGCCACGCTCGCCGACGGCGCACTCGAACCATCACCCGCCGCCGCTCCTCCCACAGCGCCGCCCACAGCGCCGCCCACAGCGCCGCCCACAGCGCCGCCCACAGCGACGCCCACCGGCGCCTCTGCCCCGCGGGTGCTCGGCAGGATCCGAGCGCATCCAACCAGGCCCACCACGAGCGCCAGGGCGCCCCAATGGGTAGCTCGTCCTGCGGTCCGGCGCGGCACTGCGGCTTCCCGTTCAATCATCCCGTATATTCGGGGGATGCGCCCCTTCCTGCCAGCCCTCCTGCTCGTCGGCTTTGCCCTTGACACCGTGTCGCGGCCAGATTGTCTCGCCGGCCAAGCGTCGCCCGTTGCAACACAAGCGATTGTCGCGCCCGCGCAATCGACCACGGAACTCCGCGCCCGACTCAGCGCGCGCATCGCCGCACAAACCGGCGCCGAAGTCGGCTTGTGGTTCCGCGATCTCGCCAGCGGCGACACGCTTGCCATCAACTCCGACCTCTCGTTCCACGCCGCGAGCACCATGAAAGTGCCGGTGATGATCGAACTCTTTCGCCGCGTCGATGCGGGCGCGCTCACGCTCGATCGCACACTGCGCCTGCACAATAGCTTCGCGTCGATTGTCGACGGATCTCCGTATACACTCAGCGCTTCCGATGACTCCGACAGCCTCCTCTACAAAAAAGTGGGCACCGACGTCTCGCTGCGCGAACTCAACGAACGGATGATCACGCGCTCCAGTAACCTCGCCACCAACGCGCTCATTGCGTTGCTCAATCCCAAAGTGGTGAACGCCACCGCCCACGCACTGGGCGCCTCGCGCATTGACGTGCGCCGCGGGGTGGAAGACAACAAGGCGTTCCAAGCTGGCCTCAGTAACACCACGACCGCGCGCGACCTCGGCGTATTGCTCGCAGGCATCGAAGCCTCCAGCGTGGCATCCAAGGCCAGCTGCACGGCCATGAAAGACGTGCTGATGCGCCAAGAGTTCAACGACGAAATCCCCGCCGGGCTCCCTGCGGGTACGCCCGTGGCGCACAAGACGGGCTGGATCACCGGCACACTACACGACGCGGCCGTGGTGTATCCCAAAACGCGCGCGCCCTATGTGCTCGTGGTGCTCACACGAAAGATTCCCGACGAAAAAGTCGCTGGGCGACTGATCGCGGAGTTGTCGCGCGAGGTCTACGCGTTCGCGACGCGCTGAGCCGGCGACCTGCTCGGAAGAACGGCCGCACCTCGATGCACCTGTAGGTATTCCGAAATCAGCGCGTCAAATATGCCGTCCCAACTGCGACTCGCAGCCGTGGCATACGCGCGCGCCGCAAGCGTGCGCCGCAACTCGGCATCGTCAATCAACCGGCCCACGCATTCCGCTAGCGCCGCCGCATCGTGCGCGGGAAACTGGAGCGCCGTCTCCTCGCTGGCGAGTTCGGTCGTCGCGCCCCAATCAGGCGCCACCACCGCGAGTCCGCTGGCCATCGCCTCGAGCACGACATTCCCAAACGTCTCGGTGGTCGACGGAAAAACAAACACATCAGCTGACGCATAAAACGCACTGAGATCGTCACCGCCCAACTGCCCGGCAAAATACGTCCCCTCCGGCGCGGTCGCTCGGCAGCGCACGTCGGCTGGGCCGTCGCCCGCCAGCGCAAACGCCACGCGCTTGCCATACCGCGCCATCACCTGGCGCATGCCCTCGAGCGCCACATCAATTCCTTTTTCCGGGGCGAGTCGTCCCACGTACACCACGAGAACCGTATCGCGGTCCGCGCCGCAGCGCGCGCGCCACTCGGCGGAACGAAATGACGGATTGAACCGCGCGTGATCCACCCCGCGCGTCCACAATCGTGTATTGGTGAATCCGTTGAGCTCGAGTTCACGTCGCACCAACTCACTCGGCGCAAAAGTCCGGAGCCCCGCGTTGTGAAACCAGCGCAAAAACGGCCAGCCCACCGCGTCGAGTGCCGTGAGTTGATAGTGCCGCAGGTAGGCCGTGAAGTGCGTGTGATAGCTCGAGACAAAGGGCACGCGCGTCTCATGCGCCGCCACGAGGCCGCCGAGCCCCACGCCAAACTCCGTGGCCGAGTGAACGAGCGTCGGCTTCCAGCGGTCTATGACGTCGAGCGCGCGCCGGCGCTCCGGCGCGGCCATGCGCAGCTGTGGATACGCCCAGAACGGGACGCTGGGCCACCGCTCGACCTCTGGTTCGGCGGGCGCGTCAGGATCGGCCACCGTGACGATCTGCACCGCACCCCCGCGCGCCTCAACGGCACGGGTGAGGCGCTGCAACGTGCGCGCCACGCCGTTGACCTGCGGCGGATACGTATCGGAGAAAATGGCAAGCCGGAGCCCCGAGGCATCCACGCCACCCTCGCGACGAAACGCCGTCACGCCGCTCGCGCCGCTCGCGCCGCTCGCGCCACGCGCGCCACGCGCGCCACGCGCGCCACGCGCGCCACGCGCGCCACGCGCACCGCTACCACACCGCCCGCACGAGGAGCCCCGTCGCGATGGCGATCAACTGCCCCACCAGCACATCGCCCGGATAGTGCACCCCAAGGCGAACGCGCGAGAATCCCACCAGCGCGGCGAACGCCAGAAGCGGCAGCGCGAGCGAGTGAAAGTTTGCGGCGTGAATGAAGGCAACACTCATCACGGACGTCGAATGCCCACTCGGAAATGAGAAGCGATCCGGCAGCGCCACGTGCGCCTGATACGCCACACGCTCGGTGGGACGCGCCCGAACCACGTTGCGTTTGATGAACTGCACGATCACGTGCGAAATGGCCAAGCTCCACGCGGCCTGCACCGCCACCACTTTGAATGCGCCCTCCGCTAATGCGAGCGGCACAAGCGCAAAGGCCACACTCGCCGCGCTGCCACCACTGTGCGTGAGTACCGTCCAGCACAGGAGCGAAACACGCGAGGAGGATTCACCAATCACCCAGCGCGCATACAGCGCGCGGTCACGATCATCTAAGCGATGAACGATGGGGCTCTTGAACATGCGGCTCAATTTAGCGCTCCGCGGCGAAAATCCAGAATTGAGTACCCCAGATACGTGTGTCGCGTTCGCCGGCATCAGGCCGCCACCCGCATCGCGGCGAAGGCATGGGCCAGCGGGGTCCCTACGTAACTCGCCGGCTGCGGGATTCCGAGGGTCCAGAGGATGGTGGCCGGCACATCGGTCAACCGCACGTCAGGCCCCAGCGAACCCTGCCGCACCGCGCCTCCCGCCAAGACCACTGGGATCGTCGTATCGAGGGGATGCTCGCTGTTATGGTGCGTGCGCACCGTCCCACCACCGCCATGATCGGCCATCGCCACCAAGAGCGTCGACGGATCGTTCAGGTCAACAATCCGCGTCAAGCGACCCAGCGCGTCGTCCATGCGCTGCGCCGCCGCGCCGTACTCGGGCGACATCCAGCCATGCGAATGACCGGCGCGGTCCGCATCCGGCCAATGCATCATGATCAAACCGCGCTGCTGTTGCTCGAGCGTCCGTTTGGCCGACGCCAGCACTTCCACGGCGCCACGCCCAAAGCAGCGTGATGTGCCAAAGCCCAGCACGCCGCCAATGCGACCGGCGAGCCCGCCCATGAACAGCGGCATGCCGGTAAGGAAGGCCGCGGATGGCATCGCATGTTCTGCGAGCACTTTCGGCAACGGATGGAGCGGACCGGTGGCGCGTGGCAGATGGAACCGCTCACTCTGCAACCCGTGGCGCTCCGGCGCTGCGCCCGTCAGCAACGACGCCATCGCACAGGCGGTGACACTCGGCGTCACGGTGCGGCCGGCGTACGTCGAGGCGCCACGCGCCGCCAGCTGCTCAAAGTGAAAGAGATCGAACGTGGACACGGCATCCGACCGCAGTCCGTCGAGCACCACCAACACGACGCGTCGCACGGGAGAGGAATGAGCGTCTCGAAACACTGGCACCTCGGCAGGGGATGGGGAACGCGCGCGTTGCTTCCTTCGCCGCTGAACTTCGCGACTCCCTGCAACAGCCCGTTCACCGCACGGTCGCCATGTCGTAACGAAAGCAGGCCGTGCACCCCCGTTTCACTTACCGCGCCGTGACATGACCGTCACACCACCTTCACGCAGCGACTCCATTGTCACGAACATGCGAGTTCTCTATTGCACCGACAGCTGGCCGCCGCAGGTCAACGGCGTCTCCGTGGTCACCGCGTTGTCGGTGGCTGGCCTGCTCGACCGCGGATGGGACGTGCACGTTGTTGCCCCGCGCTATCCGGTGGGCGAGGTGGCGCCACGACCGCATGCTCCCCGTCACGGCGGTCGCACCAACGGTCTCGGTATCACGACCCTCGCGAGCGTTCCGCTCCCCGTGTATTCCGACGTTCGACTCGCGGCACCACACCTCGGTAGCGTCGTAGATGCGGTCGCGCGCTTTAAACCCGACCTTGTACAC
>CANIWQ010000156.1 GCA_947471365.1 Gemmatimonadota bacterium | reverse complement strand
CTGGCTCCTTGAACTCGTCACGCGTATTGCCGCCGGGTGGCTCGACGATTGATGCCGGCGCGAACAAGACGTCGTCCGAGCGCACGATCGAAACCGCGTCGTTCGGCGTGTATGCGGAACAGACGTTCGGCTACAAGGACAAGCTCTTTCTGACCGGCGCGATGCGTCGCGACCAGAACTCGTCGTTCGGTGGTGACTTTGGCGCGATCCTCTACCCCAAGGCGACGGTGAGCTGGGTGGCGATGGAAAACGCCGACGCCAAGTGGATTAACCAGCTGCGTTTCCGTGCCGCCTATGGGCAGTCGGGGCAGCAGCCGGGCTTCACGGCAGCGATCACGTACTTGAACCCGGCCACGACGTCGCTGTATGGCAAGGGTGATGTGCCGGCCGTGAGCTTCGGGGCGCTGGGTAACACGAATATCAAGCCGGAGCGTTCGGCCGAAACGGAAATGGGCTTTGACCTGAGCGCCCTTGATAGTCGCGTGTCGTTGCACGCTACGTATTACGACAAGAAGACCACCGACGCACTTGTGAACCGTCCGTTGCCGGGCTCGCTCGGCGCCGGTGCCTCGCGCATCGAGAACGTCGGCGTGGTGACCAACAAGGGCTTTGAAATCTCGGCGCAGGGTCGCGTGATTGACCGCGGCAACTTCCAGTGGGACGTGGGGCTTGAGTTCTCCACGAACAAGAACCAACTGGTAACGTTGGCCGACGGCATTCCGCCGCTCACCGGTTTCGGTTATCAGAACCGTCCGGGCTATCCGTTGTTCGGACTGTGGTGGCCGAAGCTCGTGAGCTACAAGGACGCCAACAACAATGGCACCATCGAACAGAGCGAAGTGGTCGTGACGGATACGGCGGTTTTCGTTGGATCAACGATTCCCGAAAAGAACCTGTCGCTGACCAGCACGATTGGTCTGTTGCACAATCGTCTGCGCATCAGCGGCTTGTTGGATTTCCGCGGCGGCTTTGTGTCGCACAACATCAACGGTCTCTTCATGTGCGCCTTTATGTCGAACTGCGCAGCGCTCAACGTGAAGGGGTACGATATGCTTGAGCAGGCCAAGGCGGTGGCTGGCCCGCGCGCCTTTGGCGCGTACGGTGAAAAGGCCGATTTCTGGCGTCTGCGCGAAGTGTCGGTGGTGTACGACCTCTCGCCGGAATGGGCCGCGAAGCTTAAGGCGCGTGGCGCGAGCGTTTCGCTCTCGGGACGTAACCTCGGCTTGTGGACGGGATTCACGTCGTGGGATCCAGAAGGCGTGGTGGGCGGTCAGGATGCCTCGAACTACAACATGGCGCTGGTCGGCCAGCCGCGGACGTTTGCGCTCCGCATCAACCTCAACTACTAAGGGAGGCGAACGTGATCACGACAAAACAGACGGCACGGTTGCCGCAGCGCGCGCAGGTCGTGCGCTGGATTGCGGCGGCGATGCTTCCCATCGCGGTCGTCGCATGTTCCACAGAGCAGCTCCTGAAGGCGAACCACCCGGACCAGATTGAACCCGCGGGTCTTTCCACCAGCTTGCAGGGCGCGAGTGCGCTCTATGCCGGCGCCATTGGCGATTTTACGGTTGCGCTCGATGGTTCGGCGACCGGCGAAGGCGGCTATGGTCAGGTGCTGACGACCGGCTATATGACGGATGAGTTCGACTTCGGTGGTACGCCGCCGGAAATCCGTCAGTTTGACCTGCGGAATCTGCTCGAATCGAACACGCTCGGTGAGGCCACATACATCGGGTTGCACAGCGCACGCGAAGCCGCGGTGCGCGCTGCCGGCGTGTTCAAGGCAATCGCCCCCACCGATCCGCGTGGTGGCGAGATGAAGGCGCTGGAAGCGATGTTGATCGTGCTCATGGGCGAGGACTACTGCTCTGGCGCGCCGATCAGCACTACGACGCCGACGCTCACGTATGGTCCGCCGCTCACAACCGTGCAGGCGATGACGCTCGCAGCGTCGACGGCTGATGCGGCACTGGCGCTGGCAGGTTCCGATGCTCAGGTGAAGAACCTGGCCGCGGTCACTAAGGCGCGTGCGCAGCTGGATATGGGACAGTATGCCGCGGCCGCGGCAACGGTGGCCGCAGTGCCCACGTCGTTTGTCTACTACGTGAAGCACGGCACCGCGACCGAGCGTCAGAAGAGCATCGACTTTACGTATGGCTACAACACGCATGCGTTCCTCGTGTCGAACAAGGAAGGCATCAACGGGCTGGACTTCGCTACGGCGAAAGACCCGCGCCTTCCGGTTGAAGGCAGCGGCGCGCCGTCGGATTTCGACCTCGTAACGCCGATGTACTTCTTTGCGAAGTACAACTCGCTGGACCACGCCGTGGTGGTGTCGAGTGGTGTGGAAGCGCGCCTCATCGAAGCCGAAGCGGCCCTCAACGCGAGCAACACCGCGCTGTGGCTGTCGAAGCTGACCGAGGCTCGTGTGCCGTACGGCATGGCCGCTCCGGCTGATCCGGGCTCGGCGTCTGGGCGTGTCGATCTCATGTTCCGTGAGCGCGCCTTTGCGATGTTTGCCACGGCGCACCGCATGGGCGACCTGCGGCGCTTGGTGCGGCAGTACGGCCGCGGCCCGGAGACGGTGTGGCCGACTGGCGCGTATCAGAAGAACGGTCTGACGCGCGGCACCGACCAGAACATGCCGGTTCCGATGACTGAGAAGAACAACCCCAGCTTCAAGGGATGCATTAACCGCGGGGCCTAAGGCTCACTCGCGTTACACAAAAGACGGCGAACTGGAGCGATTGCTCTGGTTCGCCGTCTTTTCGCCCACTTGCACGGAGTTTCCATGCGTCACATCAGATTCAGGTCGTTCGCCGCGACGTTTGCGGCGGTGCTGCTGATTGGTTCACTCGCGACGCCGCTTGCGGCACAGCAGAAGAGTCGCGCGCAGATGGTGTCGGCCATCGATTCGGTGGTGGCCTCGTACTTGAAGGGTGGCAAGGCGGCGGGGATGTCGATTGCCGTGATCAAAGGGCGCGACACGCTGGCGCTCAAGGGCTATGGCTCTGCTGATCTCGAGCTGAACACGTCGACACCGGCGCGCGCGGTGTACGAGATCGGCTCGGTGACCAAGCAGTTTACCGCCGCGGCCATTCTGCAGTTGCGCGATGCTGGGAAGCTGTCGCTTACCGATAACATCTTGAAGTATCTCCCCAATTACCCGACGCAGGGGCACACCATCACGGTGGGGCAGTTGCTCGACCACACGTCGGGGATGAAGGACTACACCAGTCTACCGAAGTTCGGCACCATCGCCTCGCGGAACCTCCCACGGGATACGCTCATCGCGATGTTCCAGGCGGAGCCGTTCGACTTCAATCCGGGCGAACTCCAGCTCTATACCAACTCGGCATACTTTCTTGCCGGGCTGATCATTGAGAAAACCTCGGGCGAGACGTACGCCGATTACATCAAGAAGCACCTCTTTGAGAAAGCGGGGATGCCGGATTCACGGTACTGCAGTGAGTCCGCCATCATCCCGCGGAAGGCGCATGGCTACGACATGGGCGCCAAGGGACTCGAGAACAAGAGCCCACTCGCGCATGTGTATCCGTTCTCGGCTGGTTCGATTTGCTCGACGGCGGGAGATCTTGCCGCGTGGAACCGCGCCTTGCATGGCGGCAAGGTGCTCTCCGCCGCCGCATATCACGACATCACCACGCCGAGTAAGCTCAACGACGGCACCACGATTCGGTATGCCAAGGGGCTTGCCATTCACAAGTTCGACGGGCGTCGCGTGATCGAACATGGCGGCGGCATCAATGGGTTCTTGTCGCAGTCCACGTACTACCCCGATGACGACGCCATCATTGTGGTGTTGATCAACTCTGGTGGGCCGGTCGCGCCGGCCGCGGTCGCGAAGTCACTGGCCAATGTGGTGCTCGCGCCGGTGAAGGCGGTGTCGGCGACGTACACCGGTGATCTGGCGGCGTTTGCCGGCGAGTACAATGGGCCGGGACGTGGGAAGCCGATGAAGATGAAAATCACAGTCGAGGGTGGAAAGCTGTACCTCGGCGCCGAGGGGCTGCCAAAGCCGATCGATCTGTCGTACCGTGCTGGCGACTTGTGGGAACATGACGATCAGCTCGTGACGTTCGTGCGCGACAATGGAAAGGTCACCAAGATGAAAATCGACCAAGCCTACGGCTATTCGGTTCTCACCAAGAAGTAGTCACAGGCACACGCCGGACGGGGCCCGGACGCTCCGTCCGGCGTGTGTTTGCTTCTCCACGCAATTGAGGAACTGACCCAATGAAATGGCCACGGATTGTCACTCTCGCGATCGTCCTGAGCACGCCGCTGGCGGCTCGCCTCGCAGCGCAGCAAGGGATTACTGCCGAGCAAGCGGTCGCTATGCGACAGCTTTCGAATGTGCGCATCTCGCCTGACGGTAAGCGGGTGGCGTACGTGGTGACGACGTCAGACCTCAAGGAGAGCAGCAAGAACGCTGATATTTGGGTGGTGTCGGCGCAGGGGGGCGAGCCCGTGCGGCTGACGAATAACAAGGCGTCTGATGATCACCCGGCGTGGTCGCCGGACGGCAAGTGGATTGCGTTCATTTCAGCGCGCGACGGGAAGCCGCAACTGTATCGGATTTCGCCCAATGGTGGCGAAGCGGAAAAGCTCACCGACAGCAAGACCGGTGTGCTAGACATTGAATGGGCGAGCGACAGCAAGCGCATTGCCTATGTGGCGGTTCGTGACGCCACCGCCGACGAAGACCGGAAAGTGAAAGAAAAAGACGACGCCATTGAGGTGGATCACAACTTTGTGCCGGCGCGGCTTTCTGTGTATGACGTGACTGCCCGCACGAGCCGAGAGATTGTGAAGGGCGATTATCAGATCATTCAGATGGCGTGGTCGCCGGACGGCTCGCGCATCGCGTATACCACCATGCCCACGACGCGCGCCGACGACAGCCGCTTTACGGACGTGATGGTGGTGGATGTCGCCGCTGGCACCGCGCGCAAGCTCATGGAAAGCGCGGGTCCCGATGTGAATCCGTCGTGGTCGCCCGACAGCAAGTGGATTGCCTTTAGTACGAAGCCGCTCAAGAACGCGACGATCACGCAGTCCAAGTTGGTGGTGGTGTCGGCGAGCGGCGGAACGCCCCGCTCGGTGATTAGCGACTTTTTGTATGAGCCAGGGCAGTCGCGGTGGTCGCCGGACGGCGCCTCGCTCTATTTCTGGGCCAGCACGCGGACGCGCACGGAGCTGTATCAGGTGCCTGTGGCTGGCGGCGCGGTGAAGCAGCTGTCTGACCTCAAGGGATCCGCTGGCATGTTCGGAGCTGGACAGCCCTCGCTCTCCGCAGACGGACGCACCCTCGCATTTCCGCGCACGGCAATCGACACGCCAGACGAAGTCTATGTCGCATCGCTCGGCGGTGCGTGGGCGCAGACCGCGGTCACCAAGCTGCATCCGGAGCTGGCCGCCGTGCGCATGGGCGCCGGCGAAGTGATGCGCTGGAAGAGCAAGGACGGTATGGAGGCCGAAGGGGTGGTGGTGTATCCGGTGGGCTATCAGCCCGGCAAAAAATATCCGACCGTGGCGATCATTCACGGAGGTCCCTCAGGTGTGTGGGACGAATCGTTTGCCGCCAACTGGTATAATCCTGCACAACTGTACGCGAGCAATGGATGGGTGGCATTCCTTCCCAATCCGCGCGGCTCGAGTGCCTATGGCGAGAAGTACCTCGGCGCCAACTTCCGCGATTGGGGCAACGGCGACTATCAGGATATTCAGACCGGGCTCGATTATCTCATCAAGCGTGGCATAGCCGACTCCACCAAGCTGGCGCAGACGGGATGGAGCTATGGTGGCTTCATGAGCGCGTGGACGTTGACGCAGACCAATCGGTTCAAGGCGATCTCCGTTGGCGCCGGCCTGACCGATCTGTACTCGATGTATTCAACGAACGACTTGCAGACCGTGCTCGAGGACTACTTCGGAAGTGAGCCCTGGAACGACGAAGGCGCCTATCGACGCGCCTCGGCCATGGTGCACATCAAGCAAGCCAAGACGCCGACGATCATTCTGCACGGGCAAGCGGATACGCGCGTTCCGATTGGGCAGGCGCAGGAACTATACATGGGACTCAAGAAGAATAATGTCCCCGTGGATCTCGTGTTCTTCCCCCGCGAACCGCACGGCCTGCAGGAGCCGCGGCATACGCTTGACAAACTGAAGCGTGAATACGAGTTCTTTGCGAAGCATGTGCTCGGTATTGATCCCGCGCCAAAGAAAGACTACGTGCCGTGATCGTCTGTTCGTCGGCGCGCCTGAAAGGGCGCGCCGACGAACGCCATGCGGTGCGCGCGCCCATCTGTCGCGCCGCGCCCCGTCCACCTATCTCCGTTCGGGGTGTTATGCGGTTCGTTACGGTATGCGCGCTGGTGCTATCGCTCTCGTTCGCCGCGGGGGCCCAGTCGGCGCCTGCTACTGGCACGATCAACATTGGCAAGATCGACTCGATCTATTCTGGGACGCTCAAGGAACAGCGCCCGTACTTGGTATATCTGCCGCCGTCGTACAGCGACACTACGTACCTGCCGCAGCGGTATCCCGTGCTGTACGTGCTCGACGGTGATGCGCACTTTCATTCGATCACGGGCGTGCTGCAGTTCTTGAGCTCCGCGACGAATGGCGTGCTCGCGATGCCCGAGAT
>CANIWQ010000155.1 GCA_947471365.1 Gemmatimonadota bacterium | reverse complement strand
TTTGCGGCGCTGGCGGGTGGCGACCACGCGGCGTTGCTGGCGACGCTCGATGCGGCGTGCGCTGAGGTGGGGGCGGTGTTGTCGCGGCTCGATGCGCAATCGCTCGGCGCATCGCGAGCGATTCAGGGGCGGGAGACGACGATATTCGCGGCGATCTACCATGTGGTCGAGCATTTCTCGGGGCACACGGGGCAGATCATCTTGCTGGCCAAATCGTACACGCCGTCGTCTGTCAAGTTTTACGATGACACCGGCGGATTGGCTCGGCCGCTGTTTTTACCGGACGGTGGCAAGGACGTGGATTAACGATGCGTACCAACTGGGATCATCTCGTTGGCATGGACGGCCGCGCCACGGTGGTGGTGACGCCGGAGTTGACGGTGCGGCATCATGTGCCGCAAATGCCGGCCGTCTACAGCACCGTGTATATGATTTTGCTTATGGAGATTGCCGCCGGCGAGGCCATTCAGGCAGGCTTGCCGACCGGTTGGGTGTCGGTGGGGGTGGATGTGCAGGTGCGTCACCTGGCGGCCACTCCGGTGGGGCGTTCGGTGACCGGCTACGCGAAGGTCACCGAGGTGTCGGACAAACTGGTGACGTTCGAAGTGGAAGTGCGCGACGGCGATCGTGTGGTGGGGGCGGGGATGCATACGCGCGCGCCGATTGAAGTGGCACGCTTTGAGCGTTCACTCAGTCGCCTGAACGACTGAGTGAACGCTGGGCGCGGCTAGAAGGTGAACGCGGTGCTGATAAACGCGAACCGTTCTTGAGCCGAGACTCCCGTTTGCCGCAGAAATGCGCTGGGAAGCACGAATGCCACGCCGCCCTGCACGGTGAGATACTTGCTGGCCGGCCACACGACGGTGAGATCGCCTTCGTCCGCGACCGCGAGTGCGGTGGAGCCACCAGCCGCGCGCAAGAGCGTGTTGGTCTTGGTGTAGACACCGTCCTCGAGCCGCACGCGCGAGAAGCGCCGGAGCGTGGTTTGCACCTGCACGGTGGCGATTGGCTCAAAGCCAACACCCACGCGGCGCTCGAGGAGATTGCCGCGCCCAAAGACGTCGGCAATGCCGGTAAAGCCGTGCGCCGTGGCATACGGCGGCTGAAAGTTGTCCGCGTGATGCAACGTGTCGGATCCAGTGCCGCTGCCGATGTCCACGCCGACCAGCAGGCTCGGCGCCCAGCGCACGGTGCGCCATGCGGTGGTCGCTTCGAGTACGCCAAACCAGGCGTCCACCGAGCGAGTCGCGATGTGGCCCCGCTGCGAGGCGCCTTCGGCTTCGAGGCTCAGCAGCGCTTTGCCGTACGGTGCGCGCCAGAGCGCCCGTGCGCCAACGGTGGTGCGGTCGTCGAGGTTGTTGCGCGTTTGCAGTTGGATTAGGTATGCCTGCCAGAGCGCAGGGCGCGCCGAATAGGAGGCTGGACGATCGCGCACTGTGGAGAGTGAGACGAGGCGGAGATGTGTGGTGGAGTCTGGGCGATCGGGCGCGTCCGAGCGGATGGCGACGACGCGGCCATCGAAGAGATCGAGTCGAACGTCGCTCGCGGTTGTCGCGCGCCAGCCTTCAAAGGAACGGCGCGAGTTGGCCCAGTCGGCAACACCAATGAGTCGTTCGCGACCGACGGCCAGTTCCTGACGGCCGTAGCGAACAAAGGAATTGCCGCGCCCAACTTCGGCGAGGAGGTTTTGCCAGTCGGCACGATCGGCTTCGTTGGTGCGCACGCCGCCCGGCAGGGTGCGATCAAACCCTTGGGCATCGCGCCCTTCGGCAAAGAGGCGGGCGTAGGTTCCGCCCGATGGGCCGACGCGCAGATCTGCGCTCAGGAGCGTGCGAAGCTCCGAGTAGTCGTCCTGCATGGACGCGCGGTCGGTGAGCTGAAAGTTGCGATACTGTATTCCGCGATACCGTGACGCGCCCGCGATGGTCAGCCACGCGGCGCCGTCTGGTAGCAACGCGATGTGTTTGAGCGCGCGCAAGTTCGGCGCGGTGCGTGCGGCCGCGGGCCAGAGCTCTTCGTAGCGGCTGACGCGGAAGGATGGATCGGCGCTCGCGCTGGCGGCCGTCCCACTGCCTTGTGCGCGAAGGATGCTAGCGGACAGCGCGACGAGCGAGACCAATCTGTACGTATTCACGAACGCTCCTGGGTTGGCGACCACACGGGTGTCTTCCGGAGTGTCGGACGTTTGTGGTGCACTTTGATGGGTGCCGTAACCGGTGGAGCGGCGCTTCTTCGCGCGGACACTCCTCAAGTTTTCTAAAGGTGCATCCGACATACCACTTTATCGGCCACAACGTGCGGCCTTTGCTGATTTCCATAATCCCAACGGTGGGAGTATCCGTGCTTGCTCAGATGCGCATTGGGCCGAAGCTGCTGCTGGTGCAAGCGATTCCGACACTCGCACTCATATTCTGTGCGGGCACACTCGCCCTGGCCCGCTACGGCGAGATGCAAAACGGCCATGCGGTGGATGCGGGCATCTCGTTGGCGAGCGCGGGTGCCGATCTTGTGCATGAACTCCAGAAGGAGCGCGGGCTCACCAGCGGATTTCTCGCGAGCGCCACGAGTGCAAGCACGGCCGTCCAGAAGCAGCGCGGGACGTCCGATGCGCGCCGCGCCCTGTTTGGCGCCAGCGGCGAGCAAGCGATGCGCGCTTCGTCTGCCGCACGGGTGTTGCCGGCCTGGCATTCCGCCACCGCCGCACTCGACTCGCTCGGTACGCTCCGTGGTGCCGTCGACCTGCGTTCTATTGATGGACCCACCGCCACCGCGGCGTACACGCGGCTGATTCAGTCGGTGCTCGCACTCGACGGCGTCACCGCGTTGCTCGGTGCCGATGCGGCGACCGCGCAGAGTTTGCAGGCGCTGCTGGCCTTGAGTGAGTTCAAAGAGCGCGCCGGTCGCGAACGCGCCATGATCAATGGCGCGCTCGTCGCTGGTCGCATGACCGCACCGCTTCGGCGCCGCTTGGTGACCAATCTCGCGGAAGCGACGCTCTTTGAAGCGCGCGCCATGGCGATGTTGGGGGAGGAGGAGCGCGCCGCGCTTCGCACCGTGATTGGTGGGCCCGAAAGTGAACAGGTGGGCGCGCAGCGTGAGCGTGTGCTCAGTGCCGGCGACAGTGCGGCGCTCAGTGGAGATGGCCCCGCGTGGTTTGCGGTGGCCACCGCGCGCATTGACCTGCTCCGCGCGAGAGAAAGCGCGGTGGCGGCCGAATCCGCGCAGCGTGCCCAGGAGTGGTCGCGTCAGGCGAAGCGGGCGTTGATTCTTACGGCGATTGGATCGTTGTTCGTGATTGTCGTCGCTGGGCTGCTGGGCCGGCTGCTGGCGGTGCGCATCTCGCAGGGCGTGCGCACAGCGGCGGAACGCGTAGCGGAGCTGCGGGCGGGCACCATCACCTCGCTCGGGTTGGGCATGCGCGCACTGGCGGCTGGCGATCTGAGCGTGACCGTCGAAGCGCGCGAGCGGCCGGTACACGTGGTGGGCGGCGACGAGTTGTCGGAGTTGGCGCACGATATGAATCTCATTGTGGCTGAAGTCGGAAGCACCGCCTCGGCGTACGCGCAGTCGGCGGAAGCGCTTCGTCGGCTGACCACCGAAGTTGAGCGGCTGATTGCGGCCGCGAATGCGGGCAAACTCACCGTGCGCGGCGACGCGTCCACATCGGCCGGCTGCTACCGCGCCATTGTGACGGGACTCAATCAAACCTTGGACGCCGTGGCGCGCCCCATCGACGATGTGTGCAAGGTGATGACACGCCTTGCCGCTCGCGATCTGACGCACCAGATCACGAATCCCGCCTCGGGCGACTTTGCGTTGCTGAAGGATGCGGTGAATCAGACGAGCGATCTGCTCGGCACCGCGATGCAGCAAGTGAACGCGGCCGCGCAGGAAGTGGCGGCCGCGAGTTCCGAAATTCAAAATGGGAGCAACTCGCTGGCGATCGCGGCCACGAAGCAGGCGGCCTCGTTGCAAACCATTGACCACGGGCTCTCGGAGATTCGCCGCACCGCCAAAGACGCGACGGCGCTCGGTGGTCGCGCGCAGGATCTCGCGGCGGCGGCTCGCGCCAACGTGAGCGACGGCGTGGCGAAGATGGACGAGCTTCGCGCGGTGATGGAAGGGATTCGCGCCTCGTCGGAGCAAACGGCGCGCATCGTCAAGACGATTGACGAGATTGCCTTTCAGACGAATCTGTTGGCGTTGAATGCCGCGGTCGAAGCGGCGCGCGCCGGTGATTCAGGACGCGGGTTTGCCGTGGTTGCCGACGAGGTGCGAGCGCTCGCCCTTCGGGCGGCGGATGCCGCGCATAGTACCGCGGCGCTGATTGACGAAGGGGTCACCCACGCGAAACGCGGCGTGGCGGTGAACCTCGAGGTGACCGCCGCCTTTGTGCGCATTCGGCAGGACGCCAATGATGTGACCGAAGTGACAACGGAACTCGCGGGCGTGTCGAAGCGGGAAGAGGAGGGGCTGGTGCGCCTCGCGTCCGCGCTCGATGACTTGAATCAGGGCGTGCAGACCACGGCGGCAGCATCTGAGGAGTCGGCGGCTGCGGCGCTCGAACTCACGTCACAGGCGCAGTCACTGCATCAGCTGACCTCGGTGTGGACGGTGCGGAGTCAGCCGATGCTGGTGCGGCGGGCGGGGTGATGCGGGGATAGACCGGGTCACACGTATTGAGTCGCTCGTTGCGCACTGGTATTCTTCTGGTTCGTGATGCGCTCCCTCCGCCCCGTTCCACTGTCCCGGTGAAGACACGACATCTTGGTGACTTCTCGGCGTCTGTGCTCCTCGTTCTGAGCGTGGTCGTCGTGTCGCAGGCCCACGCCCAGAGCGCCAGCCAAGTCGGCGCGTGGGACGGCTTAATGCTCACGCCAGTTGGCGCGCTCGCACCGGTGGCGTCTGACCCTGGCGGCCTTCGCGCCGGCGACACCGCGTGGTCGTTGCGCTACGGGCGCTGGCGCTACGATGCCGACGATGCCGTGCACGATACCGGCGGTGTGACGTGGACTCGCGGATTCGCCTTCGCGCATACGCTACTGTCGCTGACGGGGGCGTATGGCTTGATCGAGTGCCCCACGTGTTACACGTGGATCATGGGCGGGATTGATCTCCAGTCCGCCCTGTGGAGCCACGCGGTCGCAGATTCCGCCGGTCGCCCGTCACGCGTCACCGCGGTCCTCGCTCGCCTGAGTGCTGGAGGCGGGAGGTACCGGGGGCCGAACCCGGTCAACGCCCTGTCGTTTGCCGCAACGCTGCCCATCGAACTGTCCGTTCCACTCCGATCGCAATCCGCCCTGCGCGTGTCCGTGTTGCCAGGAGTCGGATTCGGGCATGTGGCGAGTCTGGCCTACACGGAGGCCGGCCTGCTTCCGATGATCGGCGGAGCGCTGGCGTGGTCGGTGACTCGTTCATTCGACGTGAACGTCGGCGTGCAGCGCGTGCTGATTTCTGGCGGCGTCTACCAGGTGGGGATGGCTTTGACTTGGTCGCGTGGTAATCAGCGCGAGGGTCATCCGTGATGGCGTGGCGCTTCGGCAGCCGCGCGGCAACGCTGGCGATGCTCTGTCTCGCCGCCTGCTCGCTGGACGGCATCACCTCCACGGCCGAGAGCTTTAATTGGAAGGCCGGCACGGCGTCGCACGCCCTCACGGTGGGGCCACGCACTCGCTCGTATTTGGTGCACGTGCCACCGAAGCGTCCGACGAGCGGTGGTGTGGCCACCTCGTGGCCGCTCGTCATCGTGCTACATGGGAGTTCCGGGAACGGCAAATCGGTTGAAGACATGTCCGCGATGGACGCGCTAGCGGACTCCGCGCTCTTTCTGGTGGCATACCCAGACGGCACCGGTGGGGATTTCGGGTTGTTCCCAACAGATTGGAATGCCGGCAGCTGTTGCGGCGGTGCGAATCGCGACAACGTGGACGATTTGGCCTTTGTGTCGGAACTCATCAGGCAGACGGCCACACATGTCTCGGTGAATTCCAAAAAAATATACGTGGCGGGATTTTCGGCCGGCGCACGGATGGCGTATCATGTGGGCTGTCAGTTGAGCGCAACGGTCGCCGCCGTTGCCGTGGTGTCCGGAAGCTTAGTTGATGGCGGGTGTACGCCCGCGCTTCCGATGCCGCTGATTGCTATGCATGGGACCGACGACCCTGAAGTCGCGTACGATGAAGACGCCCCTCCACTGCACGGGGTAGCGCCGGCCACGGCGTCAGCCTTGCCGCCGTCCGTACGCTACTGGACCGCGCTCTATACATGCACGGGCGGCACCCGCACGCCCACGACGCAACACGTGACGCAAACGCGCTTTACCAAGTGTACGACCGGCACCGACATCGATTTCTATTCTATTGATGGCGGCACGCACGGTTGGCCTGGCGGGCCGGTGGATCCAGGATCCGCGCCTCCCATGAGCGAGATTCGCGCGTCGTTCCTGATTTGGCAGTTCTTCGCGAGGCATACGCATAAATGATCACGCATCGCACGTGCCGAGCCGGTACGTCGTGGCTTCGGCGGGGGACCGTTGGAGCACGCTGGGGTGCTTCGCTGATGCTGTTCGCGCTGGCGGGATGCTTTCGTCCCGAACCCGCGCCGTACACCCCGCGCAATCCGGCGCTCGCTGGCTTTCCGCTCTTTTTCTATCCCTCCGCTGTTCCGAACACTCCGGCAAAAGCCTTCATCTTTTTTGTTGGCAACGAT
>CANIWQ010000154.1 GCA_947471365.1 Gemmatimonadota bacterium | reverse complement strand
CGGATCCACGGTGGCGAGGCGACGCCCCTTGACGGTGTCTCGTATTAGTTGCAATATGTACATAACGTCAAAAGGAGATGTGGTTGCTCGCTTACCTCGACGCACTTGTAGCTGCGGTACGCGCCCGTGATGCCGCTGAGATCACGCGGCTCTTGGCGCACCCGCTGGCGCGGATGCTGTCGCGTGAAGTGGCCACGGAGGCTCGTGCGGCAGTGACCGCGACGCCCGCGACGCCCGCGACGCCCGCGACGCCCGCGACGCCCGCGACGCCCGCGACGCCCGGCCTCGCGCCGCTCCGACTGCTGCAGCTCCGCCATCAGTCGGCCATGCTTCTCGGCGGCTCATCAACCGATGCATCCGTGGACACGCGCTCGGTTGTGATGCCGCCCTCTTTGGTCCGCACGCCGGATCGTCGCGCACCCGCACGCCACCAAATGGAGCTGCCGCTCTCCGCGTAGGCACGAGGCAAAAGACGAGGGGCCCCAATCCACAGGATCGGGGCCCCTCGTCTTTTGGGGATGGAGAACACGCTGGTGCGCTGATTCGATGTTGCGACCCCCGCTCAACGGCGGTAGGGCTATGGGCGCTCAGGAAGCCGTGCCGCATCCAGTTCTGGAGGCGGGCTGGTTTGGTACGACTCGCGTGGAAACACTACGGACGAACGGGACCTCGGGGAGAGGTCAGGCGGCGCCGGCGATATACCGAGCGAAACGGCCGCAGTTGCTGCACTTGAGCGTAACCTGACAGCGCGGCGGCGGCGGAAAGTCGCCTGGGTCGCGCTCGATGGAACCGGCGCACGACGGGCAAGAAAGCGCCCCCCCGTTACGATCGTTAGCGATAAGATTCAGGGCCTGAGCCGGGTTGTAGGATGCCGGACGGGGCTTTCGCATTCAATCTCCAGGGCGGGTACACCAAGGCGGGCCGATGAACCGGGCGCCGGTATGTTCGTATGACTGTAAACTAATCGGCTCTGCCCCAAACTCGAAGGGGCAGAGCCGACTTTTTGACTGATTTCGACCAGGAAACAGGGAAAAACTGCCTCTGTAACGATTCTAGACAGTTGCGATCGGGAGGGAGCGGATGCGCTTCTGCCATTCCGCTGGTCCGCTTTCGTGGACATTCTGACCCGTGGCGTCCACCGCCACCGTGACGGGCATGTCCTCGACGGTGAACTCGTAGATCGCTTCCATGCCAAGTTCCTCAAACGCCACGCAGCGGGAGGCGCGGATGGCCCTAGCGACGAGATAGGCCGCGCCACCGATGGCCATGAGGTACGCGACTTTGTGTTTACGGATGGCTTCGATTCCGGCGGGGCCGCGTTCGGCTTTGCCGATCATGGAAATAAGGCCCGTTTTTTCGAGCATCATTTCGGTGAACTTGTCCATGCGCGTGGCGGTGGTCGGGCCGGCGGGGCCCACGACTTCGTCGCGCACCGGATCCACCGGACCCACGTAGTAGATCACGCGGTTTGTAAAATCCACGCCCGGTGGAAGGCCCTGACCGCTCGCGTAGAGATCGGCGATGCGTTTGTGCGCGGCGTCGCGGCCGGTGAGCAGTTTACCGTTGAGGAGCAGGCGATCGCCGGCCTTCCAGCTTTGCACTTCGGTTGGCGTGAGCGTGTCGAGATTGACGTGCTTGGCGTTGCGATCGGGATGCCACGTGACGTTGGGCCAATCGCTGATTTTGGGGGTGGGCAAGTGCGCGACGCCGGAGCCATCGAGCGTGAAGTGCGCGTGGCGCGTCGCGGCGCAGTTGGGAATCATCGCGACCGGCTTTGACGCGGCGTGCGTCGGAAAATCGAGAATCTTGACGTCGAGCACGGTCGACAGACCACCAAGACCCTGCGCGCCGATGCCGAGTGCGTTGACTTTGTCGAAGAGTTCAATGCGCAGTTCTTCGATTTTGTTCTGCGGGCCGCGTGCTTTGAGCTGCGTCATGTCGATGTGGCCCATGAGCGATTCCTTGGCGAGGAGCATCGCTTTTTCTGCGGAGCCGCCAATGCCAATGCCGAGCATGCCGGGTGGGCACCAGCCGGCGCCCATCGTCGGAACCGTCTTGAGCACCCAGTCGACGATCGAATCGCTCGGGTTGAGCATCACGAACTTCGCTTTGTTCTCTGAGCCGCCCCCCTTCGCGGCGACCATCACCTCGACGGTGTCGCCGGGGACGATGTCGTAGTGAATGACAGCTGGCGTGTTGTCTTTGGTGTTCTTGCGGCCGAAGGCGGGGTCCGCGACGATGGACGCGCGCAGCACGTTGTCGGGCTGCAGATAGGCGCGACGCACGCCTTCGTTGACCATGTCGGTCACCGATATGGTGCCTTCCCACCGCACATTCATGCCGACCTTCAGGAAGACCACGACGATGCCGGTGTCTTGGCAAATCGGGCGGTGTCCTTCGGCGCACATCCGCGAGTTCGTGAGGATTTGCGCGATGGCATCCTTGGCGGCCGGCGATTGCTCGAGTTCGTACGCATCACCGAGCGCCTTGATGAAATCGACGGGGTGGAAGTACGAGATGTGCTGCAGGGCGTCCTGAATGGACTGAATGAGGTCGTCTTGTTTGATGACAGTCATGGGGTCGGGAAAGGGCTGTGTGAATTCTAGCGTCCGTGCTGTGCACGGTGGCAATCGCGCGCGCAATTACACCGCTGATGCCGTCACTCTGGTGTGGCGTTGCCGAAGCAGCGTTCGGATACTCCAAATGCCAGCCGCTGGCCCGAGCGCGAGCATCGGGAAGGCGAGGCTCCATCCGACCCAACGCACGACCGGCGGCACGGCTTGAATCGTCACGGTCGTGAGTAAGAAGCCAAGTGATGTCTGTACGGTGAGCGCGGTGCCAACGGCGTGCGGGGGGACACTCTCGGTCACCAGCACGCTGAACTGCGCGGAATCGGCGATCACGAAGAAGCCCCAAACAAGCGCCACCGGCACGAGGAACCAGACGCTCCGTCCGAAGGTGAGGCCGATGAGGACGGCGCACGTTCCGCTGACGGCCATGGCCCACATCACGAGTCGTTCGCGCCCAATGCGATCCGACGCTAATCCGCCCCAGATGCAGCCGATGCCACCAACCGCGATGACGCCAAATGCAATGAGCGAGGCCTCGCCGGAGCTCGCCGCCATGGCGCTACCGGAGTGTGCGGAGAGGCTCGCGGCGATGAACGCGGGGATCCAAGTCCAGAAGCAATACAGCTCGGCCATGTGCCCAAAATATCCGCCGCTCGCCAACCGCCACTCACGATTGCGAATGACCGACGACACCAATCCCCACGTAAATGGTCGTGGCGCAAACGGATACGGACCATCGCGGTAACACAGCAGCACAATCAAAGCCGCTGCCGTTGCGCCGGCAGATGCCGTCAGCACCACGGGAACCACACCGGCGCCCGGTAGCGCGTGCACGAGATACGGCCCCGCTTTGCCGATCGTCAATGCGCCCACAACTGTACCTACGGCGAGTCCACGGCGCGCGCGGAACCACGTTGCCGCCATTTTCATTGCGGGTGGATAGACGCCGGCCAGAAAGAAACCCGCGGCAAACCGAGAACAGAGCGCCGTGGTGAAATTGTCGGTGAAGGCAAGCCCGGCATTTGCCACAGCCCCCAAAAGGGCACAGACGGCGAAGAGCCGGTGAGCCGGGACGATATCGGCGAGATTCAACACGGCGGATACAGCGGTTCCGGCGACGAAGCCGAGTTGGACGAGCGTGGTGATCCAGCCCACCTGTTCGCTCGACAGTTGCCATCTGACTTGGAGAATCGGTGCGACCGCGCTCCCCGAAAACCAAAGACTCATCCCCAGCAACTCGGCGACGGCAAGCAACCATAACATGCGCCAGCGATCGGGGTGCGTATCGAGCGGCGGTGCGGGAGTCACGGGCAACGTCATGGGCTCGCACGCCCTGACACCGTGCGTCGCGCCGTGCGCAGCACGCGAAACAATTCAGGCCAGCGGGACAAAATCCATGACTGCACCCCTCGCTCGTGTCTCCACGAACATTGCGCCGCCTCAACGACCGCAGTCCGCGCCGCGCCGCGCCGCAGCAATGCCTTGGAGAGTGCGAGCCAGGCGACCGCCGAGCGGTGGCTGGCCGTGTGATGGATGGTGGAGAATTGTGGATCTGATAGCACGGCGTCCCACGTGAAAGCGGCGCCACGATACCAATCCGGATTACCCGTGGCTGTGCCACCGGCATCGTGAAAGCGCCAGCGCGTGAGGCGCGCCGGCGAATACCAATAGGGACGACGCTCGGTGGCCATCGCGTAGTGTAGCCATAGATCGTATGCCGCGCCGCTCTCATCCGGAATGGGGTGGCGCTGCGCCACCTCAGACCGCAACAGCGTGGACATCGCCACGGGAACGGTCTGCGCGCTGAGGCAAGCCAATTGGGTGTCGATGCGGCCAGCAGCAAGGCGCGCGCGCCCCCAGTGTGCGGTCATGCGGTCGGTGACCGCCACGTCTACGTGCCCCTGCATGTTCATGAACCAATGATCGGAAAACGCGAGTACGCAGTCGGGATTGGCGTCCAACGCCGGCACCAACGTCTCAAGAAACTCCGGCTCCCATGTGTCATCATAGCCGAGCAGGGCGAAGTACGGCGTTCGGACTTCGGCAATCGCCCGTCGATGATTCTCAGCGGGACCGACCACGTGTCCATTGTGGCGGTACGTAATCCGTTCGCCGAATTCTTCAACACACCGGCGTACGGTATCGTCTGCCCCGCTGTCGGAAACGAGCACATGCACCGGGATTCGCTGTGCGAGTGCGCTGGCGACTGCTGACCGCAAGAACGCGAAGTTCGGTTGGTAAGTCGTAATAATTGCGGTAACGCGCGGCGCGCCGGAGGCGGACGTCATCGCGCGGCGCGCCACCATCCGCGCCAGTGCAACAGCATGTCCACCGTTTCGACCATCCATGACAGTACCGCACTCGCGGCGTCACGGCTGCATGGTGCGCGGCCGATCGTACGCGATCGCGCGCGGGCCACATTGAACGTGCAGCGCCAAATGGAGAACGGTTGGCGATGCAAGACGGCGAACAACACCTCCGCTTCGTGCACGCGTCGCCAGCCAGTGCCCCATGGATCGCGTCGGGCGGGATGATCGACCACTGCGTCAGGCGCGAAGTGCCACGCGGTGTTTGCGCGCAGGGCACGTTCTCGAAAATCGACGTCCTCCATGTGAGGAAAACGAAAACGTTCGTCGAATCCACGGAGCGCGCGGAACGTCTCGCGGCGCACGGCGAGATTGCACGACCACCAGTTACCGCCGGCATCGTTTACCGGGGCGTGCTCCCGCGGCGAGTGCAGCCCTTCGCGGCAGACGGTGCGCCCTTCGACAACGCTGACGCCCGTGCGTGCCTCGGCAATGGCGCGTAGCCAGTTGGGGTCCGGTCGTGTGTCGTCGTCGGTGAAGACCAACCATTCCCCCGCCGCCGCTTGCGCGCCGCAGTTTCGGTTGGCGGCTGGGCCGCGTTGCGGCCCAGCGACGTACCGTGCCCAAGAAAAATCCCGCGCGAGCAGTGCACGGCAATCGTCGCCATTGCCGTCATCAGACACGATCACTTCGTACGATGTCGCATCGAGCGACTGCGCGGAGGGGGCAAGGTTCTCAAGGCAACGTGCAAGCGTGTCCGGACGATTTCGTGTCGGGATGATGACCGAAAATGTCGGGGGGGCCGCGCTCACGCGATCAACTCCAGCCTGTCGAACGCCGCCACACCTTCCGGTCGAGTCGCCACGACTTCTTTACCGAGAACTCCTCGTTCCCCGGGAACAGCTCCGCGTCATCCATCGCGTCGTTGAAGTTGTTGCCGTTGGCCGACATTTGATCGGCCCAATGCAGCATCTCCGCCTCGAGTGTCATGGGGCGCACCGCGGCACCGTACTCCGGCTGTCCGTGGTGCGACTGAATGAAGTGGTGCAGTTCCGTTTCCTGCGCGTCGGTGAGCGTACCAGCCGGCAGTGCACGCAGGCGGCGATCGAGCATCAGTGACCCGAGTACGATGTGCTGCAGGAGGAGCCCCTGCTGCGTGTAGTCGAAGCCACCCGCGCCAATGGAATATGTTTCCACTTTGCCGATATCGTGCAGGAGCGCGCCGGCGGTAACGAGATCGACATTGCCACCCATCGTTTGCGCGGCGGTCCGTGCCATTGCTGCAACTTCAACCACGTGCTCGAGTAGTCCACCGACCAGCGCATGGTGTCCGCGCGGTGCGCCGGGCGCGCGCTCAAAGCGTGCGCGAAAGGTGTCGTCGGCGAAGAAACAGTCGACGGCGGTGCGAAGTGCCTTGGATTTAATCGCCGCGCGCCAGCTGTCGATGTCGTCCCAGAGTTTGGCGGGGTCCTGCTTGATGCGCGGCAGAAAGGCGTCGGTGTTCACCGCGGACGGCGCGACCACGCGCACCGAGGTCAGCTTGATCTGCCGACGTCCCTGATAGTTCTCAATCGCCCCAATGACCTGCACCACCGAACCTGATTTGACGCCGTCGAGGAGCGGGAGTTGCTCCTTCCAGACGTTGGCGCCGATGGTGCCAGTGGCGTTCCCCATTTGCAATGCGGCGAAGGGATCGCCGTTCTTCGTGGTTTTGTCCTCGCGCACACGTACCATCAACTCGTGCTGCACACGATCGCCTTCGCGCAGGGCTGGGATGTCGAGAATGTTCATCGGGTCACGAAGGCGTTGGGGGTGTGGTGATGGCGGCTCGCGCTCAGGGCTTCCAGTCGGCGATGAACAGATTGGTCTCGTGTTCTTTTGCCGCGTGGCGGTTTGACGCCCAGATGATCTTCTTGCCGTCGGGGCTGAACATCGGGAAGCCGTCGAACTCTTCGTTGGTCGTGATCTGCTCGAGACCGGAGCCGTCGAGGTTGACCATGAACAGATCGAAGTTGCGGCTCTTGGGATTCTTGTAGTTGGACGAGAAGATGAGTTTTTTTCCGTCGTGTGACCACGACGGCCCAAAACTCGCGCCGCCCAAGTTCGTGACCTGGTGATTGTTGCTGCCGTCGGCGTTCATGATAAACAGATCCATCTTGTTCGGCCGGATCATGCGCTGCTT
>CANIWQ010000153.1 GCA_947471365.1 Gemmatimonadota bacterium | reverse complement strand
GCTGACGTCACACAGTCGAGGCCAGACCACCCCGGATTCCGTTTTTGAAACAGGATATCGGGCCGGAGAACGAAGTAGCCCTCCTGACTGAAGTTCTGCGTGTTGTACACCGTGCGGTCACTCGGCCCCACGTACTGATGAAAACCCTGCGACAGTTTTTCGTAGTAGTAGACGAGCATTGGATATTTCTTTCCCGGCTGGTAGTTGGCCGGATACGTCAGCATCATCTGGATCTTGTCGCCGCGCTTGTTCTTGTAATCCATCAGCACCTGTTTGCCCCAGCCGTAGTCGCCCTGGAACGGGTTGGTTTTCGACACCGCCTGCGCGGCACCCAACGCATCGGAGGTCGCCACAAAATAATTCGGCGAATCGGCGTAGCTCTGCTCGAGAAAGAGATAGTGCTCGGCGTCGCGCGCCTTTTGAAGACCGCTGATCGCTTTGTCGCGCCAGACCAGGCGTTCCACTTTTCCGCCGGCAAGCTTGGCGTATCCACTCTTCTTGTTCCATTCGCCAGTGGTGGACAGCACGATCGGCTTGGCCGGGTCAATCGTCGCCGCGCCGCCACCACCGAACCCACCGCGACCGCCGCGACCACCGCCGCCTTGGTCAGGATCGAGCGACACGTTGCGATAGACCGTCGAATCTTCCCGGCCGCGCGTCAGGCGCTCGGCGGCGGAGCCGTCCACGTTCAGGCGCCACACATCGAATTGATCGTACACAAACACGGCCGTTTCCGATGGCCCCCACCCCGCCACGCCGTACATACCGGCTTCTGGCGTCGGATGATCATCTTGGAGGTCGACGAAACTCGCCTTGGTTTTTTCCGTGAGGTTCGCGCGCTTTCCGCTGGTGGCGTCAAAACTCCACCATTGCCCCTTCTGCGAGTAGAGCACATAGCGCCCACTCGGGCTGATCGATGCTGAGCCGATCGACTTACTGATCACCGACTCGCGCTTGCCGGTGGTTGCGTCCACACGCATCACGTCGCGGTACGAGCGGCCAGAGAGCGATTCCTTGAAGTACGGCGATGCGTCGAGCGCCAGCGCCGCGGTCCGTGTTTCGGAGAACTGCAGATTCTCATAGGGATCGTCGGTCAGCTTCACCACGCCATTCGTGGCGAGGTGCCATACCACCGGCACCGTGCGCGTGCGATCCTGCACCGCGTTGACTTCCTGCTGGTGAAACTGGCGCACGTCCTTCCAGTGCCACACTTGCACGCGCGCGGGCGTTGCGCCGCCACGTCCAGCTGGCGCCGGCTTTGCCTCGCGCGGCGCCATGCCGAAGATCAGGGCACTGCCATCTCCATTCCACTGCAGCGCGCGGTACGACGGCACGCGCATGCCCGCGGGGAAACGTCCGTCGGACGAAAAATCGTAAAGAGCACGCGCCGCGTTCGCTGACGCGGCATTCTTCCACGCCACCACCACCTGGCTCGTGTCGGCGAATGCCGTATCCGTGCGACTGCGGAAGACGGCGAGGTCGGCGCTCTTCGCGCGCCAGAGGATACCGGAGTAGGTGTGGTCGCCCGCGTCGAGCGACCGAAGGGTGCCGGTGGTGGCATCGAGGAGTTGCACGCCGTTGCCGGTGCGACCCTCCACATCCACCGTCATCGCAAGGAGCGCTCCTTCGTCGCTCCACGCAAAATCCGCCACGTTGCCAAAGGTGACCTGCGTGCCACGATCGAGATCGCGCACCACGAGATCGGCTCCACGCGGCGCGTTGGCCCCAGGAGCGCCTGCACCGCGATAGCGCCGCAGCGCCACCTGCGCGCCATTCCTTGAGAGCGCAAAGGACTGTACGTCGTCGAAGGCGAGCGTCGTGCCGGCGCGAAGGTCGACCATGCCAACCTTGTTGCGCGTTGCGGCACTGCCACCATCTGCTGCCCCGCCCCGGCCGCCACGACCACCACGGCCACCACCCGCCGCTGCGCCGGTGTCCGGCGCAATCGTGTAGACGAGCCAGCGGCTGTCGCGCGTGAACTGCGGCGACGTGCCCATCCGTACGGTCTTTTCCGATGCGCCACCGATCTGCCGGTACCGGAGTTCATTGCTCCCGTTCACGCGGCGGATTTCGTAGGCCATCCACGTGCCGTCGGGGGAGAGTTCGCCGGCGGCGGGCGTTTCCCATTTGCCGTAGTCCGCTTCGGGCACACGCCCTTTCGCGGCCTGCGCGGACAGGGGGGCAACGACCGGTGCCGTGGCCGCAACGACCAGCCCGAGGGTGAGGATCACTCGAATGCCGCGCATGGTGTACTACTCCCGAAAGGATGGAGAAGTATGCATCATACGATAGAGTGAGAAGCATTTCCACATCGGGCGGCGCGAGGACTCCGCGCCAGCCCTCCGACTGGGAGTTCGTCATGTTGGCGCAACACCGTTCGGCCGCCCTCGGCCGACTGCTGATTTTGTTGCTCGCCGCGAGCGGTTTTGTGTCTGGGATTGCAGGTGCCCAGCCCGCCCGTTCCGCGATTCCCACGCCGCAATCGGTTTTTGGATTCGCCGTCGGCGCCGACAGTCAACTGGTGGACTACGAACAGTCGATCGGTTACTTCCGACGGCTGGCGGCCTCGAGCAATCGGATCAAGCTGCTGGAAGTCGGCAAAACCGCGTCCGGCAAGCCGTGGACGATGGCCGTCATTTCATCGCCGCAAAACCTGGCTAAACTCGATCACTACCGGCAGATCGCGCAGCGCCTTGCGCACCCTGAGGGGCTGACCGACAGCGCGGCCCATGCGCTGGCTCGCGAAGGGCGCGCCTTTGTGGACATCAGCGGCGGATTGCACGCGTCCGAAATTGCCGGATCGCAACACACGCCGCTGCTCGCGTGGGACGTGCTCTCCCGCGCCAACGAGCCGGAGATCCGCGAGGTACTCGACAACGTGATCTTCGTGTTATGGCCATCGATCAATCCGGATGGTCAGGACATTGTGGTGAACTGGTGCCGCGACCAATACGCTGGAAAGAACACCGGCCCCATGGAGCTCTACGAGAAGTACGTGGGCCACGATAACAACCGCGACAGCTACATGATGAACGTCGTGGAGTCGCGCGTGATTCAGAAAGTGTGGCGCGAGTGGGAGCCCAACATCATCTACGTGCACCACCAGTCGTCGCCGGAACCGACGCGGATGTGGATTCCGCCCTTTGCTGACCCCGTGGGTTTGCGCGCACCGGCCATCCCGGCGCGCATCGTCAACTCGATTGGCACGTACATCGCGCAGGAACTCGACGCCCACGGGCAGCCGGGTGGCGTACATATGCTCGCGACCTTCGACGCGTACTATCCGGGCTACATCGACTACATGCCCGTGTATCAGAACATTCCGTCGTGGTGGACCGAGACGCAGGGTGGAAACTGCGCCACGCCCAAGCCTATCGGCCGTCCCGAGACGTTCCCCACCGAATACCGCGACCTGCGCCCGCAGGCGCTCTACCTGAGTCCGTGGGCCGGCGGTGAATGGCATCTGCGCGACGCCGTGAACTACATGGTCACCGCCTCACGTGCCACGCTCAAGTTTGCCGCAAAGTTTCGCGAAGAGATTTTGTACAATCGCTATCAGTCCGGCCGCGACGTGATCAAGAAGTACCGCACGAGCGGACCCTACGCCTACATCGTCCCGCAAGAACAGCGCGACGCCATGGCACCGGTGGAACTCCTGCGCCGCTTTGCCTTTCACGGCGTCCGCATCAGCCAACTCGATCGCGATGCCTCGGTGGATGGCACCAGCTATCCCAAGGGCACGTGGGTCGTTCCAATGGACCAAGAGTTCGGCGAGCTGGTGCGCGAAATCTTTGAAGTGCAGAAGTATCCCGACATGGGCGACGATCTTCCGTATGATGCCGCCGGTTGGACGCTGCCGTTCCAGATGGGTGTCAACGTCGTCGAAGCCAAGACGCCGCTCTCCACGGAGTTCCGCTCCGCGATGAAGCCCGTCAAAGGCACCCCCGAAGCGTGGGGCAAGTCTGCGGACTTTCCCTTCACGACCAACGCCGTCGCGGCTGGCATTGTCGCACCGGGCGGAGCCATCACGGGCAGCGGTGAACATATCCTGCTCGATCCCAAGCAGAACAACAGCTTCCGTTTTGTCACCAAGGCCCTCGCGGACGGTGCGATCGCACGCTACGTCGGCAACAGCGGGCGCGGCACCGAACGCTGGGCTGTGACTGGCGTGGCCACGGCGAAGGCCGATGCATGGGCTGCCGAACTGTCGCTGCGCGCGGAGCGTGTAGCGACGCTGCCAGCATCAGCGTTGGCGCCCAAGCGCATCGCGCTCTACAAGGCGGCGGCGGGCAACATGGATGAAGGCTGGACCGAATGGTTGCTCGACACGCACGGCTATTCGTACAAACTCATTGGCCCCGCCGATCTGCAGGCCGGTGAGCTCACCACGAAGTTTGATGTGATTGTAATGGCGTCACAGGCGTTCGGCGCTGGCGGTGCTGGTGGTGGACGCGGTGGTGCCGGTGGTGCCGGTGGTGCCGGTGGTGCCGGTGGTGCCGGTGGTGCCGGTGGTGCCGGTGGTGCGGGCGGCGGCCGCGGTGGCCGCGGTGGCGGCGGCGTCGACAGCACGGCACTCCTCGCGGGCGAATCGCGCACGAAAGCCGTGGACGCTTTTGTATCGGACGGCGGCACGATTGTCGCTTGGAATCAGGGCGCCACAGCCGCGATCACCGCACTGCGCCTTCCCGTGCGCAACGTGGTGGCTGGGATGCCGCGCGCTGAGTTCTTCACCGGCGTGTCGATCATGCAGGTGAATGTGGATCCGCTCCACCCGGTGATGGCGGGCATGCCGGAAACGGCGGACGTCGTGGTGAGCAGTAGCCCCGTCTTCGCCACGCTCGACGGTTTCGACGGCTCCGTTATCGCCAAGTTCACCGCTTCCCCGCTCCGCTCCGGCTACCTCGGCGGCGCCAAGTACATGCAGAGTCAGGCCGCTGCGCTCGACGTCAAGAAGGGTAAGGGCCACGTGGTGCTCTTTGGATTTCAGCCGCAATGGCGCGGGCAGCCGACCGGTAGCTTCCGTATGATTTTCAACTCGATGATGTTCTCGGGCGAAGTGAGCGCCACCGCCAAGAGCACACCCGGATTCTGGAGTCCGCCGATCGTTCCGTAAGAGCGGAGTCACACCGCCCTAACAAAAGAGACCGGCGCCCACTGGGCGCCGGTCTCTTTTGCATTTCACGTAGGCTTACTTCGGCGCCTTCACACCGTCTGCCTCCTTGACCAAGAACGGCACACCCTTTGTCATCCACTCCGGCTTCGGCGCGCCCTTCAAGTAGTGATCGAAGAACTGGAAATACCGAAGCGTGAGATCCTTCCGGTTGGCGATGCCGCGCAATCCGTGCGGTTCGTTCAGATACGCAAGAAGCGTCGCATCCTTTTTGTTGTACCGGAGCGCCGAATAGAAGTTGAGCCCTTCCTGAAAGCTCACCGTGGGGTCCGCCGTACCGTGCATCATCAGGACGGCCGCCTTCGTGTCCGGCACGTGCGTCAACGAACTTTCAAAGTGGTACACGTCGGGCTTGTCCCACGGGCTGAAACCCCAGCGCCCCTGGTTGTACAGGTAGTAGTCAAACGCATTCTGCCCCGAGGCGCCGGCCATATTCTGGTATGACCATCCCCAACTCTGTGCGAAGTCGCTGAACAAGTCGCTCACGCCCGCGCCTACGCCAACCGCGGCGAACAACTTGGAGCGCGTCGCAATAAAGCCCGCACCTTCGCCACCGTAGCTGTGGCCATTCAACCCGATGTGTTTTGGATCGGCATACCCCATCGCGATCACTTTCTTTGTCGCCGACTCCACCGCGTCGAGCATGTCGCTGTGACTCATGCCGGTGTGGAAGTAGACGTCGGGCAACATCGTGAGGTAGCCGCGGCTCACCGCTTCCATGGGCACACTCCCCATGCCGGTGAGATACGACGGCGGCGAGTAGCGATGCAAGTTGGCGGAGTTCTTTTCGTAGAAGGTCACGAGCATCGGGCGTTTCTCGCCCGTCTTGTAGTCGTCGGGCAGCGCGAGAATCCCCTGCGCCCGCTGACCATCCTTGAGCTGATAATCAAAGAGCACGCGACGGCCCCACAACAGTTCGGCTTGCTGTGGATTCGCATCGCTCACTTTCTTGGCATCCTTGAGCGACGCGCTTGCCACACGGAGATCCGGGAACTCCACGAACGTCTGCCGCGTGAAGAGATAGCGATCGGACTTGGCGGCTTTCACCGGCGTGCTGAAGGCGGCGTCCTCGTAGATCACCTCGCTGAGCTTGCCGTCGGCGAGTTGATAGAAGCCCGCCTTCTTGGTCCATTCGCCATACGCGGAGAGCGTGACCGGGCTCGTGAGGTCAATGGCGCGCGCCTCACGGTCGGCCCGCGCCGCCATGGGATCCACCGCCTCGGTGCGCACCGGCACGAACTTGACCTCCTGCTTGCTGCCCACGCCGAGGGTGAGGTTCTTAGGCGCCGAGCCATTGTACGGCAGGAGCCAGAGATCAAACCGATGCTCGACAATCACGCCGCTGCCATCCTTGGCATAGCCCGCCACACCGAACGACGGGCGCGTGCCGGGGTGGTCGAACTGCGTATTCGCGAAACTCGGCGTGTTGGCGGCGCCGAGCGACTTCAACGTGGCAGTAGCGAGATCGTAGTCCTGGAATTTTCCGTCGAGCCAGAGCAGATAATGCTTGCCATTGCTCGAGAAGCCCGGCACATGCGGCCCAATGAGCGTTGCTTTTCGAATGAGGGTCCGCTCGCCGGTGGACACATTCACGCGATACAGATCCGCGCGCGCCGGTTCATAATCCGAGATCAAGCCGCGCGTGTCGCGCCCCACCGCCCACGCGCCATCTGGGGCAATGTCGACTTCCTTGAGTGTGGAGTCGGCAAGGCGCACGAAGGTGCCACCCGCCACATCAAAGGCCGAGCGAAAGGTAAAGTTGCGATCCGCGTCCGCCCGCGCCATCTGCAGCGACTGCACGCGTTCGTCTTCGGCGCGCCACACATCCACGTTGGCCACCGAATCCGCATTGGTGCGGCGCGCGCTGTCGAGCGCGGCCGTCTGCGGCATGACGCCGAAGAAGATGCGCGCGTTATCGTCGCTCCAGCTGAGCGTGGCGCGGTCGCTCACCACAAATCCCTTCGGAAAGTT
>CANIWQ010000152.1 GCA_947471365.1 Gemmatimonadota bacterium | reverse complement strand
GGTAGCCCGATGATGGTGTACTACAGTTTTTCGCCAGACAGCGCGACGAACTTTGACTGGTTCCGCCGCGCCCGCTGGCAACGGATTGGCGAGCGGGTGCACTGACCTTCCGCTTGCGGGGCGCACGCTTCACATTCTTTTCGACAAGCGCGGATCGGAGCCGACGCGCAGAACGAACGCAGCAGCGGAGTGGCAATGGCGGGAGTGCCGCATAAGCGACACGGCTATGAAGAAGGTTCGCTCGACCAGTACTTGCGCGATATCAGCGTCTATCCGCTGATCACGCGGGAGCAGGAGGTCGAGCTTGCCCTGCGAATTCGCGCCAGCGATCAAGAGGCGCTCGACACCCTCGTACGCTCCAATCTGCGGTTTGTCGTGTCGGTGGCCAAGAAATATCAGAATCAGGGCGTCTCGCTGAGCGACCTCATTAATGAGGGCAACCTCGGGCTCATTCGGGCGGCCCATAAGTTCGACGAGACCAAGGGCATCAAGTTCATCTCGTACGCGGTCTGGTGGATTCGGCAGGCCATTCTGCAGGCGCTGGCCGAGCAGAGTCGCATTGTGCGGGTGCCGCTCAACCGGGCCGGCACGCTGCACCGGATCGGCAAGCGCGCCAGTGCCCTTCTGCAGGAGCTGGGGCGCGAGGCCACCAACGCGGAAATCGCCGAGGGGATGGAGCTGAGCGAGGAAGAAGTTGCGAAAACGATGTCCATTTCGCAGATCCATCTCTCGCTCGACGCCCCGATGTCGCCGGGGGAGGACAACCGGCTCCTCGACTATCTCCCCGATACCGTGAACCGTACCCCGGACGAGGAGACCTTCGACAAAGCCCTCACGGAGTCGATCCACCAAGCCCTGGCTGGGCTCAAGGAGCGAGAAGCGAAGATCCTCCGGCTATATTTCGGGCTGGACGAGTCCGAGCCGATGACCCTTGAGGAAATCGGAGAGGTGCTCAACATCACCCGGGAACGGGTGCGGCAGATCAAGGAGAAGGCGCTCTCCCGCTTGCGGCATGTGTCGCGGGCGCGGGCGCTGGAATCCTACCTCGGGTAGGCGGCAGTCGGCGCGGTGCGGCCGATGGCAGTCTCCCGACTGCCGTCGGCCGTTGTGTTTTCATTCGACCTTTTTCGCCCCCATTCTGCCATGGCCAAGGACTCTTCGTTTGACGTGACCACCGGCGTGGACCTCCAAGAGGTCGACAACGCCGTGAATCAGGCGCAAAAAGAAATCGCCCAGCGCTTTGACTTTAAAGGCGCCGAGGTAGAAATCGAGTTCAAACGCGCCGACGGCATCATCAACCTCACCGCCGACAGCGACATGCGCATGCGCGCCCTGTGGGACGTGGTGCAGGGTAAGCTCATTAAGCGTGGCGTCCCCGTGTCGAATCTCGACGTCGGCGAGGTCAAGCCAGGCGGCGGTGATATTCTCCGGCGCGAAGTCACGCTCAAACAGTCGCTCGACAGTGAGACGGCCAAGAAAATCGTGGCCGCCATCAAAGAGCAGAAGTTCAAAAAGGTGCAAGCGTCCATTCAGGGCGAGCAGGTACGCATCGCCTCACCAGACAAAGACATGCTGCAGGGCGTCATCCAGTTCCTGCGCTCCGGTGAATACGGCGTGGCACTCAACTTCGGAAACTTTCGCTAGATGCGCGTCGCCCTCATCACACTCGGTTGCGACAAAAACACGGTCGACTCCGAACGGTATCTCGCGCAACTCGTCGATCACGGCGCCGTGCAGGTGGACGACGCGGCGGACGCTGAGTTGATCATCGTGAACACGTGCGGGTTTATTGATGCGGCAAAAGCCGAGTCGATTGACGCGATCGTGGCGGCTGGGCGCATGAAGAGCGAGGGCGCGGCACAGGCCGTCGTTGCTGTCGGGTGCATGGTCGAACGCCACAAAGGCGAACTCGAAGCCGCGCTCCCCGAGGTGGATTTCTTTCTCGGCGCCTCGGAAATGGAGCAGTTGGTGCCGCGTCTGCTCGAACGCGGGCTCATTGGCGATTCCGTCACGCAGCACCCGGGCGTTCGGCTGTACGCCGGTGATACGCCGCACGTGCGGTACTTGAAAATCAGTGAAGGGTGCGACCACGGGTGCGCCTTCTGCGCCATTCCACTGATGCGCGGCAAGCACCGCTCCTTTGCGCTCGATGAGATTGTGCGCGAAGCGCAGCTCCTGGAGCTCCAGGGCGCGCGCGAGGTGAACCTCGTGGCGCAGGACCTCGCGCATTACGGTCGCGATCGGCAGGACAATCTCCGACTCCCCGATCTGCTTGAGGCGCTCGTACGCGAGACCTCCATTCCGTGGATCCGCAACATGTACCTCTACTCGGCGGGAATTACGCCGCGGTTGCTGGAGGTCATTGCGCGCGAGTCGCGTATTGTGCGTTATCTCGACATGCCCATTCAGCATGCCTCCGACGCCGTGCTCGAGCGCATGCGCCGGCCCGAACGCGAGAAGACCATTCGCGAGAAAGTCGCGCGCTTTCGAGACGCGGTGCCCGAGTTGGCCATTCGCACCACCTGCATTGTGGGTTTTCCCGGCGAGACCGACGACGATTTTCAGCGGCTCTGTGATTTTCTCGAAGAAATCAAATTCGAACGCGTCGGAGTCTTCACCTACTCGGCGCAAGAAGGCACCCGCGCGGCGGAGATGGTGGACGACGTCCCCGACGAAGTGAAGCGCGACCGCCTGGAGCGGCTCACCGAGCTCCAGCGCGCGATTACCGCCGAACGGTACGAGAGTCGGCTGGGGCAGCGCGTGCTGGTCCTCTCCGAAGGCGATCGGCGCGCGCGGTTGCCGTGGCAGGCCGATGATATTGACGGGCTCACGCTGCTCGACGCCGATGTGCCGGTCGGGGCGTTCGCGGAAGTGGAGGTCGTGGATGTCGTGGACGATTACGATTTTGAGGCGCGTGTCCTCACGGTGCACCCCACCCCGGCTGCGCCAGTCGTGCGCAGTGGACGGGTCCTGCCCGTGACGTCGGTCGGGAGCTTCGGCCGGTGAGGGGAGTGCGTGGCGCCGTCTGGCTTGTGGCAGCGCTGCTGGTAGGATGCGTGGGAAAACGCGTGCGGGAGCCGGAGCAGCGGCCGCCGCTCGTCTCCGCCCCCACGCGTGCGCCGAGGGCCGACACCGCAGGGCGCCCCCTCATCGACATACCGCTCGACGACGCCCCGCGCGCTCGCATGGATGGCTCGCGCGACGCTCGCGTCGCGCTCGCCACCGCGGCGCAGGGCGCCTCGCTCGATGCGACCGGCCCGTGGCGGCTTGTGGACGCGCGCAACGCCGTACTCGTACGCGCGCGCGCGGGCGATGGCTGGAATATTGAGCGGCGCGGGCGCCAGATGCGCGCCAGTGCTGCCTCGGGCGGCACCACGCCCTGGACGGATGGGCCACTCACCCTGCGCACCGATCGTGACGACGTCTTTGCGCTCTTCGCGCACAAACGCTACCGCGGGTCGCTCCGTTTTGTGTCCACCGACAGTGCCATGCTCGTGGTGAATGTGCTTCCCGTGGAGGCCTATCTCCGCGGCGTGGTGCCAATGGAAATTGGCGGCCCGCGCGCCGCAAACGAGCAGGCTGCCGTTGAGGCGCAGGCCATTGCGGCGCGCAGCTATGCCTACATTCGCATTATTGCCGCGCAGGAGGGCGCCGCGCGCGGTGCCAACTATGACCTGCTCCCCACCGTGTCCGATCAGGTGTACGGCGGCGCCGACGCCGAGCGGCCGTTTTCGGATCAGGCGGTGGCGGCCACCAACGGCCTCGTCATCACCTACGGTGGGCGCATCGTGAACGCCCCGTACCATTCGGCCTGCGGGGGCGAGACGGCGGCGCCGGACGAAGTCTGGCGTTCTACCAATGAGCCGTACCTCAAGCGTGTCAGTGACCGCGTCCCCGGCACGTCGGATCGCTATTACTGCGACCCCGCGCCTCGTTTTGCCTGGACGCGGACCTTTACCGCCGACGAGCTCGACGCCGCGCTCCGAGCGCACCTCAAGAGCTACGCCGCCGTGCCGGCCGGCGGACCGGGGCGGGCGCGCTCCATTACCGTGGATCTGCGCACCCCCAGCGGACGGGTCGCGCGCCTGTCTATCGTCACCGACCGGGGAACCTTCACCCTGCGCGGGAACGACATCCGCTACGTGCTCCGCCTTCCCGGTGGCGAGATACTGAACAGCACCTATTTTATCATTGAGAGCGAAACGCGCACGGGGTCGCTCTCACGCCTTGTCGTGAGGGGCAACGGGTACGGGCACGGCATTGGAATGTGCCAATGGGGAGCCATTGGACGTTCGCGCGCCGGGCAGTCGGCTCGCTTCATCCTCTCGACGTACTATCCGGGGACATCCATTGGTACGGTCAACTGACGTGAAGTCGAGTCCGGGCATTGTCGCGGTTCGGCCACCGGTTCGCGTGGCACTCATCGGACTCGGTGCGATTGCGCAAACGGCGCACTTGCCGGTGCTCTCCAAGATGCGCGGCGTGCAAATCGTGGCGCTCTGCGACAACGACGCCGGCAAGGCGCGCGCCCTCGCGCAGCGCTTCAACGTGCCCAACACGTTTACCGACATTGAGTTCCTGCTCGAGTCCGAAATACTCGACGCCCTCATCGTGGCGACGCCCAACCACCTGCACGAACCGCATGCGCTCAGCGCCCTGCGCGCCGGTGTGAATGTGATGGTCGAGCGGCCGCTCGCGCTCAGCTCACGTGGTGCCGAGCGCGTGTTGGCGGCGGCCAAGAAGGCGGATCGCAAATTGTTTGTGGCCAACAACCAACGCTTCCGCAGCGACGTCCAGCTGCTCAATTCGTTCGTGCAGAGTGGGGAACTGGGGCGCCTGCATACGGTGCGTGCTGGTTCCTACCGCCAGCGCACCACGATGGCGCCGTGGCGCCAGCGTCGTGCCGAGTCGGGGGGCGGGGCATTCCTTGAGCACGGACTTCCGTTGCTCGATCTCGCGGCGTGGGTCTCGAACTTTCCCGATGCCGTGCGGGCGAGTGCCTCCATGACCCGTGCGCGCGGTGCCAACACCGTCGAGGACGCGCTGTTCGTCTTCGCCGAACTCGCTGGTGGCATCAACATTACGATTGACGTCAACTGGGATTACCTCGGCGGCGAAGACCGGTGGTGGTTCGAGGTTATCGGCACCAAGGGGAGCGCGCGGCTCTCGCCGTTGCGCATCGTCAAGGAAATCCACGGCAAGGCCACCGATGTCTCTCCCAGTGGCGCCGCGCAGCGGGAGAGCCCGTTCATTCAGTCGTATCGCGCAGAGTTGGCGCACTTCGTGGCGGTGTTGCGCGACGAAGTGCCGTACGAATCGCCCGACGATCAGGACAAAGTCTACTGGGCGATCGAAGGCATTTATCGCGCAGCTGAGGACGGCAAAGAGATTCGCCTGTGACCCCGGCTCGCCGGCTCGCCGTCGTGACGGCGTGTGTGCTGGCGTGGCCGATGGGTGCCGCGCACCACAGCCTCACGACAACGGGCGTGGCCGAGGCGCAGAGCCCCGCGCGCCCTGCCGTTCCGCGCATGACCGCGGGCGTCGCGGCCGCTGCGGACCCGGTCACGGATTCGCTGCTCGTCACGGTGCTCACCATGGGCCCCGGTGACGAACTCTACGAACGGTTCGGCCATCAGTCGTTACGCATTCGCAATCTGCGAACGGGCGTGGATTCCGCGTACAACTGGGGGATGTTCGATTTCGATCAACCCCATTTCTATCAGAACTTCCTCACCGGCAATACGCTCTACTGGATGCAGGGCTATCCCACGGTGCCGCTCTTGACGGCGTACCGCAGTCAGGGCCGCGCGGTGTGGGAACAAGAGCTGGACCTCACGGCACAGGAAAAAGATTCCGTGCTGCGCTTCATCCAATGGAATACCACCGAGGCCCATAAGTGGTACCGGTACGATTACTACCGGGACAACTGTGCCACGCGCGTGCGCGACCTGCTCGACGGCGTACTGCACGGCGCGTTTCACGCGGCGATTGCCGGCCAGTCGCACGGGGTGAGCTTCCGTAGCGAGACCATGCGTCTCTCGGCGGCATACCCCACCACCAATCTTGCGATGGACTTCGCCCTCGGTGCCCGCGCCGATTCGGCGCTCTCGGCGTGGGACGAAATGTTCGTGCCGATGCGTCTGCAGGAATGGCTGCGTGTGGCGCAGGTGCGGCGCGCCGACGGCACCGTGCGCCCGCTCGTCCGCAACGAGCGCGTCGTAGTGGATAGCGCACGCTTTGCTGACGGACCGCAGCCACCGTCGTATACGCAGCCCGCCCTCGTCATGGGTTTCGGGCTGGCGCTGGTGATCGTACTTCTCGGTGCGCGCACGTACCGTAGCGTGGCCGCGCGCTGGAGCGTGGGGGGTGTCGGAGCGCTCTTCCATCTCACGGCCGGCGCAATGGGTAGTATCGTGGCGGTGCTTGGCACCTTCACCAAGCATGTGTACATGGCACAGAACGTCAACGTACTCCTCGGCACCCCCGCATCGCTCGCGCTTGCGTTGCTCTTGCCGCTGTCGCTCGCGGTGGGGGCGCCACGTCGCGTGGTGCAGGCATCGCGTGGGCTCTCGGCGTTTACGGCGGGCGCGGCGGTCATCGCGCTGGTGGCGGCGCTCACGCCATTCTCCGCCCAGCATGACGGGGCGTTGCTGATGCTTGCGGTACCGCCGCACCTCGCGCTCACATGGAGCGTGCTGCGCGCTACCCGTTTTCCCCGGGACGTGGCATGACAGTGTCCGTTGGCATTGACGTCGGCGGCACCTTCACCGATCTCGCGTCGGTGAATGCGCAGGGGCTGGTCGAGACACGCAAAGTCCTCTCGACCCCGTCCGATCAAAGTGAGGGCGTGGCCGCGTCGCTGACGGCGCTGGGGGCGCTACCGGCGAGCGTCACTCGCGTAGCGCACGGCACAACGGTCGTGACCAATCTGCTCCTCGAACGCCGCGGCGCACGTGTGGTGCTCTGCGCCACGGCTGGCGCAACGGATCTCCTCGAGCTGCGGCGCCAAGAGCGCGCCGCGCTCTACGATCTCTCGGCGCAGCATCCGCCGTCGCTCGTCGCCGTCGCGGATGTGATTGCGGTGCAGGAGCGGCGCGACGCACGCGGCGTGCCGCTGGCGCTCACCGATGCCGAAGCGCACCGCGTCGC
>CANIWQ010000151.1 GCA_947471365.1 Gemmatimonadota bacterium | reverse complement strand
ATGCGATCGCCGCGGAAAAGTCTATGAAACGTTCGCAGTTGGTACGTCACAACGACCGTGATCACCACATAGGTGATGCGAACGGCCAGCGGAAAGCCAGAAAACTGTCCGCCTGCCGCTCGGCGGTACGCGTATGAAGCGTCGAGGACTACGCCGACCACCAGTGCGAGGTTCCACACGAAAGACGCTACGGTGGCGAGGTACAGAGTGCGACGCAGTTGCATATATGACAGACCCTCCAGTCACGCCGAGATGTATCACCGTCAGTAGGACGGTGTGAAGGTACGCGCTCTTGCCCGCTACCGAAACATGGCCAACCGCTCGTCGGCAATGCTTAGCGCCTGCCGTACGGATATGGCGTTCGGCCCGGAGTGGCGCCATACTCTGTCACGTTCCGCCGTCCATCCCTGCATTTCCATTGACCGTTGCTTGAGGAGTTTGACGTGCGCCCAGCCTTCCATGAGTTCGTCGTGTGCGGCGTCATAGTCACTACGCTGCTCGTTCCCGCGCCGGCCGCCGGCCAGGCTCCGTTGCCTGCACGCGCCGCGGCCGCCATCGACACCTTGTTCTCGGCGTATGCGCACTCTGGATCGCCAGGGTGCGGTGTGGCGGTGTACCAGCAGGGCGCGATGACGTTCTCGCGCGGGTACGGGTTTGCCAACCTCACGTACGACGTGGGGATTACGCCGAGTACGCGATTCACGGTAGGGTCGGTGTCGAAGCAGTTCACGGCAGCGAGTATTGCACTGCTCGTGCAGGCGGGGCGCATTTCGCTCGACGATGATGTACGCAAATACATTCCTGAGTTTCCGGAGTACACGCCGGCGGTGAAGGTTCGCCATTTGGTGCATCACACGAGTGGGCTTCGCGATTTTTGGGAATTGGTCAGTTTGGCGGGAATGCGGAATGATGACGGCTACGGTGTGGACGACATGTTCGCGCTGGCCGCGCGCCAGAAGGGGCTCAACTTTGTGCCTGGCAGTGAATATCGGTACAGCAACACGGGCTATCTCACGTTGGGCGTATTGGTGCAGCGCGTGACCGGGCAGTCACTGCGCCGCTTTGCCGACTCGGCGTTCTTTCGTCCGCTGGGTATGCGCGAGACGCTGTTTCTTGACGATCACAATGAGATCATCCCGCGCCGCGCTGCAGCCTATTCGCCGAATGCCGGTGGATGGCGCGTGGATGTCTGGAACAACGACCTTGTGGGACAGGGCGGCATTGTGACCACGCTCGCCGATCTGCAGCGCTGGGACGAGAACTTCTATGATGCCAAGGTGGGTGGCCGCGCCTTTGTTGACCTGATGCAAACGACAGAGCCGCTCACGAGCGGTACGGCCAATGATTATGCCTTTGGCCTCACGGTCGAGAGCTATCGTGGCCTCAAGCTCGTGCAACACACCGGCGCCACGGGCGGGTATCGCGCGGCACTGTATCGATTTCCGGAGCAACACACCAGCGTCGCCATGTTGTGTAACGCGAGTACGGCGAACACCGGTGCGCTTTCGCTGCGCATGGCCGACATCGTGTTGCGCGATGCGCTTGGCCCCGTGGCTGTGACGGCGCGCGGGGCAGGGGCGGGTGCCGCGAATGCAAGAACAGCCGGCGCGCCGCGCTCGGCGGAACAGGCGGTGATCGTCGGCCGATACACGAGCGTGGAGCTCAACGATGCCGTATGGGAGGTCGTGGCGGACGGGGCATCCTTGCAGATTCGCCGGCCTCGCAATCGTCCGACGACGCTAACGGCTACCGATGTAGCGTATCGCTACACGGATGGCGCGGGGTTGCTGGTGCAGTTTGATGCGCCCGTGCGCGGGAAGTCAGCGGGATTCCAGCTCGACGGCAACCGCGTGTCAAAAATCCGATTCGTGCGCGCGATTCCGTAACGCCACGCACGGGTGCCCTGGCACCGCATGGGAACAGCAAAACGCGTTGAGCGATCGGAGCGCGGGGCGCACCGCGGTGTTACACGAGCTGCCGCAGAAAGCGCTCCGCCACTTGTTCGAGTCGGTCGTCGCGTGTGGCACGGGCTTCTTCGAGGATGCGCTCGACGTGCGGGCGCAAACGCGATTCCCCCCAGCGGAGCCCGGTGGCTTCCTCCGCTGCGAGCACCTCGCTGACCCGCGCGCCATCGAGCAGGGCGCGCGCGGCGGCCGCGTCATAGCCGGGGTCATCGCGGGGCGGCAGGCGGTGATTGAGTTGCGGGCGGAGATCCGGGGGATCGTCGCGAAGGAAGGCGCGGGACATAGCGTGAAATGTAGCAAGTCAGGCCGCGTGACGCCTCTTTTAGCAGTTTCTGACCGCTATGACGTTGGGCAAGCACGGGGAAGAGGCTGGCGCACGAAGGTGATGGCGGCGTAGTCGCCTCGTTCGTAGAGGACGCCGAGTGCGCCGTCCCTGAGGATCGCGATGGTTGAGTAGGCAGCGGTGCCAGCATCCACGACGGTCCGCACGGGCCATGTTATGCCATCATCACAAGACAGCTTCAGGGCCAGATTACGACGTTCGCTTGGATGCTCGGTATTACTGAACAGCAGCCAGTGGCTTTGCCGCGCGGTCGGTGTTCCGTCGGGGGCGTAGCGGATGATGGCGCCGTTGTTTGCCGGATCGGTCAGCTGCGGTTCATCGCGCCAGTCAGTCCACGATTCGCCGCCGTCGTTGGACCAAGCGATTTTGCGCACGGGCTTGGCGCGGCTGTTGAGCATCAGACGGCCGTCAGCGAGTTCGACGGCTTTGTTTTCATCTGCGCCCGGGCCGATGGGCGTGCCCATTCGCCAGCTGTCACCGTGATCGTCGCTGAAAGCGCTGGCGGCCCAGACGGCACCGTTGATGCGAATGACGTACTGCTGCACGAGTCGGCCAGCGTGTGCACCGCGCTTCAGTTGAATGCCCGCGCCAGATGAAGCGAAGAGACCGCCCCATGCCGGCCGCTTGATCTGATTGGTAATGCGACGGTGGCGCCACGTCAGACCGTCGTCATCGGAGAACGAAACGTCGGCCTGCAAGATGTTTGGATTGGCTTCGTCGTTGCCAGAGTGGGAGCCGAAGAAGCCTTGGAGCACACCGGCCGCGTGAAACAGAAAAATGCGTTTCGTGCTGCGATCAACCAGTAGTGACGGATCGCCATAGCCGTTCGGCGCCGTGTCGCGCCGCACGATGATGGGCACACCCCACGTCCGGCCGTTGTCGGTGGAGCGGCGCAGTACGAGTGAGATGTTGCTTGGCAGGTCGTTGAGTGTGGGGCGTGCGTCGTAGGCCGCGAGCACCGTGCCTGCCGTGGTCACAATCAAGGCGGGAATGCGATAGTGCGGAGCGCCCTCGCCACTCACGGCGAGATCGGTGCGGAACGGCTCCACCGCCGTTGCCGCCGTTGCCGCCGTTGCCGCCGTTGCCGCCGTTGCCGCCGTTGCGGATGCTGCGGGCGCGCGCCAGGGCGCGCACCCAAAGATGATCGGAAACATTATGCCACCAAGCCATATCGGTACAGCACGGCTGATGCGCACGGCGATGCTCCGAGTAGAAATAGTGGGCGGTGGTAACGTTCGCTATCGTCGGTGGTAACGATGCCGACGTACGCGTGCACGCGCCAGTTTCGCGGGCTGAGAACCGGTCTAACTGGGTATGTCTCGCCCAGATGAAAAGGTCGCGATTGTGAGCGAGCGGCACCGTCTCTAGACTTCTTGCATATGGCCGAATCACCGTTCGTTTTAGTCGTGTGCGCCACCGCGCGCGAATGTGCATCGCCACAAGGTTGGCGCACACTGGTGTGCGGGGTTGGGCCGGTGGAGTCCGCCGCCGCAACGGCGGCAGAAATTGCACGGCTCCGTCCGTCCGCCATTCTGCACCTGGGAATCGCTGGCGCTCGGCGCGCGAGTGGCATTGCGCCCACCTCGCTGATTATCGGCACGGCGTCACGTTACTGCGACCTCGGCGTGACCGCGGACTGGGCGCCGAACACCGTGGACACCGCGCCAGCACTTATTGCCGCGGCGCAACACGTCTTACCAGCCGCGCGTTCGCTCGTCATTGGAACGAGTGCCCGTATTGGCGGCGGCATCGGGTGCGATGTGGAGGCGATGGAGGGCTTTGGCGTGCTCCGCGCGGCACAGCATGCCGGTGTGCCCGCCATTGAGGTGCGCGCAATCTCCAATGAAGTCGAAGAGTCTGACCGTGCGCACTGGCACCTTGACGACGCATTCGCGGCGATCACCAATGCAACGCCGGCGCTCGTGGCAGCATTAATGCGCGCGGTGGCAGGTGGCGACCATGCGTGAACTGACCTTTGGCTACTCGCCCTGCCCCAACGACACTTTTGCGTTTCACGCGTTGACGCACGGACTCATTGACCTGCCGTTCCGCGTGACGCCCGTGCTCCTCGACATCGAAGAACTGAATCGTCGTGCACATGACGGCGCGTTCGCGCTAACCAAGTTGAGCGTTGGCGCATTCGCTGGCGTGGGCACGCGGTATCGCCTCCTCCGCAGCGGTGCCGCGCTCGGCGAAGGTGTGGGGCCGCTGGTGGTCACGCGCACGCCGATGTCGCTGACCGAGGCGGTGCGCGGTCGTGTGGCGATTCCGGGGCGTGAGACGACCGCCTTTCATTTACTACAGCTCGCAGCGCCGACGCTCGGCGAAGTCGTAGAACTGCGCTATGACCGCATTCTCAAGGCCGTGGCTGACGGTGACGTCAACGCGGGGCTCATCATTCACGAGAGCCGGTTTACCTACGCCGAACACGGATTGTCAAAGGCGGTGGATTTGGGCGATTGGTGGAAGCAGGAGACAGGACTGCCGGTGCCACTCGCGGGCATTTGCGCGCGATCCGACCTCGACGACGAGACGGTTGCCGCCGCCGAGCGCGCGATTCGGGCGTCGGTGCAATATGCGTTCGATCATCCCGAGGCAAGCCGCGACTATGTCCGGGCACACGCGCAGGAAATGAGCGATGCGGTGTGTGCGCAGCACATTGCGCTCTATGTGAATGCGTTCAGTCTCGATATTGGGGCGGACGGTTTACGTGCGATCGAACGGTTGGTGGCCGGGCGCTAACCGCGATTTTCCACCAACCGACCACGCCCCTCTCGCGTCTGCCCCTCTCGCGCTACGGGATGTAACGAGCGATAGCCATGGCCAAGGCTGTGGCGATTAAGAGGAGTGCACTTGCCCGCGCTCCGACGGTGGCTCGGGCGCGCACGGTATTGAGTTGCGCCATCAGCGGCCCACGGTCGGCCTCCGGGGTTTGCGCGAGCTGCTGTTGCAGCAGCCCCATCTTGCCGATGGCCTGGTGATTGACGGTCATGAAGATGGTAAATGCCGTCAATGACGAGAGAGCGCCGAACAGGTACGTGCGTCCTCCGTTGCTCACAAAATAGGCCGCCGAAAATCCGGAGGATGCCAACCAGAGCATGCGCACGCCGGCGAGCATCGTGATTGTCGCGATGCTGGGAATGATGACAAACAGTCGACGCTTGATGAGGGCGCCCATCACGGGCGCTCCGGCAGGGCCCGCCATTCCCATGGCGGGAAGGAGGAAGAAGCTGACGAACACGCCGGTGCCGGCCCACACCACGGCGCCGACAATATGAATGACGCGCAGGATTAGTAGTTCGATCATCGGACGGACCTCCTAGGAAAGTGGGGGGTGCTTTTGTATTTCCTCAATCACGACATACAGCAAGCGAACTAGCCTGGCAGGCGGTCGCGTTGGGCCATGAGGAGTTCAATCGCGTCGGCGAGATGCTCCTCGGTGATGTGATGATGCTCGCGTTCCACGCGAAGGCGTTGCGCTGTCATGAGCACATCCGCGGCGCGAAAGCCTTCGGGCGTCTCGAACTTGTAGCAGGCCAGTTCTACCTTGAGGCCATTGGGATCGCGCAGGTAGATCGAGTCCATGAAACCCCGATCGCGCTGAATGAACTCAATGCCATGTTCGGTGAGTCGCGCAGGCACCTGCAGGAACGTCGCGCGTGAGACGTTGAACGCGATGTGCTCTACGCATCCTACCTCGCGCGGGGCATGCCGACGGGCATCCGGCGTGCTCTCGTTGGTGAACACGGTGATCAACCGGCCGTCACCGGGATCAAAGTACAGGTGATTCTCGTCGCCCTTGCCGAGGTTTGGCTGCTCGAGAATGAACGGCATGCCGAGCACGCCTTGCCAGAAATCGATGGCGCTCTGGCGGGTGGAACCGACGAGCGTGATGTGATGCACGCCCTGCACCTGCATTCGCTTTGACACAAAGCTCTCCGGGGGAAGAACGCGATCGTTCCGATGATGGGTGAGAGGCCGTACGTTGCGTCGCGCCCAGGGAACGAGGCGTCGTGCGCATGCCAGTCTCGAACGACAGAGTCCCTTAAGCTGCCGTCTTCGTGGAGCTGTTTGCTTCCCTCGGCCCGCTTGGCTCGAGGATACCGGTGTCCACGAGCACGCCCTCAATGGCATCCGGGATCATCCCAGGCCAGAGGATGAATCCTTGCAGCAAAATCAGCGGCCGTGGCTTTCGTCCGGCCGCGGCATAACGACGGCGCGCCCACAGTTCGTACGCAAGGGCGATCATGCCACCCGCTGACGCAAAGACACACCAGGTGCCGATCGCGATTCTCGCGGGGAGCACGATCAGCATCCAAATGCCCACCGCGTAGGACGAGAGAATGCCCATCGTGCGAATGCCGCGAATCGCGGGATTGAAGACGATGCAGCAGCCGGTGAAGAGTGCCACGCCGAACAGCATCAGGGTCCACATCACGTCGAAGATCCAGATTGTCACGCTGACTCCGGTGCTGCGGTTACTGGTCGCGGCGGCTGGTGCAATTGTGAAGGGTGGAGCCGTTCTTCGCTAGTCTCTGTGGGGTGTGCACCGCATTTCCGCTCCGCGCCCATGGGGCTAGCGCGGGGTGCGGGAGGGGGCCACAATTCGCAGCGTCCAACCCCCAATAGTCCTGTTCACTACAGGAGTCTGCGAATGCGCCGTACCCGTTCATTCCTCAAGCCCATTTTACGAATGCGTCAGTTGTATCGGGTCTCCGCACTCGCGGTGTTTGTACTCGCGACGACCGTCACGCCAGTAGCCGCGCAATCGCTGCAGTCGGTTCCCTATATGGTGCCGGGTGTCTCGGCGTTTGTCTTTGACTCGCCCTCCATGGGCGTGCGCTACGAGGTGTCGGTGTGGGTGCCGCCCACCTTTAAAGCCGAGGGCGGGAAGCAGCTTCCGTTGTT
>CANIWQ010000150.1 GCA_947471365.1 Gemmatimonadota bacterium | reverse complement strand
GCACTCGCCACCGCGAGTGTCTCGAGTCCGCGCACGCCCACGAGTGCGAGTGCGCGTCGGTTGGCCACGCGTGCCCCGATCCAGAGCAACACACCACAGTAGACGACACCGTCACCACCCCACCAGTTCAGGAGGCCGGCCATCCCTTGGAGCAATGCATCGTGCTGCAACGCCGGCGACTGCATCCAGGCCTGTACCGCACGGTCAAGGCCGCAGACGACGCCGACAACGCACGCACTCACCCCCACGCCCCGCGTTCGCCACTCCGAGCGATCACACCGGCGAGGCGTTCGGCCGCGTTCTGCCAGTTCGCCTGCGCCGCGCGCTGGGCTTCGCTGGCATTACCGTCACGAATCGCACGGGCAATGCGATCATGCTCCGTCACCGATGTGCTGAGCTCATTGGTCAAGAAACTCACATAGAGCCGCTCATAACGCTCTGCCTGCGGCTTCACGGCATCGTACAACAAGCGCAGTCGCGGGCCAGCCGCCGCGTGCACGTACGTGCGGTGAAAACTTTCGTCGAGCGCCACCAACGTGTGATGGTCAGGACGGCGCGCTTTCGATGCGGTGCCCAGCGCGGTATTGATGTCCCGCAGTTTGCGGAACAGTGTGGCGCGTGCCTTGGACGACAGCCCCGCCGCATCCCGTGCGCCCAGTCCGTCGAGCGCCGCCACCACGTGAAACAACTCGCGAGCATCTTCACGCGTCATCGGCGACACCACGAGCCGCGTCTGACGCGCCGTCGGCGTGCGCGTGACGTTGCCTTCCTGCTCCAACCGACGCAGCACTTCTCGGAGCGGTGTCCGGCTCACGCCAAAGTGTGCGGCAAGTTCGGCTTCAACCAACCGCGCGCCTGGAGCCAGTCGCCCCGACACAATCATATCCCGAATCTCGGCGTACACGGCATCGTTCTGACGCTCAACGGCAACGATCGGCGCAGCTTTGGGACGTGCGTTCGCCCGAGGTTTCCGAATGGCGGCGGTCACTTGGGGCTGCTCCAGCCGGTCCACGCGGCGCCACGCACCACTTGGCCAGGTTTGGCGCCGGTGTGTGCACCGTCGCGGATCACTTCAATACCGTTGACGAGCACGTATTGCATCCCCACGGAGAGTTGGTGCGGTTTTTCGAATGTGGCAATATCGCGAATCGTCGCGGCGTCAAAGACCACCACATCCGCGCGCATCCCTTCCTTCAACACGCCGCGATCATGCAGTTGCAGTCGGGTGGCCACCGCGGCCGACGCCTTGCGCACCGCATCTTCCAGCGGCACGACCTTCTCGTCGCGCACATACTTGCCGAACAGGCGCGGGTAGTTGCCGTACCCGCGCGGATGCGTCATCCCCTGCGCCGTGGCCGGATCTTCCGATCCCGCATCGGTGCCGAACTTCATCCACGGCTGTGCCATCTGCATGCGGAGATTGTCTTCGCTCATCAGAAAGAGAATTTCGCCGAGAGTTGCCTTTTCGGCGATATTGAGTTCGATGATCACATCGGCCCAATCCTTGTGCATGGCCGCCGAGATTTCCGACAGCCGCTTGCCTTCATACTGCTTGAGTTCGGGGCGCGTGAAGCCCGTCACCATGACGTTCTCTGGTCCGCCGGTGATGCAGAGATTATCGAACCCCGGCATCTTGCGATGGAGATCGGCCTTGATCAGTTCGCGGGTGGCGGGATTGGCGAGATTCTCCAAGAGTTTCCCGTCTGCCGCGTACTTCGGGGCAATGCATGCATTGAAGCCATTGCCACCGGCCACATAAAGATACATATCGGCCTGCACATCCTGACCTGCGCGGCGCGCGGAGTCGATTTTCGCGATCGCCAGCGCCATTTTAGGCCAGTTGCCCGGCCCGGCAGCCTTGAGGTGGTACACCTCCACCGGCACGCCGCCTTCCTTTCCTACGCGGATGGCTTCGTCGAGCGCTTCGAGAAACTCGTCGCCCTCGTTGCGCATGTGGGTGATGTACACGCCGCCATACGGCGCCATCGCCTTGGCGGTCTCAATGAGTTCGTGCGTGCTCGAGTAGCTATTCGGCGGGTAAATCAGCGCGCTGGCAATGCCAAAGGCCCCGTCTTCCATGGCATGACGCACCATCGCCTGCATGGCTTCGAGCTCGGTGGTCGTGGCTTCGCCGGTCGCGAACCCCTTGCCCCACTGCCGGACGGTGCCACTCCCCACAAACGACCCGACGTTTTGTGAGAGCCCGCGGCTCCCCATAAAGTCCAGCCAGCGACCAAACCCGTGGTCGCCGGTAAACTGAGACACCAGTTTTCGCTGCGTCGTGTCCGTCATGCTGGCTAGCATCTTCGTGTTGACCGGCGCTGGTGTGTCCCCCTCACCGAGGATGGCCGTGGTGATCCCTTGGGTCACCATAGAGATCGCCTTGCCGTCCCCTACCATGAAGTTCTCATAGGACTGCGCCTGGATGTCGATAAACCCCGGCGCCACGACCATCCCCTTGGCGTCGATGCGCCGGGTGGCTGGCACCGCCGCCAGCAGGCCGCGCGGCGCGATGCGAACAATGCGGCCGTTGGAGATCGCGAGATCGCCCCAGAACCACGACGCCCCGGTTCCGTCCACGATTTTACCGTTCGAAATCACCACATCGTAGGGGGTGCCCGCGGTCGCCCCCGACGACCCGCGCACGAGGTTCGCGGTGCACCCTCCGAGCGGGGCCAGCGCGACGGCAGCAAGAAACAAGGGGAGGAACTTGCGCATATTGGGGCTCCGGAGGCAATATTTGTATACAATATTGTACATAAATTGTTCTCACGTGACCATACCTGCAAGCCTTTCCGACGGTACAACCATCCGCGTTCTCTCCTCGCACGAGGACCGCGCGGCCGCCGTGCGCCTCCAAACGGAGACGTGGGGCGCCGACAACACAGAACGCGTGGCGGCAACTGTCCTGATGATCGCCGAGAAAATCGGCGGCGTGGCCAGTGGCGCTTTTGCGCCAGACGGCACCCTCTCCGGCTTCATCTTCGGCCTCACCGGCATCAAGGACGGCCATCTCGTCCATTGGTCCGATATGCTCGCGGTGCGCCCTGAGGCGCGCGGGAATCGGCTCGGCGAGGCCTTGAAACAGTACCAGCGGGAGCGCTGCCGCGCCCTCGGTGTCGAAACCATGTTCTGGACTTTCGACCCCCTCGTCGCCCGCAACGCGCACCTCAATCTGAATAAACTTGGTGCTGGTATCGCCGAGTTTGTCCCAGATATGTACGGCCACACCGGTAGTCATATCCACTCACTCGGCACCGACCGCTTTGTTGCAGCCTGGCCACTGCAACGAAATCCGGTCAAGCTGTCTGAGAACCCGCGCTTGCTCCAGGGTTCGCCGATCGTCGCCGACGGCAGTGGCAGCGAGCTGCCGCTCCCAGATTCGCCAAATGTCGTCGTGGCGGTGCCGTACGACCTGCCCACGCTCGTCGCAGCCGACCGGCCGCGCGCCCAGCGGTGGCAACTCGCGGTGCGTCGCGCCCTCTCGCACTACTTCACCGCGCGATACACCGTGACCGCGTTTGTTCCGGGCGCCGGTGGCGACGCCCATTATCTGTTCTCCAAACCCTGAGTTCTACCTCACGTGACTGACAACACTGCAAAAATGAGCCCGCGCGTCGGATCGACCGCGTCGGCACCCCTCTGCGTGGATCGCATCACGCTGCGGCAAATTGAGCTGCCGCTCAAGGAGCCCTTTCGAATTTCCTCCGGCGTCGTACACAATCGCCGCATCATGCTCCTCGAGCTGCATGACAGCTCCGGTGCCGTAGAATGGAGCGAGTGTGTGGCCGGGGAGTCGCCCAACTATTCGAGCGAGGCCATCGACACCGCGTGGCTCGCCGTCACTAAATGGGTCGCGCCTCGCGTGCTCGGTCGCACCTTCTCGCACCCGAGCGAAGTCCATCCAATCCTTGAGCGCGATTTCCGCGGCCATGAAATGGCCAAGGCCGGCGTCGAGATGGGGATGTGGGGCCTCGCCGCCAAAATGGCGAACCTGCCGCTCGCGCGGTTCATCGGTGGAGTACGTACGGAAGTGGCGACCGGTATTTCACTCGGTATTCAAAAAGACCCTGCCACGCTCGTCGCGCGCGCCAGTGAGGCCTTTGCGGCGGGGTATCGCAAGGTGAAAATTAAGATCGAACCTGGGAACGACGTCGAATGGGTGCGCGCCGTGCGGAATGCCGTCGGCCCCGATGCGCACCTCATGGCCGATGCGAACAACGCCTATTCGCTCGAAGACGCCGACCATCTCGCCAAGCTCGACGACCTCGGCTTGATGATGATCGAGCAACCACTCTCGCACGACGATCTCGTACGGCACGCCGCGCTGCAACGCAAACTCCGCACGCCCATCTGCCTCGACGAAAGCATCACCTCGCTCGAGCGTGCGCAAGACATGGTTACGCTCGGCAGCGGCCGCATCATCAACATCAAGGCCGGGCGCGTGGGTGGCTACGCCAGTTCGCTCGCCATTCACGATTATTGCCTCGAACAGGGCGTGCCAGTCTGGTGCGGCGGTATGCTGGAGAGTGGCATTGGGCGTGCGTACAATGTGGCACTCGCGTCGCTCCCGAACTTCGTCTTGCCAGGCGATCTGAGTCCGAGTGCGCGCTACTGGGCGCAAGATGTGGTCACCCCAGAGTGGACGATGACCGACGGTATGGTACGCGTCCCACTCGACGTGCCGGGCATCGGTGTTACCGTGGACCGCGCGCGCGTCGAGTCCATCACCACGCGGACCGAAGTGCTCACCGCGTGAGCAGCGCGCTGCCATTCACGGATAGCGAGATCGCGGCGCTCCGCGCACTGCGTCGCGATCTGCACCAGCATCCGGAACTGTCGTGGCAAGAAACGCGCACGCAGGATACGCTTGAGCGTTTCTTGCGTGCGCATGGGGTGTCGCAGGTGGAGCGCATTGCGCGCACCGGTCTCGTGGCGCGCATTCCGGGGCTCGATCCCACCGCCGCGCCCGTCGCGCTACGCGGCGACATCGACGCGCTCCCCATTCAAGAAGCCACGGGGTTGCCCTTTGCGTCCGAGCACGCCGGTGTGATGCACGCCTGCGGTCACGACGTCCACGCCTCGTGGGCGGCCGGCGCCGCAATTCTTCTGGCGCGGAATCCAGCGGCGTCAGAAGTGCGCGTGATCTTTCAACCGGCCGAAGAAGTCGGCGAAGGCGCGCGTGCCGTGATAGAGAGCGGTGCGCTTGTCGGCGTCAGTGTTATCTACGGCGCGCATGTGGATCGGCGCTTTCCGGTTGGCGAAGTCGTGGCGCAAGCCGGACCACTCGCCGCCAGCACGGACTCCTTTTCCATTACACTGCACGGCTCTGGCGCGCACGGCGCGCGACCACAAGAATCTGCCGATCCCATCGTCGGCTTGGGTGCACTGATTCTTGCGCTCCAAACGATTGTGTCGCGCCGTCTCGACCCCGCACTCCCGGGGGTCGTCACCGTCGGCGCGGTACAGGCCGGGCGCGCGGGAAATGTGATTCCGGAATCTGCAGAACTCACCGGTACGATTCGCGCCACCACACCGGCCTCGCGTCAGCTCCTCAACAGCGAACTTGAGCGTATCGCGCACGCCGTGGCCGCAACGCACCGTCTCCGCGCCACCGTCACACTCACCGATGGTACGCCGCCGGTGGTCAACGACCCGCGCGCGGCTGACATCGCGGCCAACGCGGTGCGCGCGGTGCTCGGCGCGCAAGCGCTCGTCCCGCTCGGCACCACCAATATGGGCGGCGAAGACTTCGCCTTCTATCAGGAACAGATCCCTGGGTGTTTTATGCGCGTCGGTGCGCGTGAAGCCGGCGGCGAGATGACGGCGGCTCATTCGTCACGCTTTGTGGCCGACGAGGAATGCCTGTTCATCGGGGCAGCGGTGCTCAGTGAATGCGCGCGCCTTAGCTGCGTTAGCGCCGCCGGATCTGCCGCGACCGCCTGAGATCGTCCTCGAACATCTGTTCGGCAGCAGCACCAACGACCGGATCTTCGATCATCGCATCTAACTCATAGTTGATGGCCACGCCGAGGGGATTGAAGTCGGTGGAGCCTACGCGCGTCCAGCGACCATCGATCACGGCGGTTTTGGCGTGCATCATCTCGCCGCCCCATTCCCAGATGCGCACCTTGTTGCGCAACAACCGATCGTAGTACCGGCGCGTCATGCCGTGAATCCACGGATGGTCATAGCGGCTCGGCACCAAGAGTCGCACATCCACGCCATCGCGCGCCGCGCCGGCCAGTGCTTCGACCTCCGCAAACGACGGCACGAAATACGCGCTCGCAATCCAAATGGATCGCTGCGCCGCGGCCGCCTGCAGGTGCAACGCCCGTGCGACCCGCAACCGCCACGGCTCCCCTTCAATAATGCCGACGAGCGATGGAATCGCCGTAACGGGATCGAGGTCGCCGCCGAGCGCGCCACGCACAAGCTTGCGCAGCTTCCGGCGCGGCGTTTTTTCACCGCCGGCAATCGCCCAGGTGTGGCGAAATGCCGCTTCCAGATCGCGCGCCGCTGGGCCTTTGATGCGCACACAGGTGTCGCGCCACGGCTGCCGGTGGCGGCGAAGCAATCCGTACTGCCACTCTTCACCAATCCCGATGCCACCCGTGAGCCCCACATGCCCATCGGCCACGAGCAGTTTCCGGTGATCCCGTGGCAGCAACCCAAACCATGGCTTCCACCCAGGCCGATTGAACACCCGGATGTCCACACCGCCACGGCGGAGGTCGTCAAAGAACTTGGCCGGCGTGCCGCGTCGCCCGAGCCAGTCCACCAATAGGCGAACGTGCACCCCTCGGCGCGCCGCATCGAGCATCGCTCCGCTGAACCGCTTGCCCACCAGATCGGCCTTGAAGATGTAGCTCTCCAGACGTACCGACTGCTGCGCGTGCTCAATGATGGCGATCATCGCGTCAAAGGTCCGCGCGCCATCGGAGTAGAGTTCCACGCGATTGCCCGGGGTGACTCGCGCCGACGCCAACCGCCACAGGGCGCGCGCGAACGAGGGGCCGCCACCCACCGGTAGCGCCGGCGGTGGCGGTGGCGGTGGCGGAACCGTGGGTTCCACTGTCCGTCTCCGGCTAGGCCTTGAGGATCCGCTCATATCTGGAGATTGCCCATTCCCGCACCTGCGCGGAAGCCCCGTACCCACTTGCCTGCGCCATGCGCCTAGGTGATATCATTGTATGCTCAACATTGACCTGACGGGAAAGCGGGCGCTCGTTGCTGGAGTCGCCGATGACGGCGGGTTCGGATTCGCCATCGCCAAGAGCCTCGCCGAAG
>CANIWQ010000149.1 GCA_947471365.1 Gemmatimonadota bacterium | reverse complement strand
TCGGCCATGTGATTGTGATGCGTGGCGACTATTCGTCTACTCGCATGGGCTCCGGTCAGGTGGTGATGCGCAACTATACAACGCGCGTGAATTCCGGCGCGTCCGATCCACGAAAGGATGGCGCCGCTGTACAGGAACTCATCGGCACCAGCATCAAAAAGCATTAGCATTGTTCGCTGTGGTGCGTGAGCACTTCGTCTGTCTCTTTTTCAGGGCCATTACCTCATGATCCGTTCGCTTCGTTTCGCCACGCGCACCGCGTTGTGCGCTGTGACCGCATTGTCCGCCTGTTCGGCGCCGCCGCAGACACAGCCTGCGCCCATCGCCGTGGCGGGTACATCGATCGCCCCGTCGGTGCGCATCGATACGGTGTTCGACGTCGTGATTCGCAACGGACGCGTGCTCGACGGACAGGGCAATCCGTTTATTCTCGCCGACGTGGGCATTCGGAATGGCCGGTTCACCAAGATTGGCGTGATTCCGCAGCGTGGCACTCGGGAGATTGATGCGCGCGGACAGTACGTCTCGCCCGGCTGGATCGATATGATGGATCAGTCCGGCGGCGTGTTGCCGAAGAGCGGACTCGCCGAGAACAAGTTGCAAGAGGGAGTGACGACGGCCATTGGAGGCGAAGGCGGCACACCGGTGCCGGCGGCCGGCGTCAGAGGCTACTTCGACAATCTCGAGCGGCAGGGCATTAGCATCAACTTCGGATCGTATTTCAGCGAGACGCAGGCCCGTCAGGCGGTAATTGGTGCGTCGTCACGCGTTCCGACGACGGCCGAACTCGTGCGGATGCGCGCGATTCTCGATACCGCGATGCGTGGCGGCGCGATGGGGATGACGACCGCGCTCATTTATCCGCCGAGTAGCTACGCCACGACGTCGGAATTGATTGAGGTGGCCAAGGCCGTGGCGGTGTATGGCGGCACCTATGCCAGTCACATTCGCGGAGAGGGGCCCGAGGTGCTCGACGCGGTGAAAGAAGCGATTGCGATTGGCGAGGGCGCGCATCTGCCAGTTGAGATTTTTCACTTGAAGGTGTCGTACAAACCCGCCTGGGGCATTCTGATGGATAGCGTGCGTCAGGTGGTGGACGCAGCGCGCGCACGCAACGTCGACGTGGCGGCGGACATGTATCTCTACACCGCCGGCGGCACGGGACTCGAAGCGACGATTCCCAGCTGGGCATTCGACGGCGGCAATGATTCGCTGCGCGTTCGTCTTGCGAACCCGGAGATTCGTGCGCGACTCAAGCGCGAGATTCAGAGTGGATCTCCCGGCTGGTTCAATATTGTCGCCGCCTGTGGTGGCTGGGATAAGATCGTGCTCGTGAACGCGCGCAACGCCGCGAACGCGAAGTACGAGCAGCGCAACCTTGCCGACATCGCAAAGGAATTGGGCCGCGATCCCGCCGACGTGGCGTGGGATTTTGTGGCGCAAGGGCGTGGGCGCGTGATGGCGATTTACCACATGATGAGCGAGCAGGACATTGAAACCGCCCTGCGCTTTCCGTGGACCAGCATCGGCAGCGATGCCGGCGCCACGGTGTCGGTCGGCGCGATTGACGAAACCGGACTCCCACACCCGCGTGCGTATGGCAACTTCCCGCGACTCATTGCGAAGTATGTCAAAGAGCGCCATGTGCTCACATTGCCCGAGGCGATCCGCAAGATGACCGGCTGGCCCGCCACGCGCATGAAGCTCGCGAACCGCGGAACGATTGCGGTGGGCAACTGGGCGGACGTGACGATTTTCGATTACGACACCATCGAGGACCGGGCAACTTTTGAAAAACCGATGGCGTTGCCACTCGGCATTTCATATGTGCTGGTCAATGGCGTGGTCACGATCGAAAAGGGCACGCACACGAACGCCAAGGCCGGGCGGGTGCTCTGGGGGCCAGGGCGGCGCAACGATTGAGTGTGCGTCTGGCGTTGGCCCATGGCATGAACGGGCCGATCCACGTGTCTAATGCGCCCCGTCGCGGCGCCGCCTCGTATCGGAGGCGGTCCCGCGGCGGGGCGAGCCACAGCTAGAGCAACGACCGCACCGCACCACCATCTACGCAAATCGCCTGGCCGGTGACAAACCCCGCGCCATGCGACGCCAAAAACGCAATCACCGCCGCGAGTTCGTCGGGACGGCCGAGCCGCCGCGCGGGCGTTTCAGCTTTCCACGCATCGTAGATCGCCTCGCGCGTCGCGCCGGTGCGCTTGGTCGTGGCTTCGGCGAGCGCCTCCAGGCGCTCCGTGTCGGTGTAACCGGGGAGCACGGTATTCACCGTGACACCGTCCGCCGCCACTTCGTCCGCGAGCGTGCGATAATAGCCGGTCACCGCCGCGCGGAGCGCATTTGAGAGCACGAGCGAGACCACCGGCCGCTTCACCGCGAACGACGTAATCCCCACCACGCGCCCCCACTTTCGCGCCTGCATACCGGGCACGAACGCACGCGTCAGCTCCACTGCACTCCGCAGCAACAGCTCCGACGCCCGCTCCCATGCGCTCCAGTCGTGCCCCATCGCCGTACCGGTAGACGGACCCCCGGTATTCGTGATCAGTACGTCGGCCCGTTCATAGCGGCCCATGGTCGCGTCGATGGTCGCGCGGATCCCTTCGGTGGTGCTCAAATCCGCCACAATCGGGAGGACCGCAGCCTTCGTTGGGGCGAGTCGCGCCACGGCGTGGTCGAGCGACTTGGGGTCGCGCGACACAATCGCCAGTTGCATTCCCTCTTGGGCGAACGCCTCGGCGGCGGCGAACCCGATCCCGCGGCTCGCCCCGCACACCAGCGCCACTTTCCCCTTCAGCCCTAAATCCACGCTACTTCTCCTTCCGGAGATAGGCATCACTCCCGTTCAGCCAGTCTTCGCGCGGCGGGTTGAACACGTCGAGGTCGAGGGTATCCTCAAGCGCCTCAGCGCGGTGGCGCAGGTTGCCCGGAATGAGCAAGACCTCGCCGGCGGCCACGTCGGTGTACACGTCGCCTGGGGCGTCCGCGTGCTCGCCGAGCCAGAAGCGCAGGCAGCCGCTCACGATGTAGGTGATCTGCTCGTTATGGTGTTCGTGCCCGGGCACCACAGCCCCTTTGGTCAGGAACACTTGGGCAATCATCATACGCTCGGTGCTGAGCACCTTGCGCGAGAGCAAGGGGGAGAGCGTTTCGAGCTTCACGTCGGTCCAGACGTGCTTCGTGGCGGTCGTGGCGGCAGGCATGGGCGGTTCGGATTAGGTTATGAGAGCGATGGCGTACACTCAAAGTACGCTTCGCTGGGCTTTCGCGTTTGCACTCCGGAGTTTCGTTCCAAAACACTCCGAGCGGTAGAGGCGCCAAGCCACCGACCTCCTTCATCCTTTAGGACATCCCGTGAAGCTCACCGAAACGAAGTGGATCTGGCGCGACGGCACGTTCATCAAGTGGGCCGACGCCCAAGTCCACGTCCTTTGCCATTCCCTGCAGTTCGGCTCCTCCGCCTTTGAAGGCGTCCGCTGCTACGAAACGCCCAAGGGACCGGCCATTTTCCGCCTCCAGGACCACCTCACCCGCCTCGTCAATTCCTGCAAGATCTACCGCATGGAAGTGCCGTACAGCATCGAGGAAATGGTCGAGGGGTGCCGCGAGCTGGTGCGCCGCAACGAGATGAAGTCGTGCTACCTGCGCCCGATGGTGCTCCGCGGCTACGGCGCCGCTGGCATGATCCCCTTCGATAGCCCGATTGAGGTGTATCTCCCCTGCTGGCCGTGGGGCGCCTATCTAGGCGACGAGGCCATGGAAAGCGGCGTCGATTGCTGCATCTCCACCTGGAACCGCATGGCGCCCAACACCATTCCCGCGGCAGCCAAGGTGGCCGGCAACTACCTCAGCGGCCAGCTCGTGAAAATGGAAGCGCTCCTCAACGGCTTCGCCGAAGGAATCGCGCTGGGCCCTGACGGCATGTTGAGCGAAGGCTCGGGGATGAACGTATTCGTGGTGAGCGGGGGCACGCTCTACACGCCGCCAGTCGACGGGACGCTACTCCCAGGCATTACGCGCTCGAGCATCATCACGCTCGCCAAGGAAGCGGGGATTGAGGTGATTGAGCGCGCGCTGCCCCGTGAAAGTCTCTACACAGCCGACGAAGTGTTCTTTACCGGCACCGCCGCAGAGATCACGCCGGTCCGGAGCGTGGACAAGATTACGGTCGGCAAGGGGAAGCGCGGACCGATGACGTTGTTGTTGCAGACGGCGTATATGGAGACGGTCACGGGCAAGCGCGCCGACCCGCATGGCTGGCTCACGCTGGTGTAGATCGCAGCGCGGCGACGCGCGTCACCCAAGGAGGACGTTGTGGAGCACGAGCAACCGCAGACCCCGAGCGTCGACGGCGAATCTTCTCGCCCCGACGCCTCGCCTACCGACGCGGCCGTCTCGCGCCGCCGCTTTCTCTCCGTCGCGGGCTCGGTGGGTGCCGCGCTGACGTTCGTCGCTCCACGCTTTGCGCGCGCGCTGCACGCAGAGTCCGCCCCTCCCCTCCCCATGCCACTCGGCACGGGGCCAGCGGTAAACGCGGCACCAATGGCGGCGGCCGATCTCGCAAGTTTTGCGAGCGGCGTCCAATGGCGCATGCTCGGCCCCTTCCGCGGCGGGCGTGTGCCCACGGCGTGCGGCGTCCCCGGCCGTCCCAATGAATTTTATTTTGGCGCTTCCAATGGTGGCGTCTGGAAATCCATCGACGCCGGCCGCGTGTGGACGCCGGTGTTCGACGGCCAGCCCGTCGCGTCGATTGGCGCGGTCACGGTCGCGGCCTCGCATCCAGATACCGTCTACGTGGGCACCGGCGAAAGCACGCTGCGTGACTCCATGGGCTACGGCAACGGCGTGTACAAATCCACCGATGCCGGCAAAACGTGGACGCACTGCGGTCTCGACGACACGCATCACATTGGTAAAATCGCCGTGGATCCGCGCAACGCCGACATCGCGTTCGTGGCAGCCATTGGCAATCTCTATACGGCCACGCCGCATCGCGGTGTGTATCGCACGCGCGACGGCGGCAAGACGTGGCAGAAGGTGTTGTTCAAGGACGACAACATTGGCGCGGTGGAAGTGGTGATTGATCCCACCAACTCGTCAATCGTGTACGCCGGACTTTGGAATACACGTCGTCCACCCTGGTACACGTACTCGCCGACCAACGGCCCCGGTGGCGGCATCTACAAGAGCACCGATGGTGGCTCCACGTGGAAGCCGCTCACCAACGGTCTCCCTAAGGAAGGCATTGGCCGTACGGGCATCGCGGTGGCACCGAGTAATCCCAAGCGCGTGTATGCGGTGGTGGATTGTCTCGTGCCCGAGCCCGGTGCCGCGCCCGCTCCCGCTGCCGCTCCCGGCGGCGGACGCGCTGGTGGTGGCGGTGGTGGCGGCGTTCCACAACAGGGTGGCTTCTTCCGCTCTGATGATGGCGGCGCGTCGTGGACGCGCATTTCGAGCGATCAAGCGCTGTGGGGACGCGGTTGGTATTTCGAGAAGGTTGCGGTGGACCCTAAGAACGCCGACGTGGTGTATGTGCCAAACGTCGCCGTGAGCCGCACGATGGACGGCGGAAAAACATGGGTCGCATTGCGCGGATCACCCGGCGGCGACGACTATCAGCAGGCGTGGGTCAGTCCTGATGACAGCAACACGATGATCGTCGCGAGCGATCAAGGCGCGATCATTACGCACAACGCCAAGGCCGCCGACCCGCGCGATGTGACGTGGAGTTCGTGGCTCAACCAGCCCACGGCGCAGATCTATCATGTGTCGGTCGATTATCGCTTTCCGTATTGGGTGACGGGCGCGCAGCAGGATTCCGGCGCCGTGGCCGTGCGTTCGCGCGGCAAGTTCGGCCAAATCTCCATGCGCGACTGGGAACCGATTGGCGCAGGCGGTGAAAGTGGGATGACCGCGGGCGATCCGCTGCACCCCGGGCACGTGTACGGCGGTACGGGAACGTGCTTTGATCTCGAGAGCAATGCGGCGGTCGCGGGTACCACCGCGCCCGTCTCACCCGAGCCTGCACGCGCCGACTGGACGCAGCCGCTCGTGATTTCGCACGCCGATCCGCGTGCGATGTACTACGCCAATCAGTTCCTCTTCAAGAGCACCGATCGCGCGCGCAGTTGGACGCAGGTGAGTCCCGACCTCACGCGTGCGGAACCGGGCACGCCGCCGAATCTCGACGCAGCGGCCGCCGCGCATGCAGACCGCAACGGCAAGCGCGGCGTGATCTATGCCGTATGCCCGTCGCCGTTGCTGGTGCCGATGGTGTGGGCCGGTACGGACGATGGGCTCATTCACGTGACCACCAACGACGGCAAGAGCTGGCAGAATGTGACGCCACCAGCCGTTGGTGCGTGGAGCCGCGTGACGGGGATCGACGCCTCGCACTTTGATTTTGCTGTCGCGTACGCGAGCGTGAGCCGTCATCAACTTGGCGATTTTGATCCGTACATTTTCCGCACGCGGGATCAGGGCAAGACGTGGCAGCGCATCACCACCGGCCTGCCGAAGGGCGTGTACGTGCACGTCGTGAAGGAAGACCCGATGCGGCAGGGCTTGCTCTTTGCCGGCACGGAACGCGGCATTCACTTCTCGGTGGACGACGGCGACAACTGGCAGCCCGTGCAGGGGAATCTGCCGGCAACATCGATGCGCGATCTCGAGATTTATAACAACGATTTGATTGTCGCGACGCATGGCCGCGGCTTCTGGGTGGTGGATGACATCAGCGCCCTTCGTCAGCTCTCGGCGGCGGTGTTGCAGGCTGATGCGCATCTGTTCAAGCCAACCGATGCGATCAACGTGACGCAGGGAAACGACAACGGCACGCCGTTGCAGAAGGATGAGCCACAGGCGCTCAATCCGGCGGCCGGCGCGCCGATCGATTTCTATTTGAAGGCGAACGCCACCGGACCGGTCACGCTCGAGATTCTCGACGCGAGTGGTGCGGTGGTGCAGAGCTTGAGTGCCGAAGCGCCGACCGCAGCGGCGACGGGGCGCGGAGGACGCGCGGGGGGCATTCCGAACACGTCTCCGCTCTGGCGTCCGTCGCCCGACGCGTTTCCCACTACGGCGGGCTTGCACCGTGTGTTCTGGGTTCCGGTGGCCGCTGGCGGACGCGGTGGACGAGGCGGTGGCGGTGGTGGCGGTGGACGCGGCGGCAGCCCAACACCGCTCACCGGCACCTTCACGGCCAAACTAACGGTGGCTGGCAAGAGCTACACCCAGTCGTTCTCCGTCAAACCCGACCCGCGCTCGCACTAAGCACCGGCGGCAGGGCACTCTGGTCGGACCCCGTGGCCGGCTCTCCTCATGGAGGGCCGGCCACGGTCGCATTTCCATGCGAGGGGTTGCCCTTGCGGCATTAGCGCACTATTCATACATACGTATGAATACCCCCGCTACCGCCCCCGAACGCCTCCTCGCCGTTGCCGGTGACCTCTTTGCCCGCGCCGGCTTTGACGCGGTGTCGGTGCGCGACATCATCACGCGCGCCAAAGCCAATCTGGGCGCGGTCACCTACCACTTCGGCTCCAAAGAAGCACTCTTTCACGCGGTCATCGAACG
>CANIWQ010000148.1 GCA_947471365.1 Gemmatimonadota bacterium | reverse complement strand
GGTCGTCATATACACGTGGTGCGAACGCACCACGCGCGTATATTTCCGCCCAGCAAGCGGGCCGCGATCGGCCCTAGGTGAAACTTGAGCGAGAAAAAGGGAGCGCCACGCGCCATGAGCATCTTCGAGTTCGACGAAGCCCCCGCACAGCAAGCCCGCATGAAGGTGGTGGGTGTTGGTGGCGGCGGTGGCAATGCCGTGAATCGAATGATCGAAGAAGCGCTCGCCGGCGTTGAGTTCATTTCGGTTAACACCGACGCGCAAGCGCTACTCAGTTCCAAATCCGACGTCAAAATCCAGATCGGCAAAAAGCTGACGCGCGGTCTCGGCGCGGGCGCCCGTCCGGAAATCGGCCGACAGGCCATAGAAGAAAATCGTGACGAAGTGCTCAAAGTGCTCGCGGGCGCTGACCTCGTGTTCGTGACCTGCGGCATGGGCGGCGGCACCGGCACCGGTGCGGCGCCGATCGTGTGCGAGCTCGCACGCGAGGCAGGCGCGCTGACCGTTGGCATCGTCACGAAGCCGTTCCTCTTTGAAGGACGCAAGCGGATGCGTCAGGCCGAAGAGGGGATTGCCGAAATGGCCAAGCACGTCGACACGATGATCGTCGTGCCCAACGAGCGACTGCTCGCGGTGGTGGGCAAGGGAATTCCGTTCCAAGACGCGCTCAAGAAGGCCGACGAAGTGCTGCTGCACGCCACGAGCGGCATCTCGAACATCATCAGCGGTGTGGGCCTCATCAACGTGGACTTTGCCGACGTGCGCACCATCATGAAGGACGGTGGCGCGGCGCTCATGGGCACGGGCATCGGTCGCGGGGAAAACCGCACGATGGAAGCGGCTCAGCAGGCGATCTCCAGTCCGCTCCTCGACAACGTTTCGATCCTCGGCGCGCGCGGCGTGCTGATCAACGTCACCGGCGGCGACGACCTCACCCTCGGTGAAGTGACCGGCGTGGCCGACATCATTCACGATGCGGCCGGCGACGACGCAGAAATCATCTTCGGTACGGTGCGCGAGCCGGCCATGACCGGCGAGATTCGCGTCACCGTGGTGGCCACCGGCTTCGGCAAGGCGACAGGGGCTGTTGTGTCTGGTGCCTCGGCGCGTACGTCGTCAGCCACAGGAACACCGGTGATTCCGATCGACGGCAGCCGTTCCAAGCCCGTCATTGGCAGCGCCTACCAAGGTTCGGCCGCAGGTGGAGCCGCTCCGGCTCGACGCCCAGCGCCGGCCGCCGCCCCGGAACGCCGCCCGATGAACGACCTCGATGATCTCGAAATCCCGACGTTCATTCGGCGACAGATGGATTGATGGCGCTGCCGCGAACGACGGCGCTCGGAGTTTTCGCGGCGGCGGCCCTCTCGGCCGCCGCCGTGTTGTATGTATGGCCCAATACGTCGCCGACGAACGAGCGACGGCCGGACGGCGCCGGACGCGTGCGCGGTGCGTGGCAGCAGTTCGACACGCTCGAGGCGGGGCAGACGTTGCTGTCGCTCCTCCAGAAGCACGGATTGACCGCAGGCGAAGCCTCCGCTGCGCTCCACGCCGCCACGGCGATCGACCCGCGGCACATTCCGGCAGGCCTCGTGGTGGGCTTTGTTGGGCAGCGACAGGGCGATGCGCGGCTCGCGGCGAGTAAGGTGTCGGTCCAACTCTCCCCGGAACGCACGCTGCACCTGACGCGGCGGCCCAATGGCCCCTGGACGGCGCGCGACGAGCGCGTGGAATGGGCGCTCGACACCGTGGTCGCCCGCGGCGTGGTGCATTCCACGCTCTATGACGCCCTCGACGAAGGGGCCGGCAAGACCCTCCCGTCCAAGGCCTCACGCACCGAACTCGCCTGGGCCATTGCCGATATTTTTGAGTATCGCATCGACATGAGTCGAGAGCTTCACGACGGCGACCGTGTGCGCGTGGCCTTTGTGCGGGCGCGCTCCGCGTTGGGCGCCACGAGAGTCAAAGCTGTTCTGGCGGCCGGCGTGGAGCGCGGTGGCAAAGAGTTGCAGGCGTTTCGCTACACCCCGAAGGGGGCGGGACGAGCGGCGTTCTTTGATGCGGCGGGGCGTTCGCTCAAAGCCGCGTTTCTCAAGGCGCCGCTCAAGTTCAATCACATCTCGAGTGTGTTTGGTCCGCGTAAACATCCCATTCTCGGTGAGTGGCGCGCGCACAAAGGCACCGACTATGCGGCCGCCGCGGGTGCTCCGGTGCGGACGGTGGGCGATGGCGTGGTGGCATTCGTTGGCGCGCGAACCGGTTACGGCAACTGTGTGGATGTTCGGCACGCCAATGGGTATGTCACCCGTTACGCGCACCTCCGGGGCTTTGCCCCCGGCATCAAGACGGGCGCGCGCGTGAAGATGGAGCGCACGATCGGCTTTGTGGGAATGACGGGGCTCGCGACGGCCCCGCACCTCCACTTTGAAGTGCTCGTGGCCGGGGTACAGCGCGATCCCCGTGTGGCGTTGGCCGCCAAGACGGGCATGCCGCTGGCGGCGGCCGACCGAATGCCCTTTTCGGTGGCCCAACGCCTGGAGGCGGCCCAGCTCGAGCGCCCCTCGGGTGACGGGGTAGCGCTGAGGAACTGAGCCGGGCTGCAGGTGATGCCAGAGGCCGCACGCCGCCCCACCGGATAAGTTTATCCGATGTTCATTTGGCTGATCGCACTCGTGCTCGGGCCCGTGTTGACCGTTGTGCACTATCGCATGACGGGCGCCTCACGTGCCACACTACCACTCGCGTTGCGCGGCGTTGCGCTGACGATGATCATCGCGCTGGCGCTCGACGCCCCGCTGGGTCGTGCCGGCGCGTCGCGGCCCTACGCCGCGCTCGACGCATCCGCCAGTTGGCTCGTCACCGGCGACAGCGCCCTCTGGATGCAAGCGATTCAGCGCGCTGAATCCGTGGGCGCGGACTCGCTCTTGTTGATCGGCGACGCCGTTCGTTCCGCCGCGCCCGCGTCGCTCCCCACCGATGGCGCGTCGCGCGTGGGACCCTTGGTTGAACGCGCGCTCGGTGCGGGCCGCGCGGTGGTGCTTGTCACCGACGGGCGCCTCGATGATCCAGAACGCTTGACGGAGCTTCCTGGCGGCTCGCGCGTCGTGTTGCTCGATGGCGTGCCGCGTCGCGATGCCGCGGTCGTGTCGCTCGACGGCCCGTCGGCTATCGTCAGCGGCGATACCGCCGAATACGCCGTGGTGGTCGCGGCCGGTGGCGCCGGCGGTGGGGCAGGGCGCGTGGACCTCACGCTCGACGGTGCACTGTTCGGCACCGTGCCGCTCGATTCGCTCTCGCCCTTTGCGGAGCGCGAACTGCGCGTACGCGGCATGGTGCAGGGCGCGGCCGGTGCGCGCGTGCTGCGCGTTGTGCTGACGAGCGCCGGCGACGCCCTCTCGCGCAACGACACGTTGCAAGCGGTGTTGGAAGTGGCGCGCGGTGCGTCGGCGGTATTTGCGAGTACGTCGCCCGATGAAGATGCACGCTATGCGCTCGCGGTGTTGCGCGGCACATTGGCGGTGCCAACGCGCGGCTATCTCCGAGTGGCCCCCGGTCAGTGGCGCGTGGATGGCGCGCTCACGCCGGTGACCGAAGAAGAAGTCAAACGCGCGCTGGCCGATGCGCCGATCGCCATTCTCCACGGCGACACGCTACTCTTTGGCCCGCCGCGCGCGCTCACCCGTGGCGCGCTCGCGCTGTTGGCGCCGCCCGTGCAGCACGGCGAGGATTACTACGCCACGTCGGCACCGACGTCGCCCCTCGGTCCAGCGCTCGGTGCGTTCCCGTGGGATTCGTTGCCGCCCGTTGAGCTTGGTGACGTGGGGCGCGACTTCGACTGGGTGGGCGTCATGGCGCGTCGCGCGCGCCGTCTGGATGAACGTCCGATGGTTGCGGGTTCGGCGCGTCCGCGTCGGGTGGTGGTGGTGCCGGCCACGGGGCTCTGGCGCTGGCGCTTTCGCGGTGGTCGCAGCGCCGACGCGTATACCGCGCTCTGGGGGTCGATTTTCGATTGGCTGACGGGCGACGCCACCGATGCGCGCGCCGCGCATACGGCGACGGCGTGGCTGCGTGCCGGCGAACCGGTGCGCTGGCGTCGCGGTGTGGGACACGATTCGCTGGCCACGGTGGCCATCCGGCGGCGCGGCGCGGCGAAGTTCGACACGCTGCAACTGCGTTTTGCCGGTGATGATGGCACCGCGGTTTCCCCGGCGATTGCGGCCGGTGTGTACGAAACGAAGGTTGGTGGCGCCGACGGCTTGCTCGTGGTGAACGCGAGCGCCGAGTGGTTGCCGCGCCGTCCGTCGGTGCGGAGCGGGGCGATTGGAGCCGCTCCGCCTGGCGATCGCGCGCCGAGGGCGCGGGCTGCGTGGTGGCTGTATGCGCTGATTCTTACGGCGCTGTGCGTGGAATGGATGTCGCGGCGTAAAGTCGGTCTTCGCTGAAACTCGCACTGTAGGCACTGTTCTCATTATGGCTTGGTTCCGCCGTTCCGAATCCATCGCACCGCAACGCTCGTTGTGGCAGCGCTTCAAAGATGTCGCGCTCACCGACGTCGGAGTGCTCGCGCGCGGTGGTGTGGACGCCGGCTCGCTGGAACATCTCGAGCGAATGTTACTTGAGGCCGACTTTGGTGTGCCGGTCACCACGCGCCTTGTCGCCGAGGTACAGCGGCGCGCCGCGAGCGGAGAAGTGCGTTCGCGCGAGGACTTTGAGCGTGCGTTGCGTGAAGGGGTCGAGGCGGCGTTGCGTTCCGGCCATCACGACCCCGCGCTGGTATTTGCTGAATCGAAGCCGACCGTGATTCTCGTGCTGGGTGTGAATGGGGCGGGGAAGACGACCTTCATTGGGAAGCTGTCGTCGCGGCTGCGCGATCAAGGGAAGAGTGTGTTGATTGCCGCGGGCGACACCTTCCGCGCCGGAGCCATTGACCAGTTGAAAGTGTGGGCGGACCGGTCGGGCGCCGATTTTGTCGCGGGCGCAGCCGGCGGCGATCCCGCTGCGGTGGCGTTCAGCGCGATCGACGCCGGTGTCACGCGCGGCGCCGATGTGGTGATCGTCGACACCGCTGGTCGCTTGCACACGAGCGATGGGCTGATGGAAGAACTGCGCAAAGTGGCACGTGTGATTGCCAAGCGCCTGCCCAATGCGCCGCATGAAGCCTTGCTGGTGCTCGACGGTACCATCGGGCAAAACGCAGTTGCGCAGGCGCGGAGTTTCTCTGCCTCGGTGCCAATCACGGGCATCGTCGTCACCAAACTCGATGGTACCGCACGCGGTGGCGTGGTGCTCGCCGTTCACGAGGCGCTGGATGTGCCGGTGAAGTTCGTCGGCATCGGCGAGCAGGCCGCCGATCTCGTGCCCTTCGACGCCGCCCAGTTCGCCCGGGAGCTGCTCGACGCGTGAAGAACAGCCGCGTGCAGCAGCGGACGCTCGACACGGCCGTCACCTATCTCTCCGGTGTCGGCCCCGCACGGGCGGACGCGCTGCGCCGGCTCGGCATCTTCACGGCGCGCGATCTCTTTCTGCATATCCCGCATCGCTACGAAGACGCGAGCACGGTCACGCCAATTGCCAAGCTGCGGATCGGTGACGATGTCACCGTCGTGGGGCACGTGGTTTCAAAAGGTGTGCTCCCCACGCGCAAAGGGTTGCGGGTGTTTCAGGCGGTACTGCAAGACGACAGCGGCCTGATTGAATGTTCGTGGCCGGGGCAGCCCTTTCTGGACCGCACCATCAAAAAGGACGACGTGCTGCTGGTCACCGGGCCGGTGCGATTCTTTCACGGCCGTCAGCTGGTGCCGCGCGAGTTCGTCAATCTTGGGGCCGATGAGTTGGGAACCGCCGAGGGGCGCGTGCTCTCGGTGTATCCGGCCACCGAAGGGTTTTCCTTCAAACAGATTCGTGGGCTCATCGAACGCCATCTTGATGAGTATCTGCCGTGCTTTGAGGAGTATCTCCCCGCGCCGATGCTCGCGCGGGCTGGCGTGCCACCGCTCCCCGACGCGTTGCGCGCCGTGCATCGGCCGAACTCGCTGGTCGCGGCACATTACGGACGCGCCCGTTTGGCATTCGAGGAACTGCTCTCGGTGCATGTGTTGCAGGCGCGTGCCAAGGCGCTCGCCCGGGAGGCGCGCAGCGGCATCCGCTTTGAGAATCGTCGCGACCTCACCACGCGACTCAAAGCCGTGCTCCCCTTTGAGCTGACCGGCGCGCAGGTGCGTGCGACGCGTGAGATCGTGGCCGATATGTGCAGTGATCGCCGCATGCACCGTTTGTTGCAAGGCGACGTGGGGAGCGGTAAAACAGTGGTCGCGCTGTTCGCCTCGTTGCTCGCAATGGAAAACGGCTGCCAGGCCGCCGTGATGGCGCCCACCGAACTCCTGGCCGAACAGCACGCGCGCACCTTCACCACACTCTTGGCACCGCTCGGCATCGAGCCGCTGCTCGTCACCGGCAGCCTCGGTGCCAAAGCGCGGCGCGAGGTTGCGGCACGCCTGGCCAAGGACGAGCCGGTGCTCGTCGTGGGTACGCACGCGCTCGTGCAGGACGACACACAGTTTGCGCGACTCGGCCTCGCGGTGGTGGATGAACAACATCGGTTTGGCGTGGAGCAACGTGGCGCCCTCGCCAAAAAGGGCGCGCGCCCCGATGTGCTCTTGATGTCGGCGACGCCCATTCCGCGTTCGCTCGCCCTCACGCTGTATGGCGACCTCGACGTGAGTGTACTCGACGAGCGTCCGCCGGGCCGTCAACCGGTGACGACGGCGCGGCGTCCGTCCCGTGCGCGAGAAAAAGTGTACGCCTTTCTCGAGCAACAGGTTGAGGCTGGGCGGCAGGCCTATGTGGTGTTGCCGATCATCGAAGAGAGTGAGAAGCTCGCGCTTCGGGCAGCGACGCAGGCCTTCGATGAACTGCGCGCCGGCCCCTTTGCACACCGTCGTGTGGCGCTCTTGCACGGCAAGCTGTCGTCCGACGAAAAGGACGCCACCATGCGCGCGTTTCGCGATGGGGCGATCGATGTTCTCGTGGCGACCACCGTGATTGAAGTTGGTATCGACGTCGCGAACGCGACGGTCATGCTCATCGAACACCCCGAACGCTTCGGACTCTCGCAGCTCCACCAGTTGCGCGGCCGCGTCGGCCGTGGCGCGGCGGAATCGTTCTGCATTCTCCTCGGCGACGTGGGGCCGGAATCGGCCGAACGCCTCGACATCTTTGTGGACACCGAGGACGGCTTCGAGATTGCGCGCGCCGATCTCCGCCTACGCGGGATGGGTGACCTGTTCGGCGAGCGTCAGCACGGCGAGGCCATGTTCCGTATTGCCGATCCGCTCCGCGATGAGGCACTCAACGACGTGGCGCGCGAGGCGGCGGCCGAACTGCTGGCCGACGACCCCGCACTCACCAAGCCCGCGCATAAGCCCTTCCACGACGTGCTGCGCAAACGCTACGCACGCGCTATCGAACTGTTCCGCGTCGGTTAGGGCGAGACGTTCGGCAGGTACGCCATGCCGTCCGGCTCACGGCCAGCGGTGAGCATGCGCAGTACGCGTCGCGACGCAATGTCGACTTCGGCGAGCCGATCATGCGCGGCGAGTGCCACCCACGCGCGCTTGCCATCTGGGGCAATGAGAATGCCGAGCGGTGTGGCGGAGCGACCAAACTG
>CANIWQ010000147.1 GCA_947471365.1 Gemmatimonadota bacterium | reverse complement strand
CCGCACGGTATGACCGTCGGCGGGGGCGAACAGCTCGACCTGGCGGGAGAGCGTGTTGTAGAGGCGGAAGTCTGGCACGGCATAAAGCTAAGGCCGGAGGGGCGCACGGTGGAGTGCGGGTGGCAATATTCGGCCATGCTCGGGCGCTTCTTCGGCGACAACCTTGGAACCGCGCACCGTGATGCCGAGGGCCAAACAGGCACTGAGAATCTCCTCGGCCGAGGCGCGGCCTAGTGGCACGCGGAGCCGACGTCCGCGCCGCTCGACACCAAGGCCGTGCAGGGCAAGCAGTCCCGCCGCTTCGCCGGGCGTGCGCACCTGCAGTTCGAGCGCGAGCGGATTGCTCCGCATCGGGGTGAGGCGGCCCGCGCGCATGGTGAGCATCCGATGGGCCACCGTTCGCAACGGTTCCGGCTGACGGGCGGTGACGACGCAGGCGAGTTGATCGCGCGCGCCCAGCTGCCCTACGAACTCGGCAAAGTCACGGCGCTCGTCGACATCGTGCAACGCGCCGAACGGATCGTCGAGGAGTAGCACGTCCGGTGCGCTGACCAGCGCGATGGCCACGCGCACGCGCGCGCGCGTGCCAGCGGAAAGCTGGGCAATGCGCACGGTGGCGAACGCCCCGAGCTCGCATCGGTCGAGAATCGCGTCAAAGTTCTCGTCACCAGTATCGGAACCCGTGAGGTCGACTCGCGCCAACGCGTACTCCAGTGCCGCGCGCACGCCGAGGAATCCGAACTCCGATCCGTGCGACGCAACCAGAGCGGATGGCGCGCGCCAAACGAAGCCGCGATCGGGTGTCAACAGACCCGCTGCCAGGTGCAGCAACGTGCGTTTGCCAGTCGCTGGGCCACCGACGATGCCCACACACTCGCCGCGCTCCACGCGGAGGGTCGCACCGTCCACGGCGGTGACCTCCGCCGAGCATCCGTCTATGCCGATGGCGAATCGGCGGTGGAGGTGCCGCAGGTCGAGAACAGTGGCGGGCATGGCGCCACGGTATGCGGCATCACGCTGGCGTGCGTCACCCTATTCCTGCACGCACCGCCCAAACGTTGCCGCTCAGCCGGCGTCTGGCTCTGCGGGGTCGGTGTGCGCGTCCGCGGCGTGTGCGTGCGCGGCGTGTGCGTGCGCGGCATGCTTCGGCGACGGGTCGTGATAGATCCCTTCAATGAGAATCTTTCGCACGAGCACCATCAGGACGGCGAGCATTGGCACGGCCACGAGCAAGCCGGTGGGGCCGAGCAGACGACCCACCACGAGCACCGCCAGGATAGAAAACACCGGTGGCAGGTGCACGCCCTTCTGCATAATGAGCGGTGCCACAATGTTTGCTTCGATGATGTGCACCACGACGCCGATGAGCAGCACGAGCAACGCGCCGCTCGCGCCACCCGGACCGCCGAGCACGAACAGCGCCGGCGCAACGGTGGAAGCCAAGGTGCCAAAGAACGGCACGATCGCCGCGAGGCCAGCAAACAAACCGAAGGTGAGCCAGTACGGCACGCTGATGATTTTGAACAACACCGCCGTCAGCACGCCGAGGACCGTCATCGCAATGAACTGCGAGATGATCCAGGCGCGCAGGGTGCGAGCGAGCGCAGCGAGCACCTCGCGGCACTGGTCGCGATAGCGCGGCGGCGTGACCGCGATCACCATGTTCTCATACGTGCGCGGATGCAGCGCGAGGTAAAGCGCCATCACCAGCACGGACACGATGTTGATGAAGCCGTGCACGAGATCGAACACGTGCGGAATAATGCCTGAGGCGAACGCTTCAGCTTCGCCGACGGCGGACTTGATCATGTCGGCTTGGCGATCGGCGCCGACATATGGCTCGAGCGCCGGAAAGCGATCCACGGCGCGCTGAATCCATAGTTGCCACGAGACGGCGAAATCCGGAAGCCGATCGATGAGTTGCCGTGTCTGTTCGACCACCGGCGGCACGAGCAGCGCCCACACACCCCAGACGCCGACAAAGGTCAGGGCGACGGCAACGGTCATCGCCACCACCGGCTTGAAGCGCAGCTTGGTGGCGAGCAGTTCCTTCAGGGCGTTGAGATAGACGCCGAGGAGGATCGCCAGAAAAAAGAGCAGCAACACCGGCGCCACGGAGCGCGCAAACCAGAGCAGTGCAACGAGCGCGACGACTCCTGCCAGCCCCGGCGTCAGTTGGACGAGCCGGACTCTCGCCGTGGAGTCGCCATGTGAATCAGCCAAGATCAGCCTTTCTTGCCACGAACATCCTCAACCTCGGCCTGCACGGTTTCCTCACCGGCACCAATGCGACGTGGTGCGGCCGATTCACCCGCAGGGAGGAGCCCCATCTTCTGCTTGAGGGCAAGCAACTGTTGGTCGGCGCTGGCGCTGCCGGCCACTTTCTCGAGCTTCTTGAAATCGCCGACGAGGCGATCGCCCGAAAATTCTTCGTCGATTTCCGTGGACGCTTTGATCATGCGTTCGTTTTGATCGATTTTTTCTTCCATGCGGGCGAACGCCTCGAAGGCGCTCTTCTCGGACATGGAGGACATCGTCTCGGAAATGCGCTGCTGGGCCTGCGCGCGACGCTGGCGTGCGAGCAAGAGATTTTTCTTGCGCTTGGCCTCTTCAATTTTGTCGTTGAGGTCGCGCAGCGAGTTCTTGAGTTTTTCGGTTTCGGCCGAGTGCGATTGCCACGTCGTCTGTAGCTGCTGGGCATGCTCCGCGTGCTCACCCTGCCGCACCAGCGCCTGCTTAGCCAGATCGTCACGCCCTTCCTTGATGGCGAGCATGGCTTTGGCTTCCCAGTCCTGCGACGCCTTGTACTCCGCTTCGGCCTGGTCCTTGAGGCGTTTTTCGTCGGCAATGGCGCTCGCCACCTGCTGCTTGGCCTTGGCCAGCTGATTGCGCATGTCGACAACGATCTGGTCGAGCATCTTTTCCGGATCTTCCGCCTTGGAGATCAGGTCGTTGATGTTCGACTTGAAGAGCGTGGCAATGCGATCAAAAATGCCCATCGTCAGCGAGCCTCTCGGAACGACGCCAGCTCGCGGATGTGCGAGGCCAGCGCCAAGGTGATGCTCTCGTACGCAGCAAGAAATTCCTCAAAATCGAGGTGCGCGAGCTCGAGGGCTTCGGTGAGTACGACCGTGTCGTGCTGAATGCCGTACGACCCGTGGAGCAGGTCGGTGGCGTTCAGTTCGAGCAGGCGATGGGCGAGCCCATAGCGTTGTTCGTCATTCGTCGGGAGGTCCATGACTTTGACCCGCAAGACGACGACCGGGGGCGAGTAGTGGACCACGACGCCGAAGTCGAGCCGTCCGGTGGGCTTGACCGTCCAGAGCCCATCGTTCACTTCCTCGTAGGTGACGCCATCGGCCGACAATCGGTCGAGGAACGTCTCGATTTCTTCTTTATTAACCATTCAGGTCTCTCGCTGCTGTGGCTGTCGGGGAAACCTACGGGAGAGCCTCTGGTAGAAGTTTCACTCCGACACGGGGTTTGTGCCAGCGTCAGCCGCCAGAACGCTTGATTTGCACCAATCGTTCGCGGGCGAGGCGGCGGCCGGTTGGGGTGGCGGCGAGCCCTCCCCCAGCGGTTTCCCGGTACCGCACGTCCATCTCGCGGCCGATCTCCCCCATGACGTCGATCACCTCGTCCACGGGGATGGCAAAGGTGACGCCCGCGAGGGCCATTTCGACGGCGGCGAGGGCAATGGCGGCGCCAGTCGCATTGCGGAAGACGCAGGGGAGCTCAACGAGCCCGCCGAGGGGATCGCAGACCAGTCCGAGGGTGCCTTGTTGGGCGAGGGCCACGGCGTGCCCCACCTGCGTCGGGGTGCCACCGAGCATTTCGACGGCCGCGCCGGCGGCCATGCCTGCGGCGGCGCCCGTTTCGGCTTGGCAACCACCTTCGGCGCCGGAGAGTGAGGCGCGTTCGGCAACGACGGCGCCAATCAATCCGGCCGTCGCAAGCGCGCTGACAATTTCGTCTTCGGAAATCCCGCGGGCTTTTGCCAGCCCTGTGAGCACCGCGGGGAGAACGCCGGCACCGCCGGCGGTGGGGGCCGCGACGATGACCCCCATCGCCGCGTTCACTTCCTGCACGGCGAGTGCACGGGCAATGACGTCAGCGAACGGAGAGCCGGTGAACGGGCCCTTGGTGCTCAGCGCGACCTTGGCCGCGTCGCCGCCGACGAGTCCGCTCTCGCTGTACAGATCGCCAACGAGCCCCTGCTCTATCGCGCCGCGCATGACGACGAGTGCGCGGCGGAGGGCGTCGCGAATTTCTGCGACCGGACGCCCTTGGTCTTTGGCTTCGGTGTCGAGCGCGAGCTGCGAGAGTGAGCGGTGCGACGCTTCAGCGTCGATGATCGCGGCGAGCAGTGACGAATACACAGTGAGTGGGTGGGCGAGGGATGGCGAACGGGCGGGGGGATACGGAACGCAACGGCTGCATCGACCGCGGGATGGTGCAGCGGGCCGTCGCTCAGCCGCTGACTTTGTCGAGACGGTGCGACCATCGCACCCACGGGAGCGCACGAATGGCGTCGCGCACCGGCTCGTCGGGGCGGTCATCCACTTCGATCACCATGAACGCGTCGCCGCCTTTTTCTTTTCGCGTGAGGCGTAACGTCGCGATGTTGATGCTGGCGTCGGCCAGGAGTTGTGCGATGCCAGCGACAGAGCCCTTCACGTCTTCGGCGACGAGCACAATGGTGTGGTGATTGCCATGCACTTCAACAGGAAACCCATCCACTTCCGTGATATGGATGCGGCCGGCGCCCAGTGACTCGCCGGTCATCACGTGCGAGCGGTCGCCGCGCTCGAGCGTAATGCGCACCGTGTTCGGGTGCGCGGTTTCGGAGAGCGTGGTTTTTTCGAACACATACGCGAGCCCTTCGCGTTCGGCGATGTTCAGCGCGTCGCGAATGCGGTCGTCGTCTGGACGAAAGCCCATCAATCCGCCGGCAATCGCTTTGTCTGTGCCATGTCCTTCGCCCGTGCGCGCAAAGGAGCCATGGAGTTCCATGCGCGCGCGCTCGGGCGTGCCGCCGACAAGCCCGCGGGCGAGCAAGCCAATGCGGCAGGCGCCCGCGGTGTGACTGCTACTGGGCCCCACCATCACGGGGCCAATGATATCGAGGAGCGAAACCATTAGCGTTGGCGCGCCGCGGCGGCCGTGCGCAACACCGCGCCTAAGTAATGGCCCGTGTGGCTGCCCGGCACTTCGGCAACCGTTTCCGGCGAACCGGCAGCCACAATACGACCACCGCGCGAACCGCCGTCGGGGCCAAGATCCACGACCCAGTCGGCGGTTTTGATAACGTCGAGATTGTGCTCGATCACCAGCACCGTGTTGCCGCGCTCCACGAGACGATGCAGCACGTCGAGCAACATCCGGACATCCTCGAAGTGCAGACCGGTGGTCGGTTCGTCGAGGATGTACAGCGTGCGGCCCGTGTCGCGCTTACTGAGTTCGGTGGCGAGTTTCACGCGCTGTGCTTCGCCACCGGAGAGCGTCGTAGCGCTTTGTCCGAGGTGGATATAGCCGAGTCCGACGTCGTTGAGCACGCGCAGTTTGTCGCCGATGCGCGGCTGGTTTTCGAACAGCGCCAGGGCATCTTCGACGGTGAGATCGAGCACTTCACTGATGCTCAGTCCGCGAAAGCGCACTTCGAGCGTTTCGCGATTGTAGCGTTTGCCCTTGCACGACTCACAGGTGACGTAGACATCCGGGAGAAAGTGCATTTCGATTTTGACGAGCCCGTCGCCCTGACACGCTTCGCAGCGGCCACCCTTCACATTGAACGAGAAGCGGCCTGGCCCGTAGCCCCGCAGTTTGGCTTCGGGCATTTCCGCGAACAGGTCGCGAATCGGCGTGAAGAGCCCCGTGTACGTGGCGGGATTCGAGCGCGGCGTGCGGCCAATGGGGCTCTGGTCAATATCGATGATTTTATCGAGGTGTTCGATGCCGGTGATGCGCTTGTGCTCGCCGGGGACCACGCGCGCACGATAGAAATGACGCGCCAGGGCACGGTGTAAAATGTCTTCAATCAGCGTGCTTTTGCCCGAGCCACTGACGCCGGTGACCGCCACGAACAATCCGAGCGGAATTTCGAGATCGACATTCTGAAGATTGTGCTCGGTGGCGCCTTCTACGCGCAATAAGCGCTTGGGGTCGCGCGGCCGCCGGGCGCCGGGCGCTTCGATGCGCTTGGTACCATTCAGGTACTGCGCGGTGAGCGACGCCGGATTGGCGAGCACTTCGGCGACGGTACCCGCCGCGATCACTTCGCCGCCATGCTTGCCAGCGCCAGGACCAAGGTCAATGAGATAATCGGCTTCGCGAATTGTCTCTTCGTCGTGTTCCACGACCAGCACGGTGTTGCCGAGATCGCGCAACTGTTTGAGCGTGGCGAGCAAGCGTGCGTTGTCGCGTTGGTGCAGCCCGATGCTCGGTTCGTCGAGAATGTAGAGCACGCCAACGAGGCGCGAGCCGATTTGCGTGGCGAGGCGAATGCGCTGCGCTTCCCCACCCGACAGCGACTCGGCGCTTCGGTTGAGCGTGAGGTAGTCGAGGCCGACATCCATCAGGAAACGCAGGCGCTCACGCACTTCCTTGAGGATGGGGCCACCGATGTCCGGATCGATACCCACCCGCCCCGGCGCGCGCAGGGCGATGGATTCAATGAACGCGAGGGCGTCGCTGACCGAGAACTCGCCGAACTCGCCGATGTTGCGTGCGGCGACCGTCACCGCCAGCGACTCGGGTTTCAGGCGCAGACCGGTGCACTCGGGACAGACCGCGACGACCATGTAGTCTTCGAGGTCCGAACGGATGGAATCGCTCGAGGTTTCGTTATACCGACGCTGTACGTTGGAGAGGATGCCTTCCCAACGGGTTTCGTTTTCTTCGCCGCGTTTACGCGGCTGACCAAACAAGAGTGTCTCACGCGACTTCGCGGGAATTTTCCCCCACGGTGCGTTGAGTTCGAAGTTCAGCTGTTTGGCTAACCCCGGCAGAATGACTCGGCGCAGGTACCCGTCTGGCTCGCCCCACGGCAGGATGACGCCTTCGAGGATCGAGATGCTGGGGTCACCCAACACGAGATCGGCACTAGCGGTGCGACGTGTGCCGAGGCCGCTGCACGCCGGGCAGGCACCGAAGGGCGAGTTGAACGAGAAGTGACGCGGCTCGAGTTCGGGCATGGAAAGCCCGCACGTCGGGCAGCCGTACTTCTCGCTGAAGAGTTGTGTCTCACGCTTGGTGCCGTGCTTGACGATCTCGACGAGTCCTTCGGCAAGGCGAAGCGCGGTTTCGATCGAATCGACGAGGCGACCGCGGTCCTCGATCTTGACGGAGAGGCGATCCACGACGACCGACACATCGTGATTCAGTCGGCGGTTGAGCGTGGGTGGTTCGGCGAGTTCGATAAGCTCCCCATCGACGATCGCACGAACAAAACCCTGCTTGCGCGCGGACTCAAAAAGCTCACGGAACTCGCCTTTGCGGCCGCGGACGAGCGGCGCGAGCACTTCGATGCGCAGGTCGGTCGGCCAGCCAAGGACGGTGTCGGCAATCTGCCCCGCGCTCTGGCGCTCGACGGCATTCCCGCACTCTGGGCAGTGGGGCGTACCGGCACGCGCGTACAGCAAACGCAGGTAGTCGTGAATTTCGGTCACGGTGCCAACCGTGGAGCGCGGATTGTGCCCGGCCGTTTTCTGCTCAATCGAGATGGCCGGTGACAGCCCCTCGATAGCGTCCACATCGGGCTTTTCCAT
>CANIWQ010000146.1 GCA_947471365.1 Gemmatimonadota bacterium | reverse complement strand
TCCGCGCAGCCCTCGACGTGCGCGCGCAACGGCGCGACGCCAAAACCAACCTCGCCGTCGAGCAGCAGGTCGATCTCGTTTGGATGCAGGTGTCGATGTTGCATAGGTTCTCCTGATTCAGACTACGGCTGAGCGGGGGACGCGGTTTCATCGAGTGCGGAGTACCACCGGCGTCCGTCCACGGGCGCGCGGGAACTCTCCGACTTTCGGTGTTTATTCGCCATCATTCTCTGAGGTGGTCTAGCGACTCGCGGAGCTGATGCCGCGCGCGGTGGATGTAGGTCTTTACGGTGCCTAGCGGCAGGTCGAGCGTCGCCGCGATTTCCTCGTAGCTCCGCCCTTCCACGTGGCGGAGCATGATGCAGGAGCGGTACTCTGGGCGCAGGGCGGCAATCGCCCGCTCGATGGACGACCCCAGCTCCTTCGACTCCAGCGCTTCGAGCGGCGACTCATCCTCGGAACCCACGTCAAACGAGGTGGCCTCCATATCGGCCGCCGTCTGGGCGTGTGGGGAGCCGTCCATGGAGATGGTGTCGAGCTGCCGGCGTCGCAGGTGATCGATGGCAACGTTATTGGCGATTTTGAACAGCCAGCTCGAGAACTTGAACTCGGACCGGTACTTGTCGAGGTTGCCGAGCACCTTGATAAACGCGTCCTGCGCCAGATCCTCGGCGGTGGCGGTGTCGCGCACCATCCGGAATACCAGCGAGAACACGGGGCGCTCGTAGCGGCGCACCAGTTCGCGATAGGCGTCCTCACGCCCGCGCTGGGCGAGGGCGACGACGTCCGCGTCGGGAAGGTTGAGGAGATCGAGTTTCGGGGGCACGCTGTCTTCAAACTTGCCCGTGCTCTCACGCGCGGGCAACTTTCAAGGCTGATGACTACCACCGATTCCGAAGCGCTCGAAGCACGGGCGGCCGCTGCCGGCGCCCCCGGCAAGCGCTCGTACGTGCAACGGATGTTCTCCGACATTGCCCCGCGATACGACCTGCTCAATCACCTCTTGAGCATGGGTATCGACCGGTGGTGGCGTCGGTTGGCGATCGCGCGCCTGGGGTGGGAACGTGCGCCCGAGGGCCACTATCTCGACCTGTGCGCCGGGACGCTCGACGTCGGCACCGCACTGAGCCGTCAGGCCGGATTTCGCGGGCATATTGTTGGGGCGGATTTCGCAGAGCCGATGCTCCGTGCGGGCGTGGGCAAGGCGCCGCGTACCACACTCGCCCCGGTCGTCGCCGACGCGTTAGCGCTTCCGTTAGCCAGTGGGACGATGGCCGGGGCGATCGTGGCATTCGGCATTCGCAATGTGGCGAGTCTCGATAGCGCGCTCGCCGAGGTGTATCGCGTGTTGGTGCCGGGTGCGCGATTCGTGATTCTCGAGTTCTCTACGCCGCGTGTTGCGCTGCTGCGCACGGCCTACTTGTTCTATTTTCATAAGGTGTTGCCGCTCATCGGCGGCCTCATTAGCGGTCATCGCACCGCGTACCAATACCTGCCGCAATCGGTCGCCAACTTTCCCGAAACCACCATCCTCGCGGATCGCATGCGCGCGGCGGGGTTTGCAGACGTCGTATTTACGACGCTGACATTTGGGATTGCGGCGATTCACGTCGGCGAAAAAGGCAAAAAGCACTCGTGACTCTGAATACTCTGTCCGAATTCATTGCGGCCATTGACGCCATCGGCGAGCTCCATCGCATTACGGAGCCCGTCAAGGTGGATCTTGAGCTGTGCGAAATCACCGACCGCGTGAGCAAAATGCCGGGCGGCGGCAAAGCGCTGCTCTTCGAAAAGCCGGTGCTGCCGGACGGCACCATCTCACCGATTCCGGTGGCCATCAATCTGTTCGGCTCCATGAAGCGCATGGCGCTGAGCCTTGGCGTCGAGCGACTCGACGAACACGGCGACCGCATCACCAAGCTGATGGATCTCAAGGTCCCAGAAGGGCTCCTCGGCAAGTTGTCGATGTTGCCACGCCTGCTTGAAGTGTCAAAGTTTCCGCCGCGCATGAAAAGCGGCACGCCGTCGTGTCAAGAAACCGTGTGGCGCGGCGACGAAGTGGATTTACGAAAACTGCCGATCATCACCTGCTGGCCCGACGACGGCGGTCCGTATATCACGCTGCCGATGGTCATCAGCAAAGATCCCAAACGTGGCATTCGCAACGTGGGCATGTACCGCGTGCAGCTGATGGGAAAGAATACCGTCGCCATGCACTGGCAGCGCCACAAGGTGGGCGCCGCGCATTGGCGCGAGATGGCCGAACGCGGCGAGAAAATGGAAGTGTGCATTGCGATCGGCGGCGATCCCGCCTCGATGTACTCCGCGAGCGCGCCACTTCCGCCGATGGTAGACGAGTTCATTTTTGCGGGCTTCCTGCGCAAGGAGCCGGTGCAACTCGCCAAGGCACTCACCTGCGATCTCGAAGTGCCGGCCGACGCCGAGTTTGTGCTCGAGGGGTACATCGATCCGGCTGAGGCGTTGGTGACCGAGGGGCCGTTCGGTGATCACACGGGCTACTACTCCGAAGCCGATCTGTATCCGCTAGTGCACATCACCGCGGTGACGATGCGCAAGAACCCGGTGTACGCCACCACCATCGTCGGGCGTCCGCCAATGGAGGACTACTACCTCGGCCACGCCACCGAACGAATCTTCCTGCCCTTGCTCAAGCTCACGGTCCCCGAGATCGTGGATTATCACATGCCCGCGGAGGGGATTTTTCACAACCTCGTGTTCGTGAGCATCAAAAAGGAATATCCGGGCCAGGCCTACAAGGTGATGAACGCCATGTGGGGGCAGGGGTTAATGTCGCTCGCGAAGGTGCTCGTGATTGTCGATAGCTGGGTGGACGTGCAGAACGCGGCGGAAGCGTGGTGGGTCGCGCTCAATAACATCGACCCGCAGCGCGACGTGCGCTTTACCATGGGGCCGGTGGATGTGCTCGATCACGCCAGCCGCGCTTTCACCTATGGCAGTAAGATGGGGATCGACGGCACGAAGAAATTTCCGGAAGAGGGATTCACGCGCAACTGGCCCGAGGTGATCGCCATGGACGACGCCACACGGCAGCGTGTCGATGCCCTCTGGCCGAGGCTCGGGCTATGACCGCGTCGCACCGTGAGGGGCAGACGTTTGACGGCACCTCGCGTTTTGTGCGCTACGTGAACTTCGTTAAGCTGCCGCACACGGTGTTCGCGCTCCCCTTTGCGTTGGTGGGCGTCGTGCTCGCCACGTACCACACGCCGGTGACGCTCCGGTCGCTCGGGTGGATTGTGCTCGCTTTTACGGCGGCGCGCTTTGCGGCGATGGGGTTCAATCGTATTGCGGACCGGCACTTCGACGCCAAGAATCCGCGCACCGCGATGCGGGAGCTCCCGAGCGGTGCGATGGCGGTGGGCGAAGCCACGGCGCTCGTGATTGGCGCCATGGCGCTCTTTGGGTGGGCGGCGTGGGAGTTGAATCCACTCTGCGCGATGCTCTCGCCGGTGGCGTTGCTTTGGATTTGTTTTTACAGCCTCACCAAACGGTTCACGCGTTGGTCGCATCTCGTGCTTGGGCTCGGCATGGGAATCGCGCCCGCTGGCGGATATCTCGCGGTGACAGGGCAGTGGAGTGATCCGTGGTGGTTGCTTCCCGCGCTCGCGCTGGCCGTGATGACGTGGGGCGGCGGTTTTGATGTGATGTATGCACTGCAAGACATCGCCTTCGATCGCGAACACGGCTTGCACTCCGTGCCGGCCGCCGTTGGGCCCCGCGTGGCGATTCGTATTGCGCGCGGACTTCATGTATGCACCGTGCTCTTGCTGATGGCGGCGGGGCTTGGCGCAGGGCGCGGCTGGATCTTCGGTCTCGGTGTGGCGACCGTCGCGTCGCTACTGCTGTACGAACATTCGCTGGTCAGCGCCGAGGATCAGTCCAAGTTGGATGCCGCGTTCTTTACGATGAACGGGGTGATTAGCATCGCCTTCTTTGTGTTTGCGCTCGCTGAGCGGGTGCTGGCATGAGCACGCACGCGGATGCTCCGATTGTGATGGCGTTTACTGGCGCGTCGGGCGCGCCGTACGGGGTGCGCCTGCTGCAGCAGTTGGTGGGGTCACAGCGTCGCGTATCGTTGATCATGTCGTCGCACGGGCTTCGCTTGTTGCGCACCGAGACCGATCTGCTGGATGTGGAGGGACTGCGCACGTTTGTGGGCGCCGCGGCCTGGGACGCGCAGGTGACGGTCTTTGACGACGCCGACCGTGGTGCGGCGCCCGCGTCGGGCTCTGCGAAGAGCGCCGGTATGGTGATTTGCCCTTGTTCTATGGGGACGCTCGCTTCGATTGCGGCTGGTACGTCGCGTTCGCTCGTGGAGCGCGCAGCGGATGTGGCGCTCAAGGAGCGCCGTCCGCTCGTGCTGGTGCCGCGCGAGACGCCGCTCAGCGCCATTCATCTCGAGAATATGTTGCGCCTCACCCGCGCCGGCGCGACGATCATGCCGGCCTCGCCCGGCTTCTACAATCGCCCCACGCGCATCGAAGAGCTGGTGGACTTCGTGGTGGCGCGCGTGCTCGATCATCTCGGCGTGGACAACACGCTGGCCATTCGGTGGGGCGGCCAGTCGGAGAACGCGTAGTGGTGTCGGGCGCCGCTCGTCTGTTTCGTACTGTTCGTGATTTTGGCCGGGAGGATTCGCGGTGCTGATCGGGCTCATTAGCGACACGCACGGGCTGTTGCGGCCCGAAGTGCACGAGGCGCTTACCGGTGTGGAGTTGATTCTGCATGCCGGCGACGTGTGTGGCGACACGATTCTTGACGAACTCGCGCTCATTGCGCCCGTACGCGCGGTCTACGGTAACTGCGATGACCCGTGGACGCCTGGACTTTCGCAACAGTTAGCGATGGAGCTGGGTGGGCTCCGCATTCATGTGAGTCACGGGCACGAACTCGGCCGACCGAAGCCCGCGGCGCTCGCCGCAGCGTACGACGCGGATGTGATTGTGTACGGGCACACGCACGTGCAGCTGATTGAGCGCGTGGGAAAGCAATTGGTGATCAACCCCGGCGCCGCGGGCCCAAAGCGGTTCGCACTCCCCGCGACCGTGGCACGGCTGACGATTGTGGACGGGCGAGCAGAGGCGGAGTTGCTCACGCTGTCGTAGCGGCGTCGTAGCGCGCTGTCGCTTTCGGTCGCCAAGAAGCCGCGCCGTGTGTGCTGCGCCCGTTCGGTTGTCCGCGCCGGTTTATGCGCTACGGGCGTGCTCGAATGAACTCGCCGGCTCGGTTCCCTCCAGCTCCTCCGGAAACTTTCGAAAGAAGCTCGAGAGGAGGAGTAATTCATCCACCTCGTGCGCGGGAACGGTGAGCCGCGCCGACTCAGAAGGGAGGAACACATCCGCGGCCAGCGCCGCGAGCGTGGTGTGCTCGGCGGCTGTACGAGGGGCGGGAAGGTCGGCACGCACGCGCCCGCGACGAATAATGTACGCGCGGTTTTCGTCGCCAAATCCGGGCACGGTGTACACGAACGACAGCGATTCCACCGCAAAGCGCAGTCGCGCGAACTGATCTTGCAGCGATTCGAGCCGCAGAATCTTGTCGCGCAGGCTCGCGGCGCGCTCAAAGTCGAGGGCGTCGCTGCTGGCTTCCATTGCTACTCGGAGCGTCGCCACCGGTGCATCGTGCGCCCCTTCCAGAAACTCGCGGGCAAGTTCGAGCCGGGAGGCGTATTCCGACACCGTTGTCGCCGCGACGCAGGGGCCGAGGCAGCGGCCAATCTCGTGGCGAATGCATCCGGGCGTGCGCGGCGGCGCCACCGGCAGTTCCCCTTGATCGGCAAAGTACATGCGCGTGTCGCTGGCGCAGTCGCGGAGGCCGAGTACGTCATTGAGTTCGCGGAGTGCGTTCTCGAGTTGCAGCGCGCCGCTGAATGGACCGAAGTACACGCCGTGGTCGTCGGCAGCGGCCGAGCGCACCACCTGAAACTTCGGCGCCGGCCCCCGTGTGATGCGCACAAACGCGTAGTGACGCGCATCGCGCTTCATCATCACGTTGAAGCGCGGGCGCCACCGTTTGATGAGGCGTAACTCTTCGAGCAGCGCGGCGAACTCGCTCGGGTGATAGTCCCACGCAATCTCGCCGGCCTCGCGCAGAATGCGCGCGCCTTTTTCCGCCGGATACTCGGCGCGGAAATAGCTCATCAGGCGCGTGCGGAGTTTCTTGGCCTTTCCCACGTACACGATCTCGCCGTCAGGGGAAATCATGCGATACACGCCAGGCCGATCTTTCACGCCGGCGCGCACGACTTCGCGCATCGCGGCGACGCGCGCTTCAACCTCAGGCGTGGCCGCGCGTTTCTTGCGCCGTCGCTTACTCATCGCTGGCACGCCGGGCAGAAGACGGTGCTGCGTCCTTCAATCGCGTGCGTGGAGCGAAGTACCGCGCCGCAGCGCGTGCAGGGCTCACCCGCGCGCCCATATACCGCGAGTCGCGCCACAAAGCCGCCGCGCCCACCAAAGGCGTCGCGATAATCGCGAAAGCTGGTTCCGCGAAGTGCGATGGATTCCGTAAGCACCGCGCGAATTTCGGCGAGCAGCGTGGTAGCGGCGGCGCGCGAGAGAGCCGTGCCGCGCCGCGTGGGGCGGATCTTGGCGCGCCAGAGCGCTTCGTTTGCGTAGATGTTGCCGATGCCCGCCATTCGCCGCTGATCCATAAGGATGCTTTTGACCGCCCGGGAGGAGACCCGAACAATACCCGAAAATCGCTCAGCGGTAAGGGCTGGGTCAAGCGGCTCAGGGCCAAGCGCCGCCGTCCAGCGCTCGAACCGGTCAGGTGACATCAGGGCGACGGTCCCGAGTCGGCGGACGTCACGGTAGCGGAGGGTGCGGCCGTCGGTGAGTTGCCAGTGGATGGCGGTATAGTCCGCCGAGGTCGGGGTGGGTTCGCCAGCGCGCGTTTCCGCGCGCGTTTCCGCGCGCGTTTCTGCGCGCGTTTCTGCGCGCGTTTCTGCGCGCGTTTCTGCGCGCGTTTCTGCGCGCGTTTCAGCGCGCGTTTCAGCGCGCGTTTCTGCGCGCGTTTCTGCGCGCGTTTCTGCGGTCGACACAGCCAGTTCGATCAGCAGGGCGCCGGTAAACCGCGGCGTGACCACTAGGCGATCTTCGGTGGAGAGATCGAGAATCACCGACTTCGCACGCCGCCACACGCGTCCGATCTGAGCGCCAGTTGTGCGTTCGGCGAACTCCACCGCCGTGACCTCGCGCAGGACGTCGGGGCGCGGGACGGAGGTCGCGCCGATGACAGCGCCACCCACGGCACCGTGCAAATCGCGCGCTATGGTTTCAGTTTCAGGAAGTTCCGGCACTGCGCGCGAGCTCGCGCCATCCGATGTCGTGGCGCAGTTGGCGACCCTCGAGCTGCACCCGTTCGGCGTGCGCCGTACTGCGGCGTTGCGCTGCGGCGAGTGAGTCGGCGACAGCCGTGATGGCAAAGACGCGACCACCCGAGCTGATAAGCCGTTGCTGTGCATCGCGCGCCGTACCCGCGTGAAACACGATGACACCTTCTTCTGCCGGCGGGAGTGTGATCACATCGCCGGAGCGCACTGTACCTGGGTAGCCAGCCGCAGCCACAACCGTCGTGACGGCCGCACCGCGCCAGAGGAGCGGCGATGCACCCGCCAGTGAATCGCCATTGGCAATCGCCCGCACGGGTTCGAGCAGGCTGGACGCCAGCAACGGAAGCAGCGTCTCGGTTTCAGGGTCACCAAAGCGACAGTTGAACTCAACGACCTTCGCTCCGTGCGGCGTGAGCATCAGTCCCGCGTAGAGCAGACCGGTGAACGGACAGCCCGCGGCGCGCATCGCGGCGAGTGTGGGAAGGAAGACGCGCTCCACCGTGTCGTCGGCCACCGCGGCGGTCGCAAGCGATACGGGGGCATACGCGCCCATGCCGCCTGTGTTGGGGCCCGTATCG
>CANIWQ010000145.1 GCA_947471365.1 Gemmatimonadota bacterium | reverse complement strand
ATTCTGCAGATACCCCGGATACGGAAAGACGATGCCTTCCGTGTGCACGCCAACGACATCGGTCCCCTTGCCGCCAACTTCACCAGCGCCGGCCTTGGGCGGATTCTTTACCGCCTCCGGCGTGGACTTCGCGGTGACATTCGGCGTGGCGCGCGGCGCGGCCTTCGTGGGGATGGCCTTGTTCGCCTTCGTCGGCGGCGCCTTGGCTTTCGTATCGGGACGAGGCGGCGTTGTGGTGGCGGGTTCCGTTGGCGCGGGCGCGTCCGACACGACGCCGGCCGCACGTTCGCCGGCTGGTGCGGCGACCAGATCCACCTTGTACACGGGCGGCATCCGAAGCGGAGGCGGCGACTTCATAAAGATCACGCCCACGATGATCGCGGCGTGACCGAGGAGCGACACGCCCACCGGCATAGTGATCGACGCCGCGGGCCGCCTCGCCGCACTCACTTGTTGATGATCTCCGGCTCGGCGACGAGGCCGACGTTGGTCACCCCCGCCGAGCGCATCACCGCGAGGACCTCGACCACGAGTCCGTACCGCGCGCGTTCGTCGCCACGGAAATAGACGCCTTCGCGTCCCTGTCGACGCGCCATCGATGGAAATGTCGCTTTGAACTCGCCGAGCGACATCCGCGTTTCGTCCACAAAGATGCGACCGTCAGCGGTGACACTCACCACGAGCGCCGTTTTTGATTCAAGCGGTTTGGCATCCACCTTCGGCAACGCAACGTCTACCCCGCCCTGCATCATGGGCGCGGTGATCATGAAGATCACCATCAGCAGCATCATCACGTCAATCAACGACACGACGTTGATCTCCGCGTTGAGCGGCGTGCGTTCCCCGCGGCGGCGACGGCTCACGAGGCGCGCCCCGCGCGGTCACACACACCACGGCCAACCATCGTCGACATTAAATGCGACCCTCGCGCGCCATCAGCGCGATGACTTCCGATCCGAATCCTTCGAGTTCACTGTCGAAGCGGTTGAGCTTGTTGGCGAAGATGTTGTAGCCGAACACGGCCGGAATCGCGACAGCCAACGCAGCCGCCGTCGCAATCAGTGCCTCGGCGACACCCGGCGCGACCGCGCCAAGATTGCCGGCGCCACTCCGCGCGATACCGAGGAACGCTTGGATCACGCCAAGGACCGTGCCCATGAGCCCCATCAACGGGCTCGCCGAACCGATCATCGCGAGCGACGGAATGAAGCGACTGAGGGCATCGCGCTCCGCATTGGTTTCAGAATCGAGCACGAGTCGTAGCGCTTCCACCTGCGAGGCGGTGAGCGTCACGTGCGCTCCGCGCTCGGCGCCGGCCACGCTAGGCGTTCCGAGTGGCTGCGTTTCGTGCAGAAAATCGATGGCGCGTGTAAAAATGCGTGTGAACGGACTCGGCTTGGAACGCTTGGCGAGGCCTGCGACTTGTTCGAGTTTGGACGCTTTAGCGAAGTCGTGCAGGAATCCGCGCGAGGACGCACTCACGCGACGGAACTCCAGCCACTTGGCAAGCATCACGCCCCACGAAAAGAGCGAGAGGAGCGCCAGGAGGCCGAGCACGATCTGTGTGACGAGCGTCGCCTTGAGGACGAGCTCAATAGGCGTCGACGGGATTGCGGAACCGGCTTGAAAATCCATCACAGGCGGGTCGGGAAGAAAGGGAATGAACGTGGCGGGTCAGCCGCGCGCGGCGCGGAACCAGCGATAGGTAATGCCCAGCCCTTCGTCGAGCGACACCTGTGGCACCCACTGCAACTCACGCTGAGCTTTGTCCACGGCCACGAATGACCGCATCTGCTCGCCGGGGCGCGCGGGCGCCAGTTCCACCGGCACGGTGACGCCGGCCACGCGCTGCGTGGCAGCGGCCAGCTCGAGTACGGAGGTCGGAACACCCGTCCCCACATTGTACGCGCGTCTGTCCAAGCGCTCGGCAGCCGGCAGTGCCGCACGAGCCGCACGCACGTTCGCGGCGGCAACATCACCGACGAACACATAATCCCGCGTTTGTTCGCCCGTGCCAAACACGGTCATCGCACGCCCGTCGAGCGCACACCCGCAGAAGATGGCCACCACCCCAGCCTCGCCATGCGGATCCTGACGCGGCCCGTACACGTTGCTGTAGCGCAGCGCGACGGTGTCCATGCCGTGCACTCGGCCATAGTAGGCGAGATAGTACTCCACGGAAAGCTTGGCGATGCCATAGGGCGATTCGGGATCCTTGGCGTCCGGCTCGTGGCTCGGCGGAGTACCAAAGTCACCGTACGTGGCGCCGCCCGTCGACGAAAAGACCACACGCGGCGGACGCGCCGCGGCGCGAGCCCCTTCGAGCACGTTGAGCGAGCCAAGGATATTGCGCGACGCATCGGCCACCGGGTCCTTCACGCTGACGCGCACATCGATCTGCGCGGCCAGGTGACAGACCACACCGTAGCCGCCGTCTCGCACAAGTGCGTGTGCCTCCGGCGACCGAATGTCGAGTTCGTGCAAACGCGCGGCCGACGGAACATGGTCACGTCGGCCGCGCGAAAGATCGTCGAGAACGTCCACCTGAAACCCGTCGGCGATGAGGGCATCGGCGACGTGTGATCCAATGAACCCGGCTCCGCCGGTGACCAGCGCGCGTAGAGTGGACACGCTGGAAACCTAATGGCGCGGCGTCGGCGTACCCACCGTCAAGGCATCTTCGCCGTCACGCGCGCTCGCATGCCCACGGTGATCGCGGGGCCGGTAATGCGCAGCAGCACGGCGGAGGTTCCCGTCGGCGTGACGCGCGTAATCTGGGCGGCCGCCACTTCCTCCTCCGGCAGCGCGTTCCCCTGCACGTCCACCCCTCCGTCGCGATAGAGCGTCACCTGATCGCCAGCCGTCAGGCCGTCCTTCGCCGTCGCGGTCAGGATCACTTGTTGCCCCACTGAGGGGAGCACCGGTTCGCCCTTCATCCAGCGCAACTGCGTCACGAGGCCGCCCGACTCCACCCTAGACGGAAAGACGCCCGGACGCGCGGGCAACGTGTCATAGGGCAGCACCGACTGCGTGATGAACACGTCCTCAAACTTTTGCACCAGCGACACCCGGGCTCTGCCACTTCCGATGGGGGCAATCACCATGAGGACGCCGGTCGGCACAATGACGCGCACGGTGCGGTCGAGCACCGGGCCATCGCGGACCACCAACAACCGCTCGCCGGCTACACCCGTCGCGCCCTTTGGGAGCTGAACGAATACTTCCTCAGCGTATTGAATGGGCCGATTTGCAACCGTGAGTGATACGCCCTGCGTCTCGGCGCTCCACTGCAACGATCCGGCACCCTCAACCCCAGTGATGTCGGTCGTAAACGGCGACGACGTGAAGTCGCCCGGACGAACGGCCGTCTTCCGTGCACCAAGCAAGACCGACTCGCGGGACTTTCCAGCACCCCGGCGTGACGCCGGGTTGAATACCGTCATCGTTTCGGCCGGACGGCGGAGACTCCGCCCCTGCGTCCCGTCCCGTTCCAGCGCCGCCACGGAGTCCGCTGCCAGCGCTCCGGCACCGGGCACCCGCAACTGGGCGCCGGGATAAATCCAGTGCGGATCAGCAATCACGCCGGTGTTCAGGCGAAAGAGCTCGGGCCACAGATAGCCGTCGCCGAGCAACTGGCGAGCAATGCCCCACAGGGTGTCGCCGCGTTTGACGGTGTACGTGCGCCCTTCGCCGCCCTGCTGGGCCGCGAGTGGGGCGGCGCCCGCCGCCAAAGTAGCGAGCAACACCGCGAGGTATTGGAATCGAAAACGAGACATAACCGCTCGGGTTGGGTGTGTCCGCCCCCCGCGCACCCCGTACTGGGGGGCGCGCGACATTACGGGAATAGACGAACGGACGCAGGCTGGGGAAACAGAAATGGGACGAAATGTCCGCGCCTGCGACCCTATGCCCGAACGCGACAGGCCCCCAACCGAAGTTGGGGGCCTGTCGACTCACAGCGAGCATGCAAGCGACCGTGGCCAGCCGACGCCATTCCTTCTTAGAACGGCAGATCGTCGTCCTCGCCCTCGAGCGCGCCCGGGAACTCGGTGAACTCCCCGCCGCCGGCGCCCTTCTTCTCGGCCGGGCGACTCCCCTTGGACGGCGCGCCGCCAAAATCACCGCCGCCGCCCTTGCCGCCGAGCAGCAGGATTTCGCGCACGTTGATCTCGGTGACGTACTTCGTCTGCTTGTCCTTGTCCTCGTACTGGCGGTACTCGAGACGTCCTTCAACAAAGAGCTTGTCGCCCTTCTTCACGTACTTCTCGATGATGTCCGCGAGTCCGGTGCCGCGCGTGCCCTGATTCCAGGCCACGCACTTGTGCCACTCGGTTTTTTCCTGCTTCTCTCCCGACGCCGAACTCCACTGGCGCGTGGTAGCGAGGGAGAACTGCGCCACCTTGTTCCCACCGGTGGTGGTCCGGATTTCGGGATCGTTCCCGAGATTCCCGATCAACGTCACCTTGTTCAAGCTCCGGCTCACGACTCCTCCTGATAAAGATCCAGACCTATGATGAATCTAACGGCGGCGCCGCGCGTCACCAATCCAACGCCGCGATAACCGTTCCCTCCCCCTTACAACTCTCGCCGCAGGAGCAGCGCATCCTCCACCGGACTCCGGTAGTACTGCCGGCGGCGCCCCACGGGCGCAAAGCCGTGCGCTTCATACAGCGCCCGCGCGGCCACGTTTGATTCGCGGACCTCGAGAAACACGGTCCGCACACCGCGCGCTGGCGCCCCGGCGAGAAACCAGCTCAGCAAACCACGCCCTGCCCCGCAGCGACGAGACGACTCCGCCACGGCAAGATTAGCAATCTCGGCCTCGTCGGCCGCCCGCAGCGCAATGATGTAGCCGTCCACCCCCCGCGATGGCGACTCCGCCACTTCAAAATCGACGTGCGCCTGATTCAGCAACTCCCGAAACGCTGAGAGTGGCCACGCATCAGTGAAAGACGCCAACTCAATCGCGTGAATCGCGTCGAGGTCGCGCGACTCGGCCGGACGCAGTCGCAAGCCGTCTCGCGGCACGACCTCCGTCACGACCCAAGCGCGCGTCCGTTCGCGGCCTCCCATTTAACCTGTGCTTCCGCGAGCCGACCGTACGCAGGCTCCCACGCATCAAGCGAAACCGCCCGCACCAGCGGGCCGCCGTGCAACCGCGCCACGCCGCGCGCATGCGGCGCGATATCAAGCAGTTGCCGCGGTCCAATGGGCGACGCGCCGTACCGCGCGGCCATCGCCGCGATTTCCGCGTCGGGAATGATACCGAGCGACTCGACGAGCGTCACCCCGCCATCGGTCGCGGACTCGTACACTGCGGCATACCGCTCGGCGCGCATCGCATCGAGCAGCGCGAGGTACCGACCCGCGGGCAACGGCGTGCCGTGACCGGCAACGATCAGCGCCAGCGATGACACCACGCACAACTCGGCTGATGCGCCCGCACAGATCCCCTTCGCAATCGCACCCGCGATGCGGAGTGAAGTAAAACTTCCCGGACCGTCGCCGGCGATCACCTGTTGCACGTCGCGCGCGGAACAACCCGCCTCGGCGAGGGTCGCCACAACGGCCGGCATCAACCGCTCTTCGTTCTCCCCACGCATTGCCGCCTCGCCCTGCGCAACGAGCACGCCGTGCCGTAACACGGCGACGGTGCCCACGTAGGTGCTCGCGTCGATGGCGAGCGTGACGAGGTCGCTCACCAGGACAGCCCCCGGTGGTCGGGGTCCAACGGGAGATGACTCAGCGCAATCGCCGTATCGGGCGTCGGCATCGCATCTCCCGCACGGTCCGGCCACTCGACGAGCACGACGGCACCCGAAACGAGGACGTCGTCCCATCCGATGTTCGCGAGATCCGCAGGCCCTTTCAGACGATATAGATCGAGGTGATAGACTAGCGACGCCTTGCCGTGATACTCATGCACCAAACCGAAGGTCGGACTGGTGACCGCCTCCGACACGCCGTAGCCACGGCAGATGGCCTGCACGAGCGTCGTCTTCCCGGCGCCCAAATCGCCGCTCAACGTGATGAGCGCGGGCGCCGCGAGGCGCGCGCCAAACGCCTCGCCCCACCCAACGAGTTCGGGGAGTGTGACCTCAGCGACTGGCACGGGTCCGCCGGGGCTCGCGTCGCGTGCCATCCATTTTCGCGCGGATGTCAAAGAGTTCATCGCGCAAGCGCGCGGCGGTTTCGAAGTCGAGATTTTTGGCGGCGTCACGCATTTCCTGCTCGAGGCGCAGCACGAGCCCGGGCAGGTCGTCCGTGCCGTAATGCACCGCCGCCTCGGCGACGCGCTTCTGCTTGCCACGCGATGCGCGGTCGTCCTCGCGCGCTTCCCGATCGTCGCGCGCATCGGCCACGCGCGTGATAAAGCGCACTTCCTCCACACTCTTGGTCACACTGCGCGGCGTGATGCCGTGCACGCGATTGTGTTCCGTCTGGATGGCACGACGACGATCGGTTTCGTCCATCGCTCGCCGCATCGATCCCGTGATGCGATCGGCGTAGAAGATGGCCGTGCCGCTCACGTGGCGTGCCGCACGACCGATGGTCTGGATGAGCGAGCGCTCACTGCGCAAGAATCCTTCCTGATCCGCATCGAGGATGGCGACCAGCGACACCTCAGGCATGTCGAGCCCTTCGCGTAGCAAGTTGATGCCGATCAGTACGTCGAACTCACCGAGCCGAAGGCCGCGCACGATCTCCATGCGCTCAATGGCATCGATGTCCGAGTGCATATAGCGCACCCGCACCTTCACCTGCTGCAGATAGTCGGCCAAATCTTCGGCCATGCGTTTGGTGAGGGTCGTCACCAGCACACGCTCGCCACGCCGTTCGCGAATCCGGATTTCGCCGAGGAGGTCGTCCACCTGCCCGCGGACGGAACGAATCTCGATGGTCGGATCGATCAGTCCGGTAGGCCGAATGATTTGTTCGACCACCGCGCCCTCCGAGAGCTTGAGCTCGAGGTCGCTCGGCGTTGCGGACACATTCACCGCGCGCGGCGTGAGCGCGAGAAACTCATCGAACATCAACGGCCGGTTGTCGAGCGCACTCGGCAATCGGAATCCGTATTCGACGAGCGTCGTCTTACGCGCCCGATCGCCATTGAACATGCCGCCAATCTGCGAAAGCGAGACGTGCGACTCGTCCACCACAACCAGAAAATCGTCGGGAAAATAATCGAACAGGACGGCCGGCCGCTCGCCGGCGTTTCGCCCCGACAGATGCCGCGAATAGTTCTCGATGCCAGGACAGGTGCCAATCTCGAGCATCATCTCGATGTCGAAGTTGGTGCGTGACTCGAGCCGCTGCGCTTCCAGCAACTTCCCCGCCTGCCGCAGCAGCGGGAGCCGTTCGGCGAGTTCCGCACGAATCAAACCAATCGCGCGCTCGAGTGTCGGCCGCGTGGTCACGAAGTGCTTGGCCGGGTAGACTGCGGTTTTCTGCAACGCGGTGATCAACTCGCCCGTGAGCGGATTCACCTTGGAGATCTTTTCGATCTCGTTGCCAAACATCTCAATGCGCACGGCCTGTTCTTCGTACGCTGGAAAAATCTCGACCGTATCGCCGCGCACTCGAAAGGTACCGCGCTCGAAGGCCACGTCGTTGCGGGAATACTGAATCTTCACAAGCGAACGGAGAATGTCGTCGCGCGCAATCTGCTGCCCGACGTGGAGCGTCACCAACGTCTCGCGATACGCTTTGGGGTCACCGAGTCCGTAGATCGCCGACACCGTCGCGACGATAATGACGTCGTCCCGCTCCATCAGCGACGACGTCGCTCGCAGGCGGAGCCGGTCGATGTCGTCATTGATCGACGCATCTTTCTCGATGTACGTGTCGCTCTGCGGCACGTAGGCTTCCGGCTGGTAATAGTCGTAGTACGAGACGAAGTACTCGACCGCATTGTTCGGAAAGAACGATTTCAGTTCTCCGTACAACTGGGCCGCGAGCGTCTTGTT
>CANIWQ010000144.1 GCA_947471365.1 Gemmatimonadota bacterium | reverse complement strand
CGTGTGGACTTGAAGATGGCGGCTGGGTTCTGTCCGATAACATCGGCGGACTCGAGGCCCACGGCCTCGAGAAAGGCGCTGTTCGTCCACTCGATCACGCCCGCTTCGTTGGTGATGGCGACTACGTTCGCCGTGGAAAGAAGCGCCGCATTCGCTAGTCGGAGCGATGCGGTGCGTTCGGCGATTTCGGTTTCGAGCATTTCCTTTTGCGCGGCGAGCTCTTCGACGGTAACACGTGCCTCGAACTGCGTGGTGACCATGTGAGCGGCGGCCTGCACCCACTTCTGTACGGCGCGGAAGGTATCCGGCTCATCGCTCAGGATGACCAGCTTCCCGAAGTAGTGACGTTCGGAACGGAAGGGAATGAACGTCACCGCGCGAGCGCCCACCGTGCAATCCAGCCGTGCCTGCCCGGCCATCAAATCGCCGACTGCGGCAAGCAGCTCGTCGATCTCCCTTGAGGGAGGGCGAACGATTCCCTTGGGACACACCCAGTGCAGGTCGGACACACCCGGGACGCCGCGAAGTGCCTCGAGCATGATCGTGACCGCATCGAGCTGGTCCTCAGCATATCGCATGGCATCGACGACGAGCAGCAGTTCCCCGAGGAGCTGTGCCGATGGCGGCGCGAGCGATGGCTCCGTCGGCGAGCGAAACGGGGGTGTCGACGCCGGTGTTGCGTGTAGCGTTCTGGACAAGTGGTTGCCAAAGTAGCAGGACGATCGCGAGCCGTTCGCCGGAGGCGATGGCTGCGGGACACACGCAACGGAAGATCCGAGTGCGTGTCAACGCGTGCGAACGAGCGCGTGCGAACGAGCGCGTGCGTGCTAGTCTGTCGGGGCAACCATTCCAGCCGACAGTGTCGAACAAGAAGCGCCGCTTAGAGGACCCCGCAGTTCGCGGCGAAGGGTGCTATTCAAAACGTGCTGTATCTTTTTGCCTACGCAAGGGACAGAGTGTCCGTGCGCCACGAAAGAATAATGTCTTCTTAACTGCTAGGCGAGTTAAATAAATGAACACGGATAGGACGCGATCGCGTTGATTGCTGGCAGCTGGACGGTGAACCCGAGTCTGTGGCTATAACGCTCCACGCAAGAACCACCGTGAGCGATGTGACGCGATCATCACGAGCAGCTTCTTGCGTCGGTCACCAGTGGCGATGCCTTCATTGGGAGCTGCCCGGACTGCGGATCTCCCTTGGCGTGCGTGGAAGGGTGTGTAGAGCGTTCGGCGTGTGGCTCAGAGGGTATGGTGGCACACGTCGGAGTTTCCGAACGCTGGCGAAGCGAATTGCTTGATTGCCCCGTGGCTGTTGTGGCGCCATACTTCGTTGGTGCATCGCTTCACTCGTGCGTCGTTGGGTCTCGCCGTTCTGGTCTCACTCGCATTGTTGGCGTGCACTGGCGCTCACACTCCGGCGGAGGCTGTGTCCGGGGGCAGTAGCGGCCCCGACCCTGCCGCCGTCGCGAGGTCGCTTGGGCGCGGCGTGAAGTTCGGCAGCATGCTCGACGCTCCGAACGAAGGGGTGTGGGGGACCGTTAATATCAGGTTGGATTGAACCCTTACCCACTAGTCATGTCCCCCATTTCTCGCAGAAACTTCATTGGCGGCGTCGCGGTTGGCGGCGTGGGCCTCGCCGCGGGCAGTTGCTACTTCATGAAAGAGAAGCCGGTGCCGTTTCCGGCGAAGCGGGCGATTGGTGATGTCGTCGGGCTCGATCCTGCGTTTTCGGGACGGCCGCCGAATGTGATTCTCGTCAACTGCGACGACCTCGGCTATGGCGATCTCGGCTGCTACGGCAGTGGCGCAGTGAAGACGCCAAACATCGATGCGATGGCGGCGCAGGGCGTGCGCTTTACCGACTTCCACGCCTGCGACTCGGTGTGCACCCCGTCGCGCGCTGGGCTACTCACGGGACGTTACCCCAAGCGGATGCGGCTCGATTTTCCGCTGATGCCGAGTACGACGAGCCTGAAGATCAAGCTGCTGAATCAGCTCGGATTTGTGACCGGTGCGGTGGGGCTGATGGATATGGAGTCAGAGGTGGGTGCGGAGGGGCTCGATGCCTTTGAGGTGACGATTGGCGAGGCGTTGCAGCGGCGCGGCTATCGTACGGCCATGATCGGCAAGTGGCACCTTGGCGATTTTAAAACGGCGCCGCGCTTTCATCCGTTGGAGCATGGGTTCCAGAGTTTCTATGGCGTGCCGCACAGCAACGACATGAGTCCGTTTCCGTTGTATCGGGATCGTGAGACGATTGAAGCAGACGTGACGGACCGCACGAAACTGACCCGTCTCTATACGGATGAGGCGGTGAAGATTGTAGAGTCTAGCAAAGACACGCCGTTCTTTTTGTATTTAGCGCACACCTATCCGCACCGCCCGCTCGCAGCGTCGGCGCAGTTCAAGAACAGGTCGGACGGCGGGCTCTATGGTGACTCGATTGAGGAGATTGACTGGAACTTTGGTCGCCTGATGGAGACGCTGAAGAAGAGCGGTCAGGACAAGCACACGATCATTCTCTTTACGAGCGATAACGGCCCGTGGTATGACGGGAGCCCGGCCGGATTCCGTGGACGGAAGGGGCAGAGCTTTGAGGGTGGGCACCGCGTGCCCATGATCATGCGGTGGGACGGCATGATTCCGCGTGGTGAGGTGAGCAACGGGCTCGCGATGAACATTGATGTGTTCCCAACGCTGCTCTCACTAGCGGGCGTTCGTACGCCGTCGGATCGCACGATTGACGGCGTATCGCTCGTCAACCAGATGAAGCATCCCGCCGAACCGGCGGCCCCCCGCGAGCTGTACTTTTATCATCAGGGCACGCTCGAGAGCATGCGCTCGGCCGACTGGAAGTTCATTCGGAAAATCAATCACTATGTGTGGCCGATGCCGGTGAACCAGAAGCTCGGGTGGTTGGCCCGGCAGACGACGGGCCCACTCCCGCTCTTGTTTAATCTGAAAACCGACCCAGGCGAGGCGTACAATCTCGCGGGGCGGTATCCCGACAAAGTGCGCGAGTACAATGCGGCGATGGCGCGGTGGGAAGACAGCCTGAAGCGCAATCTGTTCGGGCTCGCCCCCACGGCGTGACGGGGGGGGGAGCTCCGGGAACGCGCCGTCCGCGAAGGGCCAGGGCGGTACCTTGCCCTCAGCCCTTAGCGCACGGTCCCTGCACAGCTCCCTGCCGTGGTGAGTCCAACGGCCGCGCGCAGCGCAATCAACACATCCGCCGCTTCGAGTGTGTTATTGCAGTTGGTGTCGCCGTGCGGCAGCGACGTCAACGGCGACGGAAGAGAAATTCCCAACACCGCCTGCTGAATCAACAATGCGTCAAACGCGTTTACCACACCATCGCGATTGACATCGCCCCGCAGCACTGCGGTGGCCGAGGCCAGATTGTAGGTAAATAGGCCGCGCCCGAAGGTGGCCACCACTAACCGGCGCGTGGTGGGGTTGTAGACAATGTCGTTCACCTGCACGTTGGGGAGCCCCGCAGGCGTGTTGCTCCACGTCAGGCCGCCGTCGGTGGTTTCAAAGACGCCGACATCGGCGCCAATAAAGAAGTGTTGCGGACCGTCGTCGAGAATCACGCCGGCGTTCACCGGCATATCCACAAGATTCCCGCTGATGTTGACCCACGTCACGCCGCCGTCGACTGTGAGATACACATGGGCCGCGCCACTGCCGCTGAACGTCGCCAGCGCGCGCTGCGCGTTTGTACGATCAATGGCGACCCGAGTGACCGCGCGGTTGGGAAGCCCCGTGGCCAACGCGAAGGTACGGCCGCCGTCGTGCGAGTACTGCACATTGCCGTCGCTCGTGCCAACGTACAGCGTGAGCGTGTCAGAGGGCGCTACGGCGATCGTGTTGATGCTGCCGGTGCCCTTGCTGAGATCTGGGGTCAGCGCGGCCCATACAGCGCCGGCGTTCACCGTTTGGTACAGACGCATGGTGCCGAAATACAGCTTGGACGGATTCACCGGGTCCATCACCAGCGGCGGAATGAATTGCGCACGGTCGGACGTTGAAATTCCCGCTTCAACATTTGGATACAAATAGCCGGTGCCAGAGGGCACACGCTTTTGGATACATGGCCCGCTGCTCCACTGACACGTGGTCCAGAGCGTGGTCGGCGATGTGGGATGAATGGCCGCAAAGCCGCCATCGCCACCCATAATGGAGTTGAAGATCGTGGTGCCGTTGGCGAGCAGTGTGCCGTTGTCTTGCAGGCCGCCGAGCACCACGTAGGGGTCGGTGGGATGGAGCGAGATGCCAGGGTAATACATGGAGATGGCGAGCCCGGAACTTCGGCTCGTCCAGCTGTCGCCGCCGTCGGTCGAAGTGTAGACGCCGCCATCGGTGCCGGCCCAGAGTTGCCGCGAGTTGCGCGGATCAATGACAATGGCGTGCCAATCGCAATGGATTTCCGTGGCCATCGGAGCAAAGGTCACGCCGCCGTCGGTACTCCGGTACGCGCGCACGCCAGCTATATAGATTCGCTTCGCGTCGAGCGGATCAACCTTAATGTCAAGATCGTACGTGCCCTGCGATCCAAAATGCGTGCGGCCGCTAGCAGACAGATCGAGACCGCTGGCACTCACGGTGGCGAATGCTCCGGTGGCGTCGTCGTACCGGCTGACCGACTGGAACGTAGAGCTCTTGCTCGCAGCAATCACAAACACGGCTTTGGGATCGGCCGCCGACACCGCCAGTTGAAAACGGCCGGTGGACGAGAAATCGATGGTAGTGGAAACCTGCGTCCACGTGAGTCCATTGTCCGCCGAGCGGTAGAGCCCGCTGCGCGTGGAGGAGGTGGTGGCGCGGTCCGACACGCCAGCAAACACGACACCGGGCTGAGCGGCGAGTCCGACAATGGACGTGACGTAGCCAAACGAGAGCGGGTGCGCCCACGTGCTACCGCTGTTGGTGGACCGATAAATACCGCTATAGCCAAACGAGAACATCATCGTCGTGGCATTGGTGGTGCCAGCCGAGCCTGGGTCTACGTACAACGCATTGATGAACCCACCGTTATACGCAGTGAAGTTCAAGCTACCGTTGTAGCTGTTCCATGAGCTGCCGCCGTCCACCGAGCGAAGAATGGCGCAGCCCGCCGCGCCGCTTGAGTAGGCGGCGCCTGCGTACACGAGATTCGGATTCACCGGATCGTACGTGAGCGTACTCATTTGGAGCGTGCACTGATTGTCGGTACGCGCTGTCCAACTCATGCCACTCGACGTCGAACCCCAGATGCCGCCGGCGGGTGAGGCAATGAGCATCGTCCCCGCCACCGTGGGATGCAGCGCCACCACATCCACTCGGCCGGCGTCGAGCTGCGGGCCAGAGTCCCAGTAGCCGACGCCAAAGAATCCATTGGGGCCCAGGGGAACCCAGCTACCGCTGAGCGCATTGGAGAGCGCGCTGAAGCCGGTGGAGCGTGAGGTGACGCGGAGCTTGGCCGTGAGAATCGCCTCCCAGTTCACATCGGCGGCTGGCCATGCGCGCTGCGATTCGTACCACGCCTGACGTTGCCTCTGAAAATCGGCACCTTCGTGTTCTGTTGCTCGTTGCGCGTGCAGCGTGGCGGCGGTCACGAGCAGGAGCAGGGTAGTCGCGGCGCGAACGCTCGCCTGCAGGGCCGCGCTCAGCATTCGGTGCTTTGGAAAATGGCTCATGGATTCCTCGGGCCAGCGGCAATGGTCAGCAAGAGGGTGTCGGAGGTGCCAGCGGTTGTTGTGACGGTCACGGCATAGCGTCCCGACATCCAGCGTGCGGGCGGGGCTTCGCCACCGCTCGGTACCGTCTCCGGCAGAGTGACGCGAATTACGGTGCCGTTCGCGCTGCTCGGAACGGCGCGTAGTTCGAGAGCGCCAATGCGCACGGTGTTGGCCGGTGCGTCGGTGCGTGTGCTGAAGTTGCGGCCGCGTAGTTCAATCTCGGCATTGGATGCAGCGGACAGCTGCACCTCGCTCGGCGCAAGCGCGGTGAGGCGGGGGCGCGCGGTCACGGTCGAACGTGACGAACGCGCCGAGGCGCACGCTGGCGCGGCGAGGACCATCGCGAACAGGAGGGCGCGTTTCACTTGAACACCGTGGTGCCGTCGCCGTGGCGCACGTACGTGGCGAGGTTCGCGCGGCCAATGTCGTGCACTTCGTCGAGTTCGAATCGAAGATCGGCGAGTTTGCTGGCATTGAGCACGGTAAAGCGGTACGAGGCGAGCTGCGCGATGTTGACACCGGCGCGCGCCGCGCCCGCAAAGCGAATCGTGCCGAGCGCGGGGTTGCTCGCGCGGAGTGTGCCGTCGGTGAGTGGCACTTCTTCTACAAAGGTGAGCACCGCGGGATCGTAGGTGAATCGCCCCGTGAAGCTGCCGAGCGTGCCCACGTCGCCACGCGCGTCGAGGGCAAGCGTGATGACCGCGGAGTTTCCGGTTTGCACCACCGACACGCGCGGCGTGAGCGCGCGTGGCGCGAGCGCGCTGGTGTGTGTGACCAGATCGGCCGAGCTGCGACATGCACTGAGCGTGGCGAGCGCGGCGACGAGCAGGGGGGCGAGCCTCCGCCGGAGAGCGATCGAGAGGGTCATGGCACGAGCACCGGATACTGGGTGAGGGACGCGGTCGTGAGCAAATCGCTGAGATCGATGCCCAGCAGCTCGACGCCGTTGACGTAGAAGGTGTTCAGCCCGGATTTGATAATGCGAAAGCGGATGGTCGCGAGTTCCACCACGCCGGTGGCGCCGGCGGTGGAGTTGGCGTTGATGCGGATGACATTGAGCGTGTTGTCGACGCTAAAGAGCGGGCTCATGGTACTCGCTCCGGCGACCGCGTCGATATATGCCAGCGAACCGAAGGTTCCAGCGGAGCCGATGTAGACGGGCCAAGTGAAGGTGACCGTGGCGGCGCCGAGTGTGGCTCCGCGGGTGTCGGCGATCACTTTGACGGTGATGGTGTCGCCTATTCTATAGTTGTACTTGGTCATGTCGGTGCGCAGCACGAGCCCGGTGTTGCGCGGAACGATGACCAGGACGGAGTCGTTATTGGACTGCGTGCTTGCCGCCACAATCCACCCTTGGCCCGGTGCGACGGCGGTGATGCGTCCCGAGGCATCGACGGTGGCGATGGCGGTGCTGCGCGAGATGTAGGTGACGGTGGGATCGGGGGTAGAGACCGCACCATTCAACGTGGTTTGCAGCCCCGGTGTGAGCGTAGCACCGGGCGCGAGGATGCTGACGCGGTTTGCTGATGTGCCAAAGCTGTTCACCCCGAGCGGCGTGACGGTGAGATTCACCGTCAGCGTTTTGGTGGCGGTGGCACCATCGCCCGCGAGCACGACGGCAGCGGAATAGCTGCCGATGGTGAGCGACGCGGCGGTGACGGTGAGGCGCAGCGAGGCCGGCGCGTCGGTGCCCGTGGCGAACGACGTCGCAAGCCAACCGGCGGGAGACGCGGGCGTATACGTGACGCTTTGCACCCGGAGGTTGGTAAGCGGAAAGACTCCCGTGTTGGTGACGCTCACCGTGGCGACGGCGGGATTGGAACCGAGTGATGCGGAGAGCGCCGAGATGTCGCTGGACAGTTTGATAATGGCGGGCGGTGCGACAGCGACGTTGAAGCTCACGCTGGTGACGGCGGGCAGCACAGCGCTCGAGAAGGTGAGGGTGCGCGCGCCTGCGGTGCCGAGTACGGTGAGTGCGCTAAAGGTGGAAACGCCGCTCGCAGAGTTGACGCTCGCGCCGGAGAGTGTGCCGCCGCCGGAGGCGATGGTGGCGGTGACCGTGGCAGTTGAGGCAGTCAGATTTCCGGCGGCGTCTTGAATTTCCAGAACGGGTGGAGTGGGGAACACCGCGTAGGCCGTGCCGGCCACCGGTTGTGTGCGGATGCTGAGTTTGGATGCCGCGCCGGCTGTGAGCGTGAAGCTGTTTGACGTGGCCGCGGTCAGCCCCGTAGCGCTGAACTGCAGGGTGCGTGCCCCGACGAGTCCGGTG
>CANIWQ010000143.1 GCA_947471365.1 Gemmatimonadota bacterium | reverse complement strand
CGTAGTTCTCTCGCGAGTGCGTGCGCATCCGCACCGAGATCATGGCCTGTAAGTTCACGCCGAGCGCGGCGGGGTCGATGTCGGCGTGGAAGCCGCGGAGCACTCCCGACTGGAGCAGGCGTTTCACCCGTTCGTGGCAGCTGGAGGGAGCTAATCCCACCTGCGCGGCGAGCTCTTTGTTGGAGATCCGAGCATTATTCGCCAGGGCGGTGAGTATCTCGCGATCGATTCGGTCGAGGGTGTCGATTGCCATATCTGCTCCGAAAAACATTCGTTTGACAGAACAACTATACGAAGGAGATACTGCTTATAGCAACCTAACCGCACAGGATTCGATGAAATACCAAGATATCGATACGCTCGCCGTGCACGCCGGACGCGAAGATTTCCGCGCGCTGGGAGTGCATGCCGCCCCGCTCGATCTCTCGACCACTTATCCGATTCCGGAGCTGGCCGAGGGCACCGCGAATATTGACGCGATGCTCCGTGGTGAGCGTCCTGAGAGCAACAACATCTATGCGCGCCTCGCCAACCCCACGGTGGACCGCTTTGAGCGCGCCTTTGCGCAGCTCGAGCAGGCCGACGATGCGGTGAGCTTTGGATCGGGCATGGCGGCGGTCACCGCTGCGCTGCTCGCCGCCACGATGACGGGCAAGCGGCACATCGTCGCGGTGCGTCCGCTCTACGGTGGCACCGACCATCTCCTCGCGAGCGGCCTGTTGCATCTCGATGTCAGTTGGGCCACCGCGAGCACCGTGCGCGATCATGTGCGCGCCGACACGGCGCTCGTGGTGATTGAAACACCGGCGAATCCAACCATTGAACTGCTCGACATTGCCGATATTGCGCAACAGGCGGGGCGCGTGCCCGTGCTCGTCGACTCGACCTTTGCCACGCCGGTGCTGCAGCAACCGCTGGCGCATGGCGCGGTGATGTCGCTCCATAGCGCCACCAAATTCATTGGCGGGCATGGCGACGTGATGGCCGGGGTGATTGCGTGCACCGAGGCATGGGCCAGGCAGCTGCGCGTGGTGCGCATTCTGACGGGGGCGGTGTTGCATCCGCTCGCCGCATACCTATTGCATCGTGGACTCCAGACGTTGCCGGTGCGCGTGCGGGCAATGCAGGCGAGCGCGGTGACGCTCGCCGATCTTCTTGCCACGCATCCATCGATATCGCGCGTGTACTTCCCGTCGCTCCCTGGCAACGATCCGCGTCAGCTCATCGGCCGCCAGATGCGCGGGCCGGGCACGATGATCGCTTTTGAAATGGCGGGAGGATTTGACGCGGCCGCGGAAGTGATGCGTGCCGTGAAGGTAATTACCCCCGCCGTGAGTCTTGGATCAGCGGATTCACTGATCCAACATCCGGCTGGACTCACGCACCGTGTGGTGAACGCGGAAGGCCAAGCAGAAGGTGGCGTCACTCCCGGCATGCTGCGGCTCAGCGTGGGGCTCGAGGATCCGGCGGCATTGTGGGCGGACTTGAGTGCGGCGCTGGCGGCGGCGGAACTGCTACTGCAAGTAGGCAGTGCACGGTAGACGGTAGACGGTAGACGGTTCAAGTAGAACTTCCCCCCCCGACAGCGCGCGCCGTTTCACGCCGTCCTGTTTTGAAACAATGAACCGCCTACCGTCTGCGCGCCGTTGCCCCCACCACGTCAATCCGCGCGATAACCTCACCCTCGAGAATCGCGTCCACGACCTCGATTCCCTCGGTGACCTCCGCGAACACCGTGTAGTCCTGTCCGAGCCGCAGGTTGTCTTTGAGGTTCACGAACCACTGCGCGTCGCCGGTATCGTGGCCGCGGGTGCTCATGCCTACCGTACCACGCACATGCGGAATGGCGCCGAGTTCGTCGCGCATAAAGCGCGGGTGCCCCACGTACTCGTTTGATCCGGGCCCGCCGCCCTGAATCACAAAATCCGGCTCGACCCGATACCAGGTGCGATTACGGTACCAGCCGCTCTTCGCGAGCGCGAGAATGCGCGCGGCCATGAGCGGCGCTACGTCGCCGCGCAGGCGGACGGTGAACGTGCCGCCATTGACCAGCACCACACGTAACGAATAATTGGCGCCGAGCGCGAGCGCCACGGCGTCAGTCGGCAGCGTGACGGCGAGCGGCGTGCAGTGTGCGGCGGTGTTGGTGCCCAGCGACGTGGCGATGGTCGCCGCCGATCTTGCGATTACGCAATCGAAGTCGGTGGCAAGCGCCGCGATGCGGGCAGTATCGGCGCCGTGGGCAAACTCACGAATACGTTCGAGGAGTGCGACGCGTGCATCGCGCGACGTTTCGCTGGAGTCCGCGCGCAGTCGCGCGGCAGCGGTGAGCGAAGCCTGTAGGACATCGCCGCCGCGCGGCGAACCCTTCAGCGCGCGTGCCGCTGCGCGCGCGGCCTGATACCCGCGCGCCGAAAGCGCGCGGAGTACGACATCATCAGCTGCGTGCCCGGCAATTTTAGCGAGTCCATCAATGGCAACTTCCTTCACATTATCATTGGCATCTACGGCGAACTTGCGCAGCATCATCGTATCGGCCAACTCTGTGGCGGCGCGCGCGGCGTAGGCACGCAGTGCGGGAGCTGCACGCTTGGTATATGCTGGAAGAAGCGCGTGTGCATCGGCCGGCGCGAGGCGTGCGAGCGCGACCACCGCATGTGCGGCAGGGTGCCACGTCGCACCGCCGGGAAGCGTCGGGAACGACGCGCCCATCCGAACAGGCTCGGCCCATTCCTTGAGTATGCGTACCGCAACCGAATCAGATGCGCACGGCGACGTCAATAAATCGGCCGCGCGGAGGCGCACATGCCACACACTGTCGCCGAGTGCCGTGCGGAGTGAACTGCAGTCGCTCTTTGTCGTGAGGGCGCGATACCGAATCCGCCACGCGGCATCGGCGTACACCGGCGGCGCGCTTACCACCGGAAGCGAATCGCGTGCGGCAAAGCGGGCATCGCGCGTACGGGCCGCCGCGCGCCGGCTCAGCAGTTGAATGCGCGCGTCCGCGTGCACCGCGCCTTCCGCCATCGCCGAGCTGAGTGAGTCGCGACGATCTTCAGCAAGCAGAATCCGACCGACAAGCGCCGAATCGCTTGCCGTCAACGGGCGAGCCTGCGCGGAGATGTCTCGCGTGCCAATCACAAGCGATATCGCAGCCATGAGAGCACGACGCCCGTGCGCGCGCGAAGAACGGTTCATCAGTTTGCACTCCGTGAGGGGGCACTTTTCTTGACTGCGGCGTCTACCCAAGCCCGGAGTAGCCGCACGCGTAGGTCGGTGTCTTTGCGCGATGTAAACTCGTCGAGACGGTCGAACGTGGCGCGCGCCTTGGCGGGCTGCCCGGTTTTGAGCAACGCAATCACGGCTCCATCGCGCAGGAGGTCGTCGTCGAGCCACTTCCGTTCATTTACGCGCGCGTCAGCGAGTGCCTCGACTTCCGCTGCCGCCGCTTGCCACTGATATCCGGCAACCGCGTGCAAGAAGCGCCACGCGGCAATCGCATCATCTGGTGCATGCTGGGTCTCAAAGAATCGCAAAACGCTCGCATGGAATGGTTCGTCCACCCACCCCTGCGTCCCACCATGGCGATCGGCCTCAACATCCTCGGCGAGCTTGAAGAAGAGCTGCCAGTCTGCTGGCGCGTGTCCCATCGACATCAGGTCCACTAACGTCTGTTGCTGCGTGACTGCCAAGCGGAACGATCCCTTGTCGCCGGCCACGGCGCCAGGCGGAAAGCGCTCGGTGCGCAACCGCTGGCCGCTGGCAAGTGCATTGATGCGTGAAATGTTCACCGACGGCTCCCGTTCCCGCGTCGGAAGCAGTCGGCGTCCGATGAGTGCGCTCCCCACATCGAGCCGCACATCGGCGAGTCCACTGAAGCCGGTGGCGTACAGTTTCATGTAGCGCGAGAGTTCGGTGCCGAGGTCGAGCGTCGGATAGAAGTCACTGTTGGCGCCCGATCCATCGCCGATAAGCGGATCAAGGACGTCGCGCGAGGCGAGGCGAAGCGCCTCGAGCGCACTAGGATCGATTCGCCGGAAGCGTCGCATATCGTGCTGAATATCCGGGAGCTCCATCACCGACCAATCTGGTGTCGGGAGTTGCGCCTCGTTGGAGGCCACAATCAGAATGTCGACGTCAGCCGTGAGGAAGATCGCGTACGACTTGAAGTTGCGGTGCACCGCCTTGATCACGCTGAGGACGAGGGCGTCATCAATCTCATACAGGTGGAGCCACTGTCCAAACACGCCGTGGGGCGTGAGATATCCGTGAATACGCTGATAGAACTCGTCCGTGAACAACCCACTCACGCCGCTCACCCACGGGTTGGACGGCTCCGAGAGAATAAGATCAAACTTTTGGTTGGTGGCCGCGAAATAGCTTTTCGCGTCATCATGTACGAACAACGAACGCGGGTCGTCAAAGTTGCGTTTGTTGACCGGATAGAACGTTTTGGACGCGCGAATCATCTCCGGCTCAATGTCGATCGTCACCAATTTCTGCAACGCGGGACTGCCGAGCAGGAGATGCGACGACATGCCAGATCCGTTTCCGATGACCGCGGCACGTGCAGCCTTGGGTGCGTGCGCCAGCGTGATCATCGGCAAGAGAATCTGCGTGGACTCGTCACCATCGAGTTCGCGGACCACAACGCCGGTATCCGTGGAGAACCAGGTTGGCGACAGCGAGGCGTCGGGCTTGCCATTGGTCGCCAGCGAATAGCCTCCGTCTTCGGCTTTGCGCACGCTCACGGTCGCAGTGCGGCCGTCCTTATAGAAAACGAGACGCACGCTCCCCACAGCAGGCACGCGCCCGTAACGAAAGACACCGCTAATCAAGACGCCGCGGTCGAACGGTACACTGAATACCGCGTACAGAAGCATCAAGGCGCTGGCGCCGATCGCCACCGTGGTGAGCCGGCGCGTGGGCGGGTGCACGCGCCCAACACGCCAGAGGAGCCACACGCCGAGCGCCATGTCAATCACGCCACCGCTCACGAGGAGCACTTTCAATCCGAGCCATGGCATGAGCACGAGTGAGGCGAGACCGGCTCCGACGATGGAGCCGAGTGTGTTGACACTGTAGACCGCCCCAATCGCCTTTTCACCACTCCCCGCCGCGAGCAGCATGCGCGTGATGAGCGGCAAGGTAATGCCAGCGCAGAACGTGGCGGGGAGCATCACCGCCAAGGCAATCGCGTATTTGGCAAAGGTAAAGAATCGATACCCGTCGGCATTCCGGTCGAGTGCCGAGATAAGCGTGGCCATCCAGTGGAACGACGCGAGGAAGGCGGCGAGTGTGAGAATGGCGAGTGCGCCCATCCACCACTGCGTGACGCCAAGCGCGCGCAGGGGATCGCGGAAGCGATCAGCGCGCGTGCGCACCCAGAACGCGCCGAGCGACAGTCCGAGAATAAATGCCGAGAGCATCAACTCGAACGAGTGCGTGGCGCTGCCAAGCACGAGCGAGAGCATTCGGACCCAAGCGATCTCGTACATGAAGCTCGAGAGCGCCGTACCAGCCGCGACAATGAGCATCACGCGCCAGAGCGTGGGCAGGTCGGTGGTGTCGCTGGGCGCGACCGACGAGCGCGCGGCGTGAGCGCCGACGTCCGTGCTTTCCGACGCGCCCTCACTGCTGGACCGCATTGGCAACGGCGGCGGGTCGCTCGGCGGCGCGTCGGTCACCAATGGCGCCTCGGCTTCCTGCCGGAGTCGCACTGCAGCAAACACCGTGAAACCGCATGTCAGATTCGCGACGGCCGCGACCAACAGCGTGCCCGGCAGCCCTACCGCGCGAATGAGATAGAAGCCGGCAATCAAGACCCCAGCGGCCGCGCCAATCGAATTCGCAAAGTAGAGCAAGGAGAGCGTGCGCCCGCTGTTCGTCCGTCCATCCGAGGACACGCGGCGCAACAACCCTGCGCTCATCAATGGAAAGGTGGTGCCGAGCAAGAGCGATTGCGGGAGAATCAACAATCCGGCCAACGTCCATTTGACGACCACCAATGTGACGCCGCCCGCGAGCGCCGGAAAGAGCGACGCATACGCAAAGGCGCTGACGGCCCGAAAGGCATCGTGAAAAAAGAGTCCGAGGGTGCCCACGACAATCTCGGCGATCGCGTACCCGAGCAAGGGTTCGCGAATGCGCGACGACCACCGCGCGGCGAGCGCCGCGCCAGCCGACATGCCGCCGAGATAAATGACGAGCACGATCACCTGCGCGTAGGCGCTGTGACCGACAAGCAGACTCAAATACCGGCTCCAGATGGACTCATAAATAAGTCCAGCGGCGCCGGAGAGAATGAAGACCGCAGTAAGGAGCAAAGTCATAGGGGAAAAGCTATACTGCGGCGGCACGGTCGGCATCGCACGGGCCGTGGCGGCGTGCTGAGACCGCCCAGTTATCGCCGGGTGGCGACCATCTGGATGCCGTACCGCGGACGCAGGGTGATCTGCGGTAGCATGGCGATGCGTTGCTTGGGGGCGAGCCAGAGGCGCCACCGCTGGGCGATAGTGGCAATCACGAGAACCGCTTCGGTCCACGCGAACTGTTCGCCAATGCACACACGTGTTCCCGCGCCAAAGGGGTAGTAGGCAAACTTTGGCCGTCGTGCGGACGGCTCCGGGAGCCAGCGTTCTGGGTTGAACGTCTCAGGATCCGGCCACCAGCGCGCGTCCCGTTGTGTGATGTACGAACTGACCACGACGCGCGCGTTCGTGGGGATCACATGGTCGCCGATCGTCACGGGCGCGATGGCGCGCCGTCCGATGGCCCACGCGGGCGGGTAGAGCCGAATCACCTCGCTGACCACCCGCCGCGTGTATTCGAGTTTCGGCAGATCTTCAAACGACGGCTCGTGCCCCAGCGCATCCACCTCGGCGTGGAGCCGCGCTTCGATGTCGGGGTGCCGAGCAATGAGATACCAGGCCCAGGTGAGCGCGTTGGCCGTGGTCTCATGTCCGGCGAGAAAGAGCGTGAGGGCTTCGTCGCGGAGCTGCTGGTCGCTCATCCCAGTTCCATCGCCTTCGGCGTCGGTGGCAAGGAGTAACATCGAGAGTAAGTCGCCGGTGTCGTGCCCGCTCGCTCGGCGTTCGGCAATGATGCGATAGATCGTGTCGTCGAGGCGACGGCGTGCGCGGTGAAAGTGGCGTGACGTGCGCAGCGGCAACCGAAAGAGCAGTGGCCCCAGCGGGAGCATCATTTGGTTGAACGAGCTCATCACGGTGTTCAGCGCCTGTCCAATTTCTGATGCTTCGCCCTCAACATCGGCATCGAACAGCGTCTTGCCGACAATGGCCAAGGTGAGGGCCATCATCGTCTCGTGTGCGTCGAATGCGTCACCGTCGCGCCAGCGGTCGCGCGCGCGCGCGGCGTGCTGCACCATCGTCGCCGCATAGCTGGCGACGCGTTCGCGATGGAACGCGGGTTGCATCATGCGGCGCTGGCGGAGATGGAGTTCGCTTTCACTCGTGAGGAGGCCGTCGCCGAGGAGGATCTTGGCGCGTTCGAGGACGTGGCCTTTGACGAATTGTTTTTGGTTCGTCACGAGCACATCGCGCACGGCATCTGGGTGCGTGAGCAACACGAGCGGATGACGTCCCATGCCAATGCCAACCGCATCACCGTACTCGGCGGTGAGTTGGATAAACAAATCGAGCGGATCGCGAAGCGCCCGCAGGATGAACTCACCAGGGAAACGCGCGCGTGGCCCAGGGGGGAGCTGGCTAGTCATGCCGTGGAGTCTGTGCGCATTCCCCAATCTACGCCCGCTCCGCAGTAGTGGGAGCGGCTTGCGTGCTACGGATAGAGGAGAGCAGGGCGTACGCGCGCCGCCCACGCATCCACGGCGAGCCAGTCCGCGACCGTCTCCGCGTGCACGCTCACAGGGTCGGCGTCGAGACGCGCGCGAATGGATCGAGTACCGATGAGTCGCTCGAAGTGTCCGTCGCCTGATGGATTGGCGGCCGTGGGATAACGCGCCCAGGCAAAGCGCAGTCGGTGTGTCTGGATTACGGCGGCGAGCAGGAGCAGCCCG
>CANIWQ010000142.1 GCA_947471365.1 Gemmatimonadota bacterium | reverse complement strand
CGCGGCGCTACTCGCGGCGCTACTCGCGGCGCTACTCGCGGCGCTACTCGCGGCGCTACTCGCGGCGCTACTCGCGGCGCTACTCGCGGCGCTACTCGCGGCGCTACTCGCCCTTGATCGGCACCGCCCGCTCGGCCGTCGTCGACAAACGGTCGCTCCCACCTGGCGGTGCGTTCGGCTTCACCCGCACCGACTTCGCCGGAATCCCCACGTTCACGTGGTAGGCCCGCACGTCTTTGGTTGCCACCGCATTCGCACCGACCATCCCCTGCGTCCCCACATGCACCCCAGCCAGCACCGTGGCGTGATATGTAATGCGCACGCCGTCCTCCAGTACCGTCACCGCATTCGTGACGTCCGCTTGATCCACAATGCTGTGCGTATGACTGTAAATGTTCGCGTAATCGCTAATGCTCACGCCATTCCCCATCACAATGCCGCCGCGGTCGTCCAGCAACACGTGACGGTGCACCACCACATCGTCGCCACAATCGATGTTGTAGCCAAAGGTGAATTCTACATGCTGAAATGCCTTGAACCGCTCGCCGCAGCGTCGGAAAATGTGCGGCGCCAGGAGCCGGCGAAACCGCACACCCAAGTCCACGTTCTGCCCGGCCAACGGCAACCGATCAAACGAATACCAGAGCCAGAGCAGGGGCTTCACGCGCTGAAACTGCGCGTCATCACACTCGGCGTAGTACTCCGGCTCGAGCGTCACGTTGCGCGGGTCGAGCGCCGACAGTGCGAGTCGCGTGCCGAGCGGCAGCTTCGCGTCGGACACTGCGGTTTCCCAGTGGGCCGCATACTCGGGCCAGGCGAGCTCGCCAAGGGTCTCGCGGCAAAAACGCACGCGGTCGAGTGTGGGGTCGGCGAGTTGCCCACGCAACTGCTCGAGCCACTGTTCCACGAGCGCATGGGCTGGCGTGGGCGCCAGTAAACGGAGGGGACGAAGCACCATACCAACCGCCTCGCGATGCGCGGGCTAAGGTTTTTTCTGCGTACCGGCTGAAGACCGCGACCACACCGCCGAACGTTCGGCGTCGAGCAGCGAAAGCGTCTCCGTCCAGCCGGTGCTCTGCTGGCCAGCGGCCAGCACCGTCACGGGCTGCGAGAGGTCAATGGAAGCATCGTACACAAAAATTGCGCTCTGTTGCTGCCGCTGCGCCACGCGCCCCTCGCCAAAGCCGGGCGTCACCGCCATCACGTCGAGCGGGCGATAATCGCGGCCTCCGCTACGGAGCACCACATCCATCGGTTCGTACCGCGCCTCGCCCGGCTCCAGCGTGTAGTAGGTCACGTACCACGCCTGAACACGCGCCACACCGGTGCGCGCGGCAATCGCCTCGAGCTGCTTGGCGCGGCTCTCGCGAATGCTGCGGAGCGCGCGGTGCGAGTCGGGCGCGAGCAGCCGAAGAATCGCTTCATCCAGCGGAATCGCTTTGATCAAGAGCCCGAGGTTCTGCAGTTTGACCGCAATCTCGTCCTGCTTCCGCGAGCCGAATCCCTCGGGTACCAACCCCGCACTCGCGGAGGTTGCCGCGCCTGCCTGCGCTCCCAGCGCCCCGGCACACCCCACCAGCAGCGCCATCGCCACTCGCATACGGATCACGGCGCCCTCCAAGACGGCTGGGCCAACAGTTCAACAATTGCCTCCGCCAACGCATCGCGCCCCACGCCGCTCACGGCGCTGAACGCGATCATCTGATCTTCTTCGAGCTCAAGCAGCACGGCAATCGCGTGCATCCGGTCCTTCAGCTCACGCGGCTTCATCTTGTCGATCTTCGTGGCGACCACAATCGTGGGTAACCCAAGATCTGCCAGGAGGTCAAACATTGCCACGTCTTCCACGGTGGGGTCGTGCCGCACATCGAGGAGCTGCACGATGCCGCGAAGCTCCGCGCTCGTGCGCAGGTAGCCCTCAATCAGCGGCTTCCACTCTTCGCGCCGCCCCTTGGAAATGCGCGCGTACCCGTACCCCGGTAAATCCACAAAGGTGAACGTCTTGTTGACCGCAAAGAAATTAATTTCTCGCGTGCGCCCCGGCGTGTTACTCACGCGAGCGAAGGCTTTCCGCCGCACCAGCTTGTTGAGGAGCGACGACTTGCCGACGTTCGACCGCCCGGCAAAGGCCACCTCCGGCAACCCCGGCGTGGGCCGCCAACCACCATCTTGCGCCATCGGCCCCAGAAATTCGAGGTGCCGAATGACCATCGGATCCTTGGGCGGTAACGGCGGCGTGGCGGGTGTGTCGGGTGTGGCGTCTTCCATGGTTAAAAGATAGCGGCGGAACCCCTGGTTCCGCCGCTATCTTTCAGCCAATCGCGTATCAACCGCCCTCAAGGGAGCGCTTTAGGCTTCCTTCTTCACGCGCTTGGGCGCGATCTCCAGCATTGGCGGGGCGCCGTTGGTAATGCACGCCTCGGTCACGCGCACTTCCACCACATCGTCGCGGGCCGGCAGGTCGAACATCGTGTCGAGCAGAATCTCTTCGAGAATCGCCCGCAGGCCGCGCGCGCCCGTGCCGCGGGCAATCGCCTTGCGGGCAATGGCCTTGAGCGCCGACTCCTCAAACGTGATCGTCACGTCCTCGAGTTCAAACAGCTTGGCGTATTGTTTGGTGAGCGCGTTCCGCGGCTCCTTGAGGATCGTCACGAGCGCGTCTTCATCCAACGCCTGCAACGGCACCGTCACCGGGAGACGGCCGACCAGCTCGGGGATGAGTCCATAGCGAAGCAAATCGTCCGGCTCCACGTCGCCAAAGATGTGCGTCGCGGGCTTGGGGTTGCCGCTCGGCGTCTTCGCCTGGGCGTCGTTGAAGCCAATCTGACGACGGCCCAAACGCGCTTCGATGATCTTTTCCAGTCCGTCGAACGCCCCGCCGCAAATAAACAGGATGTCCTTGGTGTTGATCTGGATGTATTCCTGCTGCGGGTGCTTGCGGCCGCCTTGCGGCGGAACACTCGCCACCGTGCCCTCGAGAATCTTGAGCAACGCCTGCTGCACACCTTCGCCGCTGACGTCGCGTGTGATACTCGGGTTTTCGCTCTTGCGCGCAATCTTGTCGATTTCGTCGATGTAGACGATGCCGCGCTCGCACTCCGCCACGTTGAAGTCGCCCGCCTGCAGCAGACGCACCAGAATGTTCTCGACGTCCTCACCCACATAGCCGGCTTCGGTGAGCGTCGTGGCATCCGCAATCGTAAACGGTACGTCGAGCATGCGCGCCAGCGTTTGCGCCAGCAACGTCTTGCCCACGCCCGTCGGGCCGAGCAAGAGGATGTTCGACTTGTCGAGCTCAACGTCGCTCTCGCGGCGCGAGGCGCTCGCGTTGATGCGCTTGTAGTGGTTGTACACGGCCACGGCGAGCGCCTTCTTGGCCGCTTCCTGGCCAATCACGTACTGGTCGAGGGTGTCCTTAATTTCTTGCGGTGCCGGCACCGACGTCACCGAATCCGCAACTTCGCGCTCTTCATCCTCAGCGAGAATCTCGTTGCACAGCGCGATGCACTCGTTACAGATGTAGACCGACGGCCCGGAGATGAACTTCCTCACCGAGTCCTTGGACTTTCCGCAAAACGAGCACCGGAGGTGCCGGTCGTGTGACATGGTTGTCATCGATCGAAAACGAGCCTCTGTGACGGCCGCTGAGGGACATTCCCATCGTGGGATGTACCGGTGCGACGCGCGACTTCCTGATGTGTAACCTCACCCCCAAAGGGGGGCAAGCTTCTACACCCTAGTATCGGCATTGTCCAGCAATTCACAAGCGCGACGTCCGAATCCTCAAAAACGCTGATCTCCCAACGACTTACTTGGCGTTCTCGCTCGCCGCCAAGGCGTGCGCGGCCGCCACTTCCTCACGCTGCGTAATCACCTGGTCAATCAGTCCGTAGTTCTTGGCTTCTTCGGCCGACATAAAGAAGTCGCGTTCCATGTCGCGCTCAATCTGCTCGAGGTTCCGCCCAGTGTGCTTGGCGTACAACCCGTTCATCTGCGCGCGAAGATACAGAATTTCCCTCGCCTGAATCTCAATGTCCGCCGCCGTGCCAGACGCACCGCCGCTCGGCTGGTGAATCATGATGCGCGAATGCGGCAGCGCCGAACGCTTGCCCGTGCGGCCAGCCGCTAGCAGGAACGACCCCATCGACGCGGCCATCCCCATGCAGATCGTGTTCACCGGCGACTTCAGGAACTGCATCGTGTCGTAGATCGCCATGCCGCTCGACACACTGCCGCCCGGCGAGTTGATGTACAGGTGAATGTCGCGCCCGGGGTTATCGGCCTCGAGAAAGAGCAGCTGCGCAATGATCATGTTCGCCACGTCGTCGTTGATCGGCGTGCCGAGGAAAATGATGCGGTCCATAAGGAGCCGCGAATACACGTCGTAGCTCCGCTCACCGCGGCTCGACCGTTCAATGACATACGGGTTCGGAATGATCGCCATGTCCTCGTCCTCTTCGTCGGGTTGACGGCGGCGGTCCCACGGGGGCGTCGGCAGGCTCGCGCCCGCGTTTCCCTCGTGGTTCCCCGGCCGGTGCTTCACGCCTGCGTGACGGTGTTCTGCTTCAGGAGCCACTCAAACACCCGCTCCTCAGTAATACCCCGCTCGATCTCGCGGAGCCGTCCGGCCTTCTGCAATGCCGCGTACACCTGTCCAGTATCGGCACCGCGCTTGCCAGCCATCTCTGCCACTTTTTCGTCCACATCTTTTTCGGTCGCGGCCAACTGCTCGCGCTCCGCCAACGTCTCAATCACCAGATCACGGCGCACCTGCCGCTCGGCGGTCGCGCCAAACTGCCCCGAGAACTGCTCAATCTCGCCCTCTGGCACCTGATAGGCCTGGGCATACGCCTTCACCAACTGCTTCACCCACGACGGCGGCACGTCAAACGGATTGGCCTCGATCACCTGCTCGAGCAACGCGCCGCGAACGGTCGCATCGGCCTCACGCACCGCGTTCCCCTCGAGATCCTCACGCACGGCCTTGGTGAGCGCATCCAACGAGTCAAAGTCGCCCATCTCACGCGCCAGTGCGTCATCCAGCGGCGGCATCGACTTGCGCTTCACCTCGGTGAGCTGCGCGCGCACCATCTTGGACTTGCCGGCCTGCTCCTCGTCCGGAAAATCGTCCGGCCACTTCACCGACTGCTCAGCCGTCGAGCCAGGGGTGAGGCCGAGAATCACTTCCTCAATCGCCGAAATCGCCTGCCCGGCGCCGATCACGATCCGATATTCCTTCCCTTCGGGAATCGTGCCGTCTTCGCCAGCCACGGCCAGCATCACCGCCACCATGTCGCCCTCGAGCGGCTTCTCTTCCACCGGCGTCCACGTCGCTTTTTGATCGCGCATGGAATCGATCTGCTCGGTGATCTGCGCATCAGTCACTGCGGGGTTCGGTCGCGTCGCGGTGAAACCCGTGAGGCGCTCCAACGTCAGCTCAGGCTTCACTTCGCAATGGAGCTCAAAGGTGAGTCCGGTGGCGTCATCCAGCTTCACGTCGTGCGCATGCGGCTGCGTAATCGGCTGGAGCTTTTCGCTCTCAATCACGCTGTCGTACGCCTCACGCATCAGCTGGTCGATAGCCTCGGCCTCGATCTCCTGCGCGTACTTCTTACGGACCACGGCCGCCGGCGCCTTGCCGACGCGGAATCCGGGGAGACGCACCTGCAGCGCCACCCGCTTGGCGGCGGAATCCTTGGCGCTGGCAACGCGCGTTGCCGAAATGGAGATCTGGAGACGACGCTCCACTCCTTCGGCCTGCCGGGAAAGAACCTGAATGTCCATGGGTCGCTATGGGTAAGAACCCCGCCACAGGCTGGCCCGGGGCGGGGTGGGGAAGGTCGGTCTGTCTGGTGTGAAATCTATATAGATGGGGGGGCGGAGCCAAGCTACGCCCCGGGAATCCGAAATCCATGCGAAAGCCGGGAGTCGAACCCGGACGGGTGTTACCCCACAGGATCCTAAGTCCTGCGCGTCTGCCAGTTCCGCCACTCTCGCGCTACGCCTACCCCCGAAAGATAAAACAAAAGAGCGCCCGCAGTCGGATCGACTGCGGGCGCTCATGCCCTTCAGCCGTGGGTCAGTTGCCGACCCGTAGGTTCACAACCCGCGTTGCCAGCTCCCCAGGGTTCCGGCTATCGGGGAACATCACCTTAAGGCCCACAAACTCGCCGTCCTTCAGCCCCCCGAGCGCCTTCATCAGGTCGGCCGCGTTGCGCACCGGGCCGCGCACCTTCTCGGGGAAGGTCACCTCGGTAATAATGTCGCTCACAAAGAGCTTCTGGAACGCGGGCGCATTGCGCTCGACATCCTTCACGATCACGCCGGTCTGCGAGTCCTTCAGCTTGTTGGCCTTCAACGTCGTCGCCGTCAGTGCTTCTACGCTGAAGCCGAGCTTCTTGGCGGTCGCCGTCGCGGGGGCTTCGGGGTTCTCAGTGGGACGGGCCGCCGCCACCACGGCCTTATCGTCGCTCGGCGCTTCCATGAGCTTCACCTTGAACGACTTCTTGTCGCCGTAGCGCACCCCTTCGAGCTCCACCGTCTCGCCCGGCTGGTGCGAGCGAATCACGCGCTGCAACGTGCTCACGCGATCAATCGGCTTGCCGTCGGCCTTGAGCACAATGTCGCCACTCTCGAGCCCCGCCTTCTCAGCCGGACCATCGGCCGGACTGAAGCTGCCGATCTTCACGCCAGCAATGCTCGGCAGTTTATTGACCGCGGCATCTTCCGCACTCACTTCGCCAATCGTCGCGCCCATAATGGCGCGGCGCACGCGGCCGTGCGCAATGATGTCATCCATCACCGTCTTGGCGAGCGTAATCGGAATCGCAAAGCCATAGCCGGCGTATGTGCCCGTCGGGCTCGCAATGGCGCTGTTGATGCCAATCACTTCGCCGCGAATGTTCACGAGCGGCCCGCCCGAGTTGCCGGGATTGATCGCCGCGTCTGTCTGAATGAAATCCTGAATGGCGTACAGATTCTGATTGAGCTGCGCGAGTTCGTACGAACGCCCCTTCGCGCTGATGATCCCCGCCGTCACGGTGAAGTCGAGTCCGAGCGGATTGCCCACGGCCACTGCCCATTCGCCGACGCGTACTTTGGCGTCGTCGCCGAGCGAGATCGTCGGGAGATCCTTGCCTTCGATCTTGAGTACGGCCACATCCGTCTGCGGATCGCGGCCAATGATCTTGGCCGTGAACGTGCGGCGGTCGGAGAGCGCCACCTTCACGCGATCGGCGCCTTCCACCACGTGGTTGTTGGTGAGGATGTACCCCTCGCCGGTCACAATGAACCCCGTGCCCGAGGATTCCTGCGGCCCCTGCTGGCGCGGATCCTGGAACAGTTCTTCAAAGCCCTGCATCCCAGGTGGCACCTGCCGCTGACGGCGCGCGTCGGCTGGGCGCGGATCACGCTGCGCGGTAATCGACACCACCGCCGGCGTCACATGCTCGGCGATCGCCACAAAGGCGTTCCCCTGATCGGCCAGCGTCTGCACGGCGGCAGACAGCGGCTTCGACCCGTTCGACTTGCTCTGTGCCGAAAGGATTTTCGTCCAATCCATGGACGACGCAAAGGCGACGCCGGAGATAAAGGCGATCGCCGCAATGGCGGCAAACTTTGGCTTGGTCATTTTGAGGTTCATGCGGTTGAATCCGGTTCTGCGGTGTGAATGCTGCATCCTGTATGGCTTCGTCACGCCTGCCGAAAAAACGGTTGCCGGTGCGCACGCGGCCGCCGACAGTCAAATCTACTGTCGGCGGCCGAGAGGTGCGGACGGGGCTACTTCTTGGGTTCGTCCACGATCTCGTAATCGGCTTCGACCACTTCTTCCTTCTTCGCGTCGGCGGCACCCGCAGCGCCCGCCTCAGCGCCCGTCTTCGCGCCCTCCTCAGCCGACGGCTGCGCAGCCTGCGCCGCATACACCGCCGTGCCAGCAGCCTGGAAGGCCGCGTTCAGTTCTTCGAGCGCGCCCTTGATCTCGTTCATGTCGTCGCCCTTGTGGGCGCGACGCGCACGTTCCACCGCCGCGTCGAGACGAGTCTTGAGTTCGGCCGGCACCTTGTCGG
>CANIWQ010000141.1 GCA_947471365.1 Gemmatimonadota bacterium | reverse complement strand
TACGCGGCGGCCGCTGCGGTCGTCTCTGGCATTCCCACCTCGTTCCAGTATGTGTGGACCAGCAACCCGGGCGACAACGCCGACGACAACGGCATCTGGGGCAACATCAGCAACACCGCGCGCATGAGCGTGGCCGACAGCTTCGACATCGTGAACGGCACGTCGAACTTGATCAAGAACGCGCTCCCCTTTGCATCGGCCAAGGATCCGCGTGTGCCGGTCATCCCCGGCAGTCAGGCGGTTCCGAAGGTCATCGCCGAAGACGGCGCGACCCCGCATTTCGTGCAACAGATCTGGAACCGTGATGATCCGCTTCCGATCGCGTCGGGGATTGACGCTCGCCTGTTCGAGGCCGAAGCACAGCTCAATGCCAATGACTACACGGGCATGGTGGCGACGCTGAACGCCCTGCGCGCCGCGGCTCCCAAGATTGGTCTGTATCAGGTGCCGGTCATGGCGGCGTTGGCCAGCGTGCCGGCCACCAAGAGCGATGCCGTCACCCTGTTCTTCCGTGAGAAGGGGTTCTGGACCTTCGGACGCGGCCAGCGGCTCGGCGACCTCCGTCGCATGATCCGTCAGTACGGACGCACCGAGGACAACGTCTTCCCGAAGGGGGTCTACTTCAAGGGTGGCGTGTACGGCGGGGACGTGAATATGCCCGTGCCGGACGGCGAGAAGGTGAACCCAGCGTTCAAGGGTTGCATCGACCGCAAGGCATAGGCCCACCCGCAGGATCGCTGGCACACCGCGCGCCACGGAGTCCGCTCCGTGGCGCGCGGTGCGTTTGGCCCAGGCGTCACCCTTGTGCGCCCGCTCCAGGAGTCATACCTTCGGGAGTATTTTGGTATACCAAATCGTATACTAAGGGGCCTGCCGCCTTGACGGCGCATGAACCCATTCTCTGATCTGCGGCCGATGGCTCCGGGTCTTGAGGCGGGGGAGAGCGTGGAGTGAGCAGGGCGCGTGGCATGGAGCTGGCCGGACTTCCTCACATGAGGTACAGATGCTGAAGACACGGTGTCATATGCGGTTCGTGGCCGGAGTCCTGATTGCCGGACTGGCCTTCACCCGTCCACTCTCGGCGCAGGAACCGTATCCGGGATTCGACGCCTATGTGGCCAAGGCCTTGGTGACACTGAAGGTGCCCGGCGCCGCCGTCGCCATCGTGCGCAACGACTCGGTGCTGTACGTCAAAGGATTCGGCGTGCTCGCCGCCGGCAGCCAGACGCTGGTCAACGAACGCACCCTCTTTGAGATCGGCTCAAGCAGCAAGGCGTTTACCGCCACGGTCGTGAGCATGATGGTGTCGGACGGCAAAATGAAGTACGACGATCTCGTCTCCAAATATTTGCCCGACTTCAAACTGGCCGATCCGGCGGCGAGCGCGCAGGTCACCCTGCGTGACGCGTTGTCGCATCGCAGTGGCATTGGCCGCGGCGAGCTGATTTGGATTGACGCCGGGACGTCGCGCGATGACGTGTTGCACCGCGTGCGCTTTCTCCGTCCCGAGTCGAGTTTCCGCTCCAAGTGGTCGTATCAAAACATCATGTTCCTCGCTGCGGGCGTCGCCGCCGGCAACGCAGCGGGCAGCACGTGGGATGACCTCATTCAGCAGCGCATCTTCACGCCGCTCGGCATGACGTCGAGTGCGCCGACGTATAAAGGGGTCACCACCCCGAACGTCGCGACGCCGCACTCCATGGAAAAAGACAGCGTGGTGCGAAAGGGGCAGTTCAACGCCGAGAACATCGCGCCGGCGGGGTCGATTCTCTCGAATGCGGTGGATATGGCGCAGTGGCTGCGCTTTCAGATGAACGATGGTGTGGTGGGCGGCAAGCGCTTGGTCAGTAGTGCCGCGCTGAAAGAGACCCACACGTCGCAGATGCTCGTCGGGGCAGGTGGTCCCGGTGGAGGGGAGCAGACGCTGTTCAATACGTACGGGATGGGATGGTTTGTGCAGGATTATCGAAAGGAGTTGGTCTGGCAGCACGGCGGCAACACACCCGGCATGACGACCGCGGTCGGGATGATGCCGGAAAAGAAACTGGGAGTCGTCGTGCTCAGTAACACGGATCACACGCAGCTGCCCGACATGCTGATGCACTACATCTTCGACCGCCACCTCGGCGCCCCGGTGCGCGATTATGTCGCTGAGGCCACCGCGCGAGCCGCGGCGCGTCGGCCACCGGTTGATACGACGGCGCCGCATGTCGCCGTGTCCGCGCCCCTGCCGCTCACGACGTACGTGGGCACGTTTGTGGACAGCATGTACGGCGAGGCCACCGTGGCGCTCGTGAACGGCAAGCTCGAAATGTCGCGCGGTTTGGTGCGCGGAACGCTCGAATACTGGAACGCGAACAACTTCCGTTGGTGGAACAACGGTTCCATTAGCGCGCTGAGCGCCTTCATCAAGTTTGAAGTGACGCCCGACAACAAGGTGACAGGGGTGTACTACGGCATGGCACCCGACATTTCGCTGCTCACGCGCAAGGCGACGGCTGGTGGTGGCCGTGGCGGGCGCAGTGGTGGGGCGGGGAACTGACCATGCAACGCCTCACGATCTCCCTCCCGCATCGGCGCGCCGCGTTGCGTGGCATTGGTGCCGTCGCACTCACGCTGGTGGCTGCGTGCGCCGGTCTGCACGCTACGACAAATGGCAGCGCTGGTTCGGCGGACGAACCGTACGATCTCGTGATTGCCAACGGCCGTATTGTGGATGGCGCGGGCAACGCATGGTTCTATGGTGACGTGGCCATTCGTGGTGATCACATTGTCAAGATTGTTCGGCGTGGGTCTGCCGAACGGCTCGTGGCGCGCCGCAGCATTGACGCCACCGGCTTGGTGGTCGCGCCAGGGTTTATCGACATTCAGGCCGGTGGCAACTACGTCTCGGGCGACGGACGCGACGTCAGTAAAGTGACGCAGGGCATCACGACCGAAATTTTTGGCGAGGCATACACGGGGGCGCCGATCAGCGAGCGCTCACTCGAGAACTCGTCTCCCGCTGCCGCGGCAGCCGCCCGTCCGTTTATGGGGCCGCACGGATTCGACGCGTGGCTTCGTGCCATGGAAGCGCATGGCATTTCGCCGAACGTCGGCGCATTTGTTGGGGCGAGCACGCTCCGGGTGTTTGGCATGGGGATGGCGATGGGCGCGGCGACGCCCGCCGCGATGGATGCCATGCGTGGCGCCATGCGCAATGCCATGGAAGACGGCGCCTTCGGGCTCGGCACCGCGCTGATCTATCCGCCGGGCAACTACGCGAGCACCGAAGAGTTGATCGAGGTCACGAAAGCGATGGCGCCCTATGGTGGCATCTATATCACGCACATGCGATCCGAGGCCGATCAGGTGCTCGAGGCCATGGACGAAGCCCTGCGCATCGGCCGAGAGGGTGGTGTGCCCGTCGAGATTTATCACCTCAAGGCCGCGGGCGTGGCGAACTGGCGCAAAGAAGGCGCGATGATCGCGAAAATCGACTCGGCGCGAGCGACCGGCTTTGATGTGCAGGCCAATATGTATCCGTACACCGCCGGAGGTACGGGGCTTGCGGCCTGCTTGCCGCCCTCAGTGTCGGCCGATGGAAAATTGTTCGCCAATATTTCGAGTGACGCCGAGCGTGTAAAGATTCGCGCGGAAGTTGCGCACCCCACGAGTTTCTGGGAGAGTCTCTGCGAACAGGCGACGCCGCAGGGCGTGCTGATTGCCGGGCTGCGCAGCCCCGCAAACCAAAAGTGGTCTGGCCACCGTCTCTCGGAGATTTCCGCCGCGATGGGCAAGGACTGGCTCGACACGGTCATGGACCTGCTGAAGTCTGAGGGGCGAGACATCGGCACCATGTACTTCTTGATGAACGAAGACAACGTCAAGCTGCAGCTCAAACAGCCGTGGATGAAGATTGGAACCGATGCCGGTGGCAGCGATCCCGACAGCACCAAGGCGCTGGCGCATCCGCGATCCTACGGCACCTATCCGCGTATCCTCGGCAAGTATGTACGCGACGAGCAGGTGATCCCGCTCGAAGATGCCGTGCGCAAAATGACGAGCGCCGTGGCGGAACGTTTGTTGATCACCGACCGCGGGCTGTTGCGACCGGGGATGTATGCTGATGTGGTGGTCTTCGACCCGAAGCGCATTCAGGAGAACTCCACGTACGAAAAGCCGCTCCAGCTGTCGACGGGGATGCACGTGGTGCTCATCAACGGCGTCGAGGTCGTACGGGATGGCCGACACACGGGGGCCAAGCCGGGGCGCATCGTGCGTGGATCGGCCTGGCGTCCAAGTGGAAAATGACCGCCGACGGATGAATTGACGTGCAGCGCACAACGTCCTCTTCTCGGCGTTGTAAGGGAAAAGGGAAGGTTTTGCTCGGTGATTTCAACCCACCGCTGCGAGATCGAAATCGTCCAACCCCTCTGGGGGTTGGACGATTTCCTGTTATGGGGTTTTGAAAGCCATTTTCCGGACAGCGGGCTCAGCCGGTTGAAGGGGCGATTGCGGCTTCTCAGTCAGGGATTATTAGGATGGCGTTCCGGCGCGCCAACGCGCAAGATTGTACGAGAAGGCTCCACCTGAATAAGGCAATGATGACGGCGGTCTCAGGCACCCCCCGGCGCCCCAGTCTTGCGTGGTCGTTCGACAAAGCGGCGCGGTTTGTTGAAGCAGTCACGGCTGTCACGGCAGACGCGGAACACGCCTCAGCTGTGCGTGGGACGTGGTGCGTCCGTGTGCGCCGCCTATGAAAGAGCACGAGCGCATCCGCGATCTCGAAGAGTTCTGGCGGAACGCCTCCGACGTGTTCCTGCTGCTTGATCAGACGGGGACAATTCAGGGTGCCAACCCCGCAGTCGAAGCGACGCTCGGATGGTCCGTGGAAGCGACGATCGGTCGTGACGTCGCCACCCTGGTGCATCCCGATGACCGGGCGCGCATGCGCGAGGCCCTCATGCAGCTCTGCGCGGGCGTCGCCATCGGAAGTTTGAGCCTGCGGCTCTCCCGCGCGGACGGCGCCTACCGCCAAGTAAATCTCCGTGCCGGTGCGGCCTCCGATGACGGGCGCGTGGTGGTGGTGGCACGCGACGTGACACTCTTCAAGCAGACGATGAGCGAGAACGTTCGCCTGACGCATGCGTACCACTTCTTGCGCCGCGCGTCAGACGTCAGCCGGCGAGCGGTCAGCCGTGAAGCGTTGTTCACCGATGCGTGCCGCTGCGCAGTAACCGACGGCAGCTTCCGGCTGGCATGGATTGGCATGCTCGATCCGGAGACGGGGGTGTTACGTCCCGTGGCCACGGCTGGCGTCGGTCACGACTCACCCAATGGCCTCCCGTTCAGCGCGGACCCTGATGGCTTTGGTCAAGCGGCACGTGAGGGTCGCCCGGTGGTGTTCGCGGACTTTGCACACAATGCCACGCCGGCACCTTGGCGGGCGGCGGCGCGCGTGTATGGGCTGCGCTCCTCCGCCTCGCTCCCCTTGCAGGCGAACGGCACGGTCGTTGGCGTGTTGACGGTCTTTGCCGCAGAGGCCGATGCGTTCGACGACGACGAAGTGATGCTGCTCGGTGACGTGGCCGCTGAAATCTCGGCATCACTCAGAGCGCTGGAGCGGCGCGAAGATCAGCAACGCACAGAAGCGGCCGTGCGCCGGCTCGAAGCACAGCAGCAGCGTACGCAACGACTCGAGAGTGTGGGGACACTGGCGGGCGGCATCGCGCACGACTTGAACAACACGCTCGCGCCGATCGTCATGGCTGTTGGGTTGCTGGAGCGACTGCCCCTCGACGAGCGGGCGGCGCGCCACCTCAAGACGATCGAAAAGAGCGCGGCGCGTGGCGCCGCGATGGTCAAACAGGTGCTGAGTTTTGCGCGTGGCCTCGAGGGAGAAAAGGTCGCGATGACGGTGCGGCACGTGATCAACGAAGTCGCGAAAATGCTCGACGCCACGTTGCTCAAAGACATTCGTGTTGAGGTGATGGCCCCGCGCGATTTGCCGAGTGTGCTGGCGGACCCCGCGCAACTCCATCAGGTGATGCTCAGCTTGTGTGTGAACGCCGTGCAGGCCATGGCAGGGCACGGCTTGCTACGGATCGTCGCCGAGGAAGTGACGCTTGAGCAGGCCGCCGCGCTGGGCATCGCGGGCGGACGGGCTGGGCATTTCATCTGCATCAGCGTGACCGATACGGGCCCCGGCATCATTCCGGGCGTGTTGGATCGCATCTTTGAGCCCTTCTTCACCACCAAACCCGCAGGGCAAGGCACCGGACTTGGATTGTCGACGAGCCTCGGCATTGTCCGCGCCCATGGTGGCTTCATTGGTGTTGAAAGCATCGTTGGGCGCGGCTCGATGTTCCGGGTGTATCTGCCCGTGGTCGTGGAGTCCGCCCAACACGTCGCGCCGGAGACGCCGGTGCCGCCACCCGACGGACGTGGCGAACTCGTGTTAGTGGTCGAGGACGAGGACGATGTACGCGAACTGGTGCGCGAAACGTTGGAACAGTTTCACTTCCGGGTCATCACCGCGCGCGATGGCGCCGAAGGGATCGCACTCTTTTCCCGTGAGAGCGAGGACGTCGCGGTCGTCCTCACGGACATCAAAATGCCAGTCCTCGATGGCATCGCGATGACCCTCGCCATTCGTCGTTTGCGTCCCGACGTTCGCGTGGTGGCGATGAGTGGCGTGGACGCCTCGCTGGCCGACGCCGAACGGCTCGGACATGACAGCGTGACGCGGGTGATGCAAAAGCCGTTTGAGATCTCGACGCTGGTGCGGACGGTGCGCGAGGCCATCGACGCGCCACGGCCGGTGCCTGTGGTGATGCCCGGCGAGCCCTCCATCGCCGTGCCGCTTGCGCGAGGTGAAGCATGACAGCCGCGGCGCAGTCCGTGACGCGTGATGCGCTCCCCCCGGTGCTCGTGGCGGCGTGGCACGATGCGCCGTACGCTATCGCGGTCGTTGACGCCGACCTGCGTGCTCGCTGGGTCAATCCCGCCTTTGTCATGCTTACGGGCATTTCGCCCAGCGATTATGTGGGGCGCACGCTCGCCGATCTCCTCCCGACGGCGCATCCATCGCTGGAAGACCGAGCCCGCGAGTCCCTGCAACGTGGCGCGCCGATCAGTGGCGTTCGGGTGGACGCTGCGGCCGGTGGAGTAACGACCCGCCGTCTCCGCGCCACCATCCACCCGGTGCGAAGTAACGAGGGTGCGCTGCTCGGTGCGTGCGTGATGTGCGCCGACGTCACAGATGAGACGCGATTAGTGGAAGAGCTCTGGCAGACGCAGAAGCAACTGGCGGCCAGTCAGCTCGCTAATGTCTTTGCTCACGATTTCAACAATCTGCTCGTCGTCATTCAGGGGTACTGCGACCTGCTCGTTATGAAAGCCAGCGATGAGACCCTGAAAGACCGACTCGGCCGCATCCGGTCCGCTGCGGAAGCGGCGGCCGGTCTGTCGCGTCAGTTGCTCGCGCTGAGTCGGCGCAGTACCGGCGCTGCGAGCGCCGTTGACTTGAATCTTTTGCTCCGTACGATGCGCACGGCCATCGAGCGCGCGTTGCCGCCGAATATCAAAAAGGCCTTTGTGTTTGATGAGCAGTTGGGGCTCGTGCTGGCTGAGCCCGGTCAGCTGGAGCAGGTGGTGATGACGCTCGTGCTTCAGGCCATCGGCGCCATGGCGTCGGGCGGCACGCTCACGGTAGAAACGGCCAATGCGATCGTTGGCGAGCCGGATGTCTGGCAGGGCAGGCTCGTGCCTGGGGAGTATGTACGTCTGTCCGTGGGCGATACCGGATCCGGCCTGAATGCCTCCGCGCTCGCCGCGCTCTTTGAACCGGACGACGACCTTCCCAGCTTGGTCAACGGGCCGCGCCTTGGCATGCTCGCGGCGCGCAGCCTCGTGCGTGCGGTGCACGGGGAACTACAGGCAACGAGTGTCGCGGAGCCGGGGACGACGTACACGGTATGGTGGCCGCGGCACGCCGAGGCAAAGCCAGACTCCGCGATAACTGTTCCGCAAACAATGCGACCGCTGCCAGGCGTGCGCGCGCTTACCGCGCTGTTTGTGGAGCCAGACGCGCTCGTTCGTGACGCGATCTCCGCGGGCCTCGCCGAGTATGGCTTTCACGTGCTGGTCGCCTCGACCGGTGCAGAGGCCC
>CANIWQ010000140.1 GCA_947471365.1 Gemmatimonadota bacterium | reverse complement strand
GCTGCACATTGCGCGCGCTGCCCGGGCGCTCAGTGTTGGCTATTACACGTCGCGTGAAAGCGAGGCCGCCATCACGCACGTGTTCGGTGTCGATTCGCGATTGATTTCAGACGGCACCTACTTTGTGGTTGAGCATGAATTAGGAATCATCGGGTGTGGCGGCTGGAGCTGGCGGCGGACACTGTACGGCGGCGATCAACGGCCCGTGGGTACGCGCGATGTTCTCGACCCCGCAACTGAGGCGGCGAAGATCCGCGCTTTCTTTGTGGCACCGGAGGCGGCGCGGCAGGGTATTGGTCGGCAACTCCTCGAGGCGTGCACCGAAGCCGCCCGCGCAGCCGGTTTCCGCCAGCTCGAACTGATGGCAACGCTGCCCGGCGTGCCGCTATACGAGGCCTGTGGCTTTACCGAAACCGAACGGGTGACGGACATCGTACCCGACGGTACGCCCATCCGATTTGTGCGCATGCATCGCGCCATTGACGGCTGACCGCACGACTGGCCGCCACGCGGTTTGTGGTCCATATTCGGCGTACGCGAAGTCGAGTCCCCCCAGCGTAGGAAGCGAATCTTATGCGAGTGATCAACGGTGTCGCCGCCGTCGCCATGACGGCCCTATTCGTTGGCCTGCCGACACCATCACTCACCGCGCAGTCTGCTGCGGGCTCGCCGCCACCCATCAAGGCGGCAGACTCAGCAAAAGTCGCGAGCCGCGCCGTTCCGCTCTTTGCGAGCGAAGCACCGCTGGCGGTGAATATCACCGTCAACCTGAAGCGGCTGCGAAGCGACCGCGATACGGCATCACCGTACCGCAGCGCCACCATGTCGTATGCGGGTGCTGACGGCAACCCTGTCGCCGTGCCGCTCAAAATCAAAACGCATGGCATTTGGCGTCTCAAGCACTGCGATTTACCGCCCCTGCGCCTGAACTTCAGTGGGAAGACAACCAAGCGCACACTCTTCGAAGGCTTGGAAAAACCGAAGATGGTCAGTGTCTGCCGCGACGCGGACGGTGCCGAACAGGACGTCCTCAAGGAGCTGCAGCTCTATCGGATTTATCAGCTGCTGACGCCGTCGAGTCACCGCGCCCGCGCGCTCCGCGTCACGTGGACGGACAGCGCCACCGGAAAGGCCAAAGAAACGCGCTACGGATTTGTGTTCGAGGATCCCGCCGAGATGGCGGTACGACTCGGCGGAAAGATCACGAAGCTAAAAGGCGCGCAGGCGGACGACCTCGACGCTGATGCGGCCGCCGTGGCGTACGTATTCGAGTACCTGATTGCCAACACCGATTTTTCGTTCAACGGACTGCATAACACCGAACTCGTCGCGAAGCCCGACGGGAGTCCGGTCATTCCGATCGCGTATGATTTTGATTTCTCCGGCGCGGTGAATGCGCCGTACGCGACCGTCGATCCGTCGCTTCCCATTCGGCGGGTGACCGATCGCCTGTACCGCGGCTACTGCGCGCACGCGGCCAGTCTGCCAGCGGCGCTCGCGCTCTTCCGTGCAAAGAAAGACGCGATCTATGCTCTGTATGCCGATGAGATCGGCAAGCTGCTCACGCCGGGAAATGTCAAGAAGTCACTGGCGTACTTTGACGAATTTTACGACGCCATCAAGACCCCACACGACGTGGACGAACGCTTGCTGCGCACCTGCGTCGGGCGTCGCTAGCGGCCGCCCCACCGGCGTTAGTTCGTCTCGTACTCCTCGCCGCCGTACACATCCGCGAGCGTCTGTGCGCGCGCCCGTTCGATGCGTGCCATCCGTTTTTCGAACTGCCCCATCGCGTACTCTACGTACGGCCCTGCGCTCTGACCGAATGGCACCCGCGTTGGGTCGTAGCAAGCAAACGCTTCATGCACGATCTGCACCGCGGGGTCCACCAGTTCGTTCATACGAGCAAGAATCGCCTGCCATAACGGGTCGCCATGCTCCGCGACCAGTCGCGACAACAGAAAAACACCGTACGCCAGGTGCCGAGATTCGTCGCCCTTAAGTAACGCGGACACTTTCTGCATTCCGGGCATAATCCCGCGTGTCTGCAGTACCTGGTGGTACACGTAGTACCCAGTCTCCGCGAGCACGCCCTCGACGATCATATTGTACGTCACCGAGGCGCGAGCCTGCGCGATTGGCGAGCGATCCGTGCGGAGGCGCCCCATGGCGTGTGGCAGTTCGTCGTAGAAGATCCGTCGATACGACGGCGTGTGGTAACGGGTCAGGTCTTCGCGCACCCCTGCGACATCGTCAAAGAAACGCCGGAACACCTCAACGTGCTTTGCTTCTTCCCAGAGGAACGATGTGAGGTACAGTTCTTCTTCGAGCCGTCCTTCGTCGCTGATCGCCATCATGAGCGGCAAAATGTCGGCAGTCACCGACTCTTCACCGGCCTCAAACATCGCGGTGAGTCGCAAGAGAAAATCGCGTTCATCGTCGGCCAGCGCCGCCCAATCTTTGCGATCCTGCGAAAAATCAATATCGGCCGGATTCCAGATGCCGAGTCGCTTGGCTTTGTCCCACAAACGCATCGGTGGCGTGTCGTAGCGCAGGGCCGTGGGGCTGATACTTTGAAAACGCCGTACGGATTCCCCAGCGGCAGGAGCCGCGACGATGTTGGGAGCCACTGCCTCGGGGACGGACATGGGCGCTGACACGGGCGCTGACACGGGCGCTGACACGGGCGCGATGCCGATTCCTGCGGCCGAGTGCTGCACCTGCCGTGCGGCCTCTACCAGCGCGTTCGCCGCCGCGACATGCGGCAGCAACGCGGCCAAACTCCCCTTGGAGAGTTTGAGTTTACCGCGGAGCAGCGCCGTAATCGGTGAGGTCCGTCCATCGAGCAGCGCATCCCACGTGACGGCGTCGCCGCGCAACACAAACGCCGAGTGTTCGGTATCGGAGGCGGTGCCCACTCGCGCCTCACGACAGGCGCCATGCCAGAGGTCGAGGTACACCGAGTGCTCCGGTGGCGACTGCGGATCTGGCAACCATTCAAGGAGGAGCGCGCCCTCCCACGTTGCGGCGGCGTCGCGATACGCCGCGCTCGCATTCAGTGCCTCACCGAGCGCGTGCGCCCAGGCCTGGGAAAACAGTGCGGACATGTATGAAAGTTATGGCGTTGGGTCCAGAGTGTCACTAGTCGATCGGAGCTGGTTGGGAAGTGAATGGCAATCACGTGCGACCAACTCGTGTTTGCCGCTCGTTCCGCCGTACCGTACGTTTGGCGGCAGAGCCCCTCCGCTTTCCACTTCCTCCGTTGCCCTCATGACACCGTCCTCACCCACGCGGCGCGCGTTCCTCTCCTCGCTCGGTGCGCTCTCGGTAGCTGGCGCGCTCCCAGTCCGTGCATGGGCCGTCGCCGGAGGAGCACATATCGGTGGTACGGCCACGGAGATACCGCGCGGCCTTGCCGCCGCCGATGATTTTGGCTTTGCCCCTGGGCTCGTCTATCTGCAAACGGGTTCGTTGGGGCCCACGCCGCGCCCAGTCATTGAGCGCACGATGGACGCCTGGAAGGAACTCGAGAGTAATCCCACTCTCATCTGCTACGGCAAGCACGAACGCGAGATGGAGGAGGTGCGTGCCAAGGCGGCGGCGTTCCTTGGCTGTGGCACCGACGAGCTCTTGCTCACCAACTCCACCTCAGAAGGAATGAACTGGGTGGCACAGGGCATTACCTTCGCGCGCGGTGACCGGATTCTGACCACCGATCAGGAGCATCCCGGCGGACGGGCCTGCTGGGACTACGTCGCGAGGCGGCACGGCGTGATCATCGACGTGGTGGCCATTCCGCCGGGAGAAAACAATCCGTCGGCAATCGTCGCGCGCTTTCGTCAGCAGATAACAGCGCGAACGCGGGTGTTGAGTTTTTCGCATCTCCTCACCTCCACGGGGCTACGGATGCCCGTGGCCGAACTGTCGGCGTTGGCGCGTTCACGCAAATGCTTGTCTGTGGTGGACGGCGCACAGGCCATCGGCGCTGTCGCGCTCGATATGACAGCGCTCGGCTGCGACGTCTACGCCACGAGTGGGCATAAGTGGCTCCTCGGACCAAAGGGAACCGGCCTGCTGTATGTTCGCGCCGATGTTGGCGCGCGCATTGATCCCATTGCGTTGCAAAGCGGTCATAGCGCGTACAATGCTTCCACCGGCGTGTGTAGCACGCCGAGCGCGCTGGGACTCGGCGCCGCCATCGACTACATCTCGTCGATTGGACTCACGAGCATCGAGGCGCACAACAACACGTTGTACCGCCGGCTCTATGACGGCATGAAGCGTGTGGCCAAAGCCACTGTCGTGAGCGCCGCTCCCGGTTCCCTCGCGACGGCGCAGTTGACGTTCTCGCTTCCTCTCGATGTACTGAGTGGTGAGTTGGCGACGCGACTCTTCGACACACACCACATCCAGGTGAAAGTCGTTCCCGCGAACATGCTGAACGGCAACCGCATCTCGATGCACCTGTTCAACACAGAACGCGATGTCGATGCGTTGCTGGCTGCGCTCAAGATGGAGTTAGCGTAGCGGCGCAGGTCAGCCGGAGATGATCGGCATCGTGTGGGTCGGCGCGTCAGGATCTGGCTGATTGCGCATGTGATCGGCGAGGCCACGCAACTTTTCGAACAGATCGTGACGCACGTCCGCTGGTATGGACTGTTCAGCGAGGGCACGTTGCATGCACCAGAGCCATTCGTCGCGCTCCATCGATCCAATCACAAACGGCAGATGCCGCGCGCGCAATCGTGGGTGACCGTAGCGCTCGACGTACAACGGTGGCCCACCGAGCCAGCCCGTCAGAAACAGATGGAGTTTCATCCGCGACTGCGTGAGTGACGTCGCGTGCAAGGCGCGTACATGCGCGGCTTCGGGCGCACTTTCCATCAGGTCGTAGAAACGGTCTACCAACTGGTGAACGCCTGTGTCGCCACCCAGCAGTTCAAATGGGGTCTGGTCGGAATTCATCTGGGTAAGATATCGTAGTCGTGGTTATCAGCGATGGGTGCGGGGAAACACGTCTGAAAATCCACCCGAGTGTCCGAAAAACGGGTTTCGCCAGAGCCGTCCGAGCACCACATTCATTCTTTCGCTCCCACCGGAGATTTTGTGCGCCTCGCGTCCATCGTTCTCGCGTTCACCAGTGCAGTGGCCGTCGGCCAGCCCGCCTTTGCCCAGCAGCCGATCAGCGGTCGTGGGGCAGGTCGCGGCGGCAACACCATAGCACCTGGGGAGAGTTGTCCACCGGGCTCCACGGAAATCCGCCCGCGCCTCTGCCGCGAACCGGACTTTCCGGCGCCGAGTATCCTCGACTATCGTCCGCACTCCACGCTCACGACGCCCGCACACAAAGTGCCGCAGGCGAAGTATCCGGCCATCGATTTCCACGGCCATCCGCAGGGGTTGCTGGGTTCCGCCGAAAGCATTGCGAGTCTCGGGACATCGCTCGATAGCCTCAACGTGCGGATGATGATCGCCGCCGACAACATGTCGGGCGAACGTCTGCTACGCGCGGTGAGTGTCATCAACGCCTCGCCAAAAATGAAGGATCGCGTGCGCGTGCTGGCTGGCGTGAACTTCAGCAATGTCGGGCCCGGCTGGGCCGAGCGCGCCATCAAGCAGCTCGAGGCCGACGTCGCCGCGGGCGCCGTCGGCGTGGGTGAAATCCCGAAGAGTCTCGGACTCACCATCAAGAAGCCCGACGGTAGCCGCCTCAAGATCGACGATCCAGAACTCGATCCAATCTGGGACGCCTGCGCGCGTCTCAAGCTGCCGGTGTTCATCCACACGGCCGACCCGCAGGAGTTCTTCGAGCCCATCGATTCCAAGAACGAACGGTGGCTCGAACTCGCGCTCTTCTCCGATCGTCGCTACCCGCCAGAACGCTTCCCGAAGTTCGAAGAGCTGATGACGGAGCGCGACAACCTGTTCCGCAAACATCCCAAGACGACGTTCGTCGCCGCGCACATGGCGTGGTACGCCAACGACCTCGGCCGCCTCGGCAAGCTGCTCACCGACTACCCGAACGTCTACACGGAACTCGGCGCGGTGCTGTACGACCTCGGCCGTCAGCCGCGCGGAGCACACGACTTCTTTGTCACGTATCAAGATCGCATTCTTTTTGGCAAAGACTCTTTTCAGCCGGAAGAGTATCCGTCCTACTGGCGCGTGTTCGAGACGCATGACGAATACTTCGATTACTACCGCGGCTATCACGCATTTTGGAAACTGTATGGCATCGACCTGCCCGATGAGGTCCTGAAAAAGGTCTATTTCCAGAACGCACTGAAACTCACCCCCGGAATCCCGCAGTCCGGTTGGCCTCGCTAAGGCGGAAGTAACCGGTGTCTCGGTGTCTCCTGTAGGAGGCTCCGGAGCCAAGCGGTGGTCGGTGTTTCCCTGTCGCCCCGTCATCTAATACGGTATGGCGCCTCCGGACCAAGGCACGCCAACGTGCAGGAGCTCCGGCCGCCGCCGAGTTCCGGCGCGTCCGGCGATACTCGCCTGGAGGGTGATCATGCGCACCGTATCACGCATTGCGCTTGGGGTGTTGTTGGCGGCCGTCGCCACTCGTCCCGTTGGCGCGCAAGCAGACCTGATTGGCACCGACCACGTCTTTCAGTTGTTCACGAGCAAGCAGGCGCGCCTTGCCGCTCGCGAAATGGGCACGGTGTCGCTGGATTTCCGCAAGGAACTCGGTCGTTGCAAGGACGAAGTGATTGGCGGCCGGATGATGCAAACGGAGCCGAAAATCGACGCGCTCGGTGCCAAACTTGCTTCCGCGACCCCGCCAAGCGCGGCGGCGCTGGAAAAGGAATTCGCCGAATACGACCACCTGCTCGCTGAACATCATCAGCAACTCGCAACGGACGGATGGTCCAAGCCGCGCTTTACCAAGATGGAGCGGGTCGCGCAGGATATTGAACGCGCAGCAGAGTACGTGGTGCGCGCGGCGCAGTGGGAAAAGCAGAAACTGTCGGCCGAGTCACAAAAGGTCGTGGACGACGCACTCGCAGTCGCCAAGAAACTCGGAGCCGATCCCACGAATCCACCGGCGGAAACGGCGGGAGTCATTGAGGCGCTGGGCGCTGTGGTCAAGAAGGGGGCCCGCGCCACGTCGGGAAGTGCAATGCCGTAGCAGGACAGCCGCCGCTCGTGTGCGCCTCGGTCACCCCCCTGCTGGGGCGCACATAAGCGACGGTGTCGCACGCGCGATGATTCGTGCGATATTGCAGGATGCCTGATACCACCACCAAACTCCTCGCCCTGCTCGACCTCGAACCGCTCGAGGTCAATATCTACCGCGGCACCAACCGCGACCTCGGCACCGGCCGCGTCTTTGGCGGCCAAGTGTTTGCGCAGGCGCTGGTCGCTGCTCAGCGCACAGTAGAAGGGCCGCGCGTCGCGCACTCCGCGCACGGCTATTTTATTCTGCCCGGTGATCTCAGCGCCCCGATTGTGTATTTCGTAGATCGGTTGCGCGACGGCGCCAGTTTCACCACGCGTCGCGTGACCGCCATTCAACACGGACGCGCGATCTTCAATCTCTCCGCGTCGTTCCATATCGAGGAACCGGGGCTCTCGCACCATGCGGAGATGCCGGATGTGCCAGATCCCGAGTCGCTGGCGCCTGAGTTGAGCCTCATTCGCGAAATGGCGCACCAAATTCCCGAGCTGTTGCGGCCCGTGCTGACGCAGGATCGTCCTATTGACTGGCGTCCCGTGCAGCCGCTCTCGCCATTCGAATCGGAAAAACGTCCACCCGTGCGCCATACCTGGTTCCGTGCACTCGGCACGCTGCCCGATGACGCGTGGATTCATCAGGCCGTGCTCGCGTATGCGTCAGACTACGGATTGCTTCCCACGGCGCTACAGCCGCACGGCGTCCCGTTTCGTTCGCGCGGCCTGCAGATCGCGTCGCTCGACCACTCGGTGTGGATGCACCGCGCGTTCCGCGTGGATGAATGGTTGCTCTATGCCATGGATAGCCCAGTCGCCGCCGGCGCGCGCGGCTTTGTGCGTGGGTCGATCTACACGCAGAGTGGTGAACTCGTAGCGTCTGTAGCGCAGGAAGGATTGCTGCGCATGCGCGAGCCGAAGTAAACGATCGACAACACAATAACGGGCTCCGGAGAAATTCGGAGCCCGTTGTGTTTGTTACTGATGCACGTGCACTTGCACGGTTACCGTGGGTGC
>CANIWQ010000139.1 GCA_947471365.1 Gemmatimonadota bacterium | reverse complement strand
GGCGTATATCAGCGGCACCACCCACACCGCTCACAATCCACTGGCGCACATTCCCACTCAAATGGAGAACGAGGTTCCCGGCACTGTTGGACGTGGCATTGGCACGTTCCCAGAGCCTGTCGGCGGGAATGGTCAGTAACGCTGCACGGATCTTGGCGGGGTACTCCACGCACAAGTAATGGCGCGAGCGGTCGAGAAATCGGCTGGCAAGGTCAAATGTCATGCGTCAAAAGATGGGCGATTTGCCACGGACTGACCAGTCATCCGGTAACCACCGATTGACAATCGCCTCGCGAAGCGGGAAACTGCTAATTCCCCCCCATCTTCATCTCGTCTTGCTCAGGCTCCGATATGACTGCCATTTCCACCATCGAAGACCTTCGGCGCCTGGCTGAACAGCGCGTGCCGCGCATGTTCTACGACTATTGTGATGCCGGCAGTTGGACCGAGAGCACCTTTCGCGCCAACGTCAGCGATTTTCAGGACATCAAGCTCCGCCAACGCGTGGCCGTGAACCTGGAGCACCGGAGTACCGTCAGCACGATGGTTGGCACGCGCGTTGCAATGCCCGTGGCCATTGCTCCCACAGGGCTCACGGGGATGCAGCACGCCGACGGCGAGATCTTGGCCGCAAAAGCCGCAGAGGCCTTCGGCGTTCCATTTACGCTCAGTACGATGAGCATCTGCTCCATCGAAGACGTCGCGGCCAATACCACAGCGCCCTTCTGGTTTCAGCTCTACGTGATGCGCGACCGCGATTTCATTGAGCGCCTCATCAACCGCGCCAAAGCCGCGCGGTGCAGCGCGCTGATGCTCACCATGGATTTGCAGATCCTCGGCCAGCGCCACAAAGACGCGCGCAACGGGCTCTCGGTGCCACCGCAGCTTGGACTGCGCAACGTCCTCAACATGATGTCCAAGCCCCGCTGGTGCATGGGGATGCTCGGCACCAAGCGCCGTCAGTTCGGCAACATCATCGGCCACGTCAAAGGGATCGACAACATGACGTCGCTTGCGACGTGGTCGGCGCAGCAACTCGATCCCACGCTCAACTGGGATGACGTTGCGTGGGTGAAAAAGCTGTGGGGTGGCAAGCTCATCCTGAAAGGCATTCAGGACGTGGAAGACGCCAAACGCGCAGCGGATTCTGGCGCCGACGCCCTTATTGTGAGCAACCACGGCGGCCGTCAGCTCGACGGCGCAGAATCGAGCATTCGCGCCCTGCCGGCCATTGTCGACGCCGTGGGCTCGTCCATTGAAGTGCATATGGACGGCGGCATCCGCTCGGGGCAAGACGTGCTCAAGGCCATCGCCCTCGGAGCGCGCGGTACATATATCGGGCGCGCCTTCAACTTTGGGCTGGGCGCCATGGGGCAAGCAGGCGTTACCAAGGCGCTTGAGATCATCCACCAGGAGCTCGATCTCACCATGGCCTTCTGCGGTCGTACGCAGATCGCGCAGGTGGATCAGGGGATTCTGCTCCCGGCACGGCGCTAGCCCAGTCCAGGCGCGTCCGTTCGGCGGCAGCAGACTCTGGAGCGAGCGCCGGTCACAAGCGTCGCCTTGAACACCGCGGACAGACTATCCACCTGGTGCTCGATCGCCGTGCAGCGGTCCTGGTAGCGCTTCGACTGCTCCGGTGTCGTCGCCATGATAACGTCGCGCACGTTGATGCGCCTGCGTTCCTGGAGCTGCCCGATTACTGCGAGATCGGCGAGCGGCATGGTCACGCGGGCTTGCACCTGGTCATTCGCCGTGGCCACCGAGCGAATACCGGAGATGCTCAGGCCACCGATCACGAGACACACCACCACGCCGAACCACAACTCGATCGACCGTCTTCGCGAAGTCTTGAGGTCCAGGAACCACTGCATGGCAACATCCTCCACACAACGTACAGGGGGGCGGCGGCCGCGTATTGTGACGATCGGACCGGGAATACCTTGGGTATCTACGGCCCCTTCACGTTCGCTGTAATTTTGCCTGATATTCGGACACCCGTTGCTCGCGCGGCGCCCGACAGCAGCGCCCCCGCTCCAACCCTTGAGAATCCGCGCGTATCCGCGCGCATCGTCGCGCAGAAGCGCCCATCCGCACAACGGAGTTGCGGCGTAGTGCGTCTACACTAGTGCGAAGCGCAAGACCTCCGCATCTTCATCGGGCGCGTGTCCGCGCTCGGCCGCTCGGCATGCCCGGGCGGCGGATCACACGCCCAAAGCTTCGCCCCCGCCCCACCACGAGGCCCGTCGATGTTCTCGCTTACCCTGCGCGACTTTGAAGAAACGCGCGCCCGCATTGCCCCGCACATCAAGCACACGCCACTGCTCACATCACGGCAGTTGAGCGAGGCCACGGGCTACGATGCGCGCCTCAAAGCCGAGCTGTTCCAACGAGTAGGCTCGTACAAGATTCGCGGGCCCCTCAACAAGTTCGCAACGATGCCAGAGGAGCAGAAACGACGCGGGGTCGTCTGCTCGTCGGCTGGCAATCATGCGCAGGGCGTGGCCCTCGCGGCGCGCATTCACGGCATTCGCGCCGTGGTCTGCATGGCCGCCAACGCCACGCCGTCAAAAATCGCCGCCACACGCGATTATGGCGCCGAAGTGGTCCTGCATGGCACCATCTGGGACGAAGCGAACGAGAAGGCCAAGGAACTCGTCCGCGACGAAGGGCTCACCTACGTGCATCCCTTCGACGACGAACAGCTCATTGCGGGTCAGGGCACGGTCGGGCTCGAAATCGTGCAAGACTGGGCCGAAGTGGACGCCGTGGTCGTGCCCATTGGCGGCGGCGGACTGATCTCGGGCGTGTCAATGGCCGTGAAGAGCTTCAACCCCGCCATTCGCGTCATTGGCGTGGAATCGTCGGACGGACCGGCCATGCAAGCCTCGCTCAAGGCCGGGGCGGTCACGACGATCGAGTGCAATACCGTCATCGACGGACTCCGCGTGCGGCGCGTCGGCGATCTGAACTTCTCTGTGGCACAGCGCTTTGTGGATGAGATCGTCACGCTACCGGATGCCGAGATTTTTGAGTCGATGATCTGGATTATGGAACGCTGCAAGCTGGTGGTGGAAGCCGCGGCGGCCGCGCCGGTGGCGGCGTTGATGCGGGGGCTGGTGCAGCTGCCGAAGGGGGCGAAGGTGGTGGCGGTGTTGTCGGGTGGAAATTTGAATTTGGACCAGCTTCGCGGCCTGCGGTGGAACTGAGGGCGCCCCAGTTCGTTTTGCTGACGAACATGTCCACGTCCGCACAGGCGACGTCGAATTCGTGACCCGTCACAACGACCGGCGGTAACCACCACGCGACGTGTTGCCCGTTGAGTGCAGCGCGCACTATTCAACAGCCCCGACCACCCCAGCCGAGGTGGGGGCACTTATAACGAAGCTATCTCCGGAAAACTCCGGACGATGCATTTCAATACTCCAGGAATCTCCATGTCGCTTTTTACTCCATCGTTTCCAGCTGGGCTCCCCATTGGAGATTCGTGGCGAGCCGCAAAAACCAGTGCGCCGGTCATTTTTCCATTCGACGGAGCGCGCATCTGCGATGGGCCCGTCGGCGATACTGACGACGCCCACGCGGCGCTCGATCATGCGTTAGCGATCCGCAAGAACGTCGAAGCACTCTCGAGTTATGCGCGGAAAGAGTTGCTGGCGCGCACGTGTACAGCGCTCACCTCGCTCCGTGCCGAATTCGAGAACCTACTCGTCCTCGAAACCGGAAAACCGCATCGAGACTGTGTGGTGGAAGTGGCTCGCACAATTCTGACCCTCGAAACGGCAGCCGGGGAAGTGTCGCGACTGCACGGAGAAACGGTTCCGCTGGATCTCCTGCCAAGCGGTGAAGGCATGATCGGCTTCTGGGTCAGAAAACCCATCGGCGTCATTGTCGGGATCACCGGATTCAACTACCCCCTTCTGTTGGCATCGCACAAGATTGCGCCGGCGATTGCGGCCGGATGCCCCGTGATCATCAAGCCCGCGCCGCAAACGCCGCTCGCCACGTTGTGGCTGATTCACATCATGCGTGAAATCGCGGCGACGCTCGCCATCCCGGCAGGAATTGTCCAACTCGTCACCGGCGATGCGGCCGTCGGCGCTACCCTGGTCTCTGATCCTCGCATCGGCGCGGTGTCCTTTACCGGCTCTGCCGGTGTCGGCCATGCCATTTCCAAGTTAGCAGCGCCGCGAAAAACGCTTCTGGAGTTGGGGTCAAACTCGGCGCTGATCGTTGACGCGAGTGCGGACATTGAAGCCGCCGCCGGCGCCGCCGTGCGCGGAAGCTATTACGCCTCGGGCCAAGCCTGCATCTCGGTGCAACGCGTCATCGTCCTCGAAAGCGTGGCCGATGCATTCATTGCATCGCTCAAGAAGCACCTCGCGGTCGTTGTCGTTGGCGATCCACGCAATGCCGCCACGCATATATCGGCGCTCATCAATGAAGCCAGCACCGCACGTGTTGCCGACTGGATTGCACAGGCGGTCACCGCCGGCGCCGTCATTGCCCACGGCGGCACCCTCAGCGACGGGGCCTTTGAGCCCACGGTCATTATCGAACCGCCCGCTGGTACCCTCGTCTGGAATGAGGAGATCTTTGGACCGGTGATGTGTATCCGCAGAGTCCAAGACATCGACGCGGCCTTCGCGCTGGTCAACGATTCTCGGTATGGCCTGCACGCGAGCATCTTTACGGCCTCGCTGGCCAATACCTTTGCTGCATTGAATACGTTGGACGTGGGCGGCGTGGTCGTGAATGAAGTTCCGGGGTTCCGCTCCGATTCCATGCCCTACGGCGGCGTGAAAGACTCGGGCATTGGCCGTGAAGGTCCGCGCTTTGCCGCCGAGGAGTTTACCGTGTCCCGCATGGCGATTATTCGCCCGACTGCCAAATAGTCCAGGGCGAGACGGGTGGCGACACCGTGACAGTCGCCTGAAAGCGCGGCACTGGTGGCCTCACGGCCGGCAGTGCCGCGCTCGTACCGCTCCCGGCGCTGACCGCGCGATCAGCGCGGATAGGCCTTGGTCTGCCCCGTGCGGCCGTTGGTGACCGAGAACGACCCGTCAGCCTGCGCGGTGACCTTAATCCACGCGCTGGTGGAGTCGTCGAGATTAGCGATGCGCTCCTCGGGGAGGTTAATCACGTCCCGATTGAGCGAGCGGTGCAGCTGCCACCCGTCGATCCCCGGCATTTGGGCGATGGTGGCAAACGTTGGCGCCTGACCACCCTTGCGTGATCCGTTGTCGAACACGGCGACCCGCGGTTTCACGGCGGCAAAGAGCGCAGGATCAGCGCCATCAGCGCCGCCGTGGTGCGCAATCAGGTACACATCGGCCTCGCCGATCAGATTGCGCGGACAGGTCAGCGCATACTGTGGTGGCCCGCTGAGGTCCCCGATGTCTAAGAACCGAAATTTTCCATACTGCAGACGGATCCCCGTGGAGCGCGGGTTTTCCGTCTTCTCCTGCGCCGGCACCCCTCCACTGATGCACGCTGGGTTCGCAGCGCCGGCACCGTCGAGCGGCGCCGTGAGCACCTCGCCAGCCGACGACACCACCACCACGTCGAGCCCCTTGATCGCGAGATGGTCGCCGGGCTTGGGTTCGGTGTGTGTGCCCTTGGCGCGCAGCGCGATATACGCCTCGTAAAGCGCCTGCGTGCCGGGCACAACGACCTCCGCCTCTGCACTGGGCGCCGAGTGATCGATGAAGTGCCGGATGGGCAGCAACTGCGAGAGCTCCATCACACCGCCAGAATGATCGGCGTGATAGTGCGTGAGCATCAGGTGATCGATCTGCGTGAGGCCCGCGTCGCGCGCGGCGGCCAATATCCGCTGCGCGTCGCGCGCCGACTCGGGGGCCCCCGGCGTCGACTGAAAGGTGCCGCCGCCCCCAGGGAAGCCGGCGTCAATCAGAAACGCTTCGCCGACTGGTGTCTTAATCAGTGTCGCCTGGCCGCCCTCGACATCTACAAAGTAGATGACGAGGGGGCGAGGCGCCGTCTGAGCCGAAAGCGTCGCGCCCGTCAGCAGGATAGTGGCCAGAATCCCACACGTACGACGGATCACGATGTACTCCTGAAAGAAAGTAGAGTTACCGCACCAGCTACTTGCCGGAGCCTACGCGTTTGACGCACGCGCTCGGATACTGCTGGCAGTAGCCAACGCGACTATTGCCCAGCTGCTTCGAATCGACCACGGCGTGAATAACCGCCCGCCCCAACGCATCGGCGGCCGCATTGAAAATGGCGCCGAGTTCCTGGTTGTTGAGGTTGTGGCTCGGCGGCGTCGTGGCCATACCGAACACGGTGTCGCCATCGCCAATGCCATGAATCGGCACAATCGCGCGAGCCAGACCGTCGTTCGCAATCACCGCCATCCGCTCCGCCTCAAGATCTTCGAGCGGAGCATCGGTCACGACGATCGCGATGGTGGTGTTGAACGGCGCATCCACCGATCCATCCCGTGGCGCACCGCGGCCGCCAGCCGTGACCGTGCATTCAGCCGCCGTCGGCTGCACGAGGTTGAACTCGTTCGCCTGCTCGAGGTACAACCCGTACGGCAAGCAGGTGCGCGGGTCCACCGGCGAGCCAGCCGGATTCAGTGCCACCAACGCCGCCACGGTATAGCCATTGGACAGCTTGATGCTGGCCGTGCCCATACCCCATCCAGCGCCGGTGCCGGCACCAAAGCGTCCGCTCACCACCGCATCCCGTGAAGCGAGCTCGGTTGCCTTATAACCAAAATCGGCATCGGGGCGCTTTTTGAAGTCGCCACCGCGTCCGAGATCCATCAGGATCGCCGCTGGTACGATGGGCACAACGCCACCGCCCACGGGCACACCAAAGCCGTGCTCTTCCATCCATTTCATCACGCCCGTCGCGGCGTCCAAACCGAACGCGCTCCCACCGCTCAGCATGATGGCTTGCACCGCACGAACTTGTCCGCCCGGCTTGAGGAGATCGGTTTCCTTGGTGCCGGGCGCGCCGCCCATCTGGCTATAGCCGGCCGTGGCACCTTTCTCGGTGCGGATGACCGTCGTGCCCGACCGGTACCCGTCGCCAAACTTGGAGTACTGCCCAACGAGAAGACCCGGCACATCGGTGATCGAGTTGGTCGGCCCAGGGCCAACCTGTGTGATGCGTGCGGGCGCCGGACGCGCAGCGGCCGGCGGTTGCGGCTGCTGTGCGTGCAACGCGGCCGTGAAGGCCACGACTGGAACAAGCATCACCATCGCCCGCAGACCACCACACCGCCCCGTCACGGGGCGGGTGGTGGCCTTCTGCGTCAAAGACGTCATGAAGAGGCCGTGGCTCATTTGAAGGGGAAGATTTGGGTCGCCGTCTTGTTCTGCACGAGCACCCGGTTCATGTCGTACTTCATGATCGCGGTCTTCGCCGTGGCATCATAGGTAAAGCCGTCCATGCCAAACGCCGTCGGAATGAACGACGGGATCACCGCAAACGTGTACGGCTGGCCATCGGCCGTCTTCTTGTTCGCAATGATTTCCGTCTGCGCAACCGGCATGCGGATGCCGAGGTCGGCCATACGCCGGCCTTCGGCCAGGAAGATTTCTTGACGCATGAGATACAGGAGATAGTACCCGTCGTCGACCGTGGCGGCAGCATCGATCTGCGCGGCCGTCACCGACGTCCCCGAGATCGTCGGCACCAAGGTGGTGGCGGTCCGAGCGAGCACAAAGCCATCAACCAGCGGCTGCCCCGGCGCGAACGACACCTTGGTGTCGGCTGTGTTGGGGTACACCACCTTGCCACCGGCGCGCCCACGAAGCTGCAGACGACTGTCCACGGTTTCGACGGTGCGCGACTTGACCAACGTCAGCAGCAGTTTCAGACGGTCTTTCGCTGCCGGCAGGCTGTTATCAGACAGCAACCCTTCGGCAACAATGAGATGCGCTTCCTCAGCCTTGGCGAATGCAATGGGGCTCTGCACCGTCGTGCCGCGGTTGGGATACTTGGGATCCAAGAAATCCAAACGCGGCAACGGCTGGAAGTTGTTCACCGAACTCGTCAGCACACCCTGCATGCCGTTGTTCGGTCCGTTGATCGGATCGAACGTCGCATTGCGAATAAAGGTGGCGTTCGCCGCCAGCAATGCCGTGGCCTCCTGCACCGCTAAGGCCTTGCTCCCGAGGCGATGGTACGCGCGTGCGAGGGCCAGCGTGTAGCTGTTCTTCGCGACGGCGTCCGTCGACAAGGTGCGGGCCTGCTGGAAGTCGGCGATGGCGCTGTTGAGGTGGGTCTTCCAAT
>CANIWQ010000138.1 GCA_947471365.1 Gemmatimonadota bacterium | reverse complement strand
TTGAAACCGAAGGCCGAGGAGCGGCCCGACTCCAGCACCCAAAGCGAGGTGTAGCCACCCGCGTTGCCGTTGCGGAAACGGGGCGTGTCCGTCTCATTGTACGAGAAGGAGCCCTGGTACTTCCCCTTCGCGCCGACGTTGGCGCCGACCGCACTGCGGAAGCCGAAGGCCGAGTTGTTGCCGTACACGCGCTGCGTCTCGCTCGCGCGCGCATTTCCGGACAGGCTGTAGGTAAACCCGTTCGTGCCGCCCTCGATCCCCGCGGAGTACTGCTGCGAGAGACCATTACGGTACATGAGGTCCTTCGTGGCCTTGAAGAAATCGAACTGCGTCTGCGGCGTGTCGTATCCATCGCGGACCTCGAAATACATCTTCGGGGCGCCCGCGGTACCACGCTTGGTGAAGATCTGCAGCACGCCATTCGCGGCGTCCGACCCATACAGCGTCGTGGCCGCACCGCCGGGGATGAACTCCACGCGCTCGATGTTGTCCATCGGCAAGTCGGCAATCGCGCTGGTGGCCGCACCCTGCGCACGCACACCCGAGACGTTCATGCCGAGCGTCGCGATGGTGTTGAGGTTGTCCATACGCACGCCGTCCACATAGATGACCGGCGTGGAGTTGTTGCTCACCGACGTCACGCCACGGGTGCGCATAATGGACGTCGTGCCCACCTGGCCAGACGTCATGCGGACCTGCGCGCCAGGCAGCGTGGTCTGGAGCAACTCGTCCAACCGCTTGGCTGGCGAGGCTTCGATCGTTTCCCGGCTCACCACGTCCACCGTGGTGGCAATACGGCGCTTGGAAATTTCACCGCCCTGGCCAGTCACGACCACCGCGTCGAGGTCGAGCGGCCGCACGGCGAGCGACACGTTCACCGTCGCGGTCTGACCCGCGGCGACCGTGACGGTGGCCGTCTTCACGGCATAGCCGATCATACGCACCGTGATGGTCCGGCTTCCCGCCGGCACGTCCACCATGCGATAGCGACCTTCCTGATCGGAGCGACCCACGCGGTCTTTCGCGTCAATCACCATAATGATTTGCGCGCCAGCCAGCGGTACGCCGGAGCGATCGTCCGTCACCTTACCGACAACAATTCCGCCGGTCTGCGCCATGGCTGGCGTGGCCTGCCAGAGCGCCGCCAACACAGCGAGAAATACCACCGGCCATCGAGAACGTCGTTGCATGGAAACCTCGTTTAGGATACGTGCACAGCGCGCGGTCAGAGTCCTTCGGTTGGTACAGCGTTACCGGGGGGAAATCCGTTGTAGCATACGGCGTCGGCACGTGGCATTTGAGGAATGCCAACGTCACGAACCCGTAGCAAATATTCGAGTCGATTACGTTTACAGCGTACCGGTCAGCTCGAGCACCGCAAGCGCCAGTACTTTCGTGGACTGCACCAAGTCGGCCACGGTGCAGTATTCGTCTGGCTGGTGCGCGAGATCGAGAATCCCAGGGCCATACGCCACGCAGTTGGGCACGCCGGCAATCCGGTCCACGTGCTTGTGGTCGTACGTTCCCGGACTCGCCGCCTTGAGCAACGGGCGACCAAGCACATGCTGCGCCCCGAGGTCGAGCGCCGACACCACGGAGGCGCCGTCCGGCGTTTGCACCGGGTGCACGATCATCAAGTCTCGCAACTCATAAAAGAGATCAGGCGTTTCGCGGGCGGCGCGCTCCAGTAGCTCCACAATCTCGGCGCGCGTCGCGTCGAAGCCTTCCTCCACCAGAAAACGGCGGTCAAAGATGGCCCGGCACACATCGGCAACGCAGGGCGTCTGAATGCCCTCAACCGGTTGCCCGCCCCCAATGCCGTTGATGTTGAGCGTGGCGTGACGCGCGCCCAGCGGCTGGACGGGAATCGCAGTGGTCCGTGCCCCAAGCACCGGCATCAACTCGCGACGCATCCGGTCGAGAATGACCCCCATGTGCTCAATGGCGTTCACGCCAAGAAACGGCATGGACCCGTGGGCAATGCGCCCGCGTGTGGTGACTTCAAACCAGTACACACCACGGTGCCCAATGTAGACGCGATCGGTGTCGGTGGGTTCTGTGATGATGACGGCGTCGGTTCGACTGGCGCTGATGCGGCCCTGCTGTGCGAGGTACGCCATTCCGGCAAAGCCACCGCTCTCTTCATCGACGGTGCCGCTGATCTCCACCGAGCCCACGAGCGGAATTCCGGCGCGACGGATGGCTTCTGCAGCGTAGACGGCCGCGGTGATGCCGGCCTTCATGTCGCTGGACCCGCGTCCGTAAATGCGGCCGTCCTTCACCACGCCGCCAAACGGATCCATCGTCCACCCTGCCCCAGCGGGGACGACGTCAAAGTGGCCATTGAGATGCACCAAGGGCCGGTCGGTGCGGCCGCGCCGTAGCCCAACGACGTTCATGCGCGGGTGCGTCGCCGTGTGCTCAGGACGCGTGTCGGCCACGGGATAGTCCACCGCAAAATCGCACTCGCTTAAGCGGGCTCCGATGAGCCGCGCACACTCTTCGTACGCATCGCCTGGCGGATTTACGGTGGGTACGCGCAGCATCGCAACCGTGAAGTCGACCATCTCGTCGGTTGCTTCGTCGATTGCCGCAAGAACACGGTCAAGCTCACGGGCGGCTAACGGCATGGAGCGAATTTCTGGTTTTGCATGTTCACTGTCAACAAGTTGTCTGTTTATATACGTTGCATCAATATAACTCGTTGTTGGCTCGCTCCTGCACGATGGGCGACCCTCTCTCCGACGCCCATCATGCACTCTTATCTCGTCCTCATTCTCGTCTATTCCGCTGCGCAGCTGGGCCTTGGAGCGTGGATCTCACGACGGGTACGGAGCTCCGGAGATTTTTTCGTGGCCGGCCGTTCACTCGGCCCAGGACTGATTTTTAGCACCATGCTGGCCGCCAACATCGGCGCCGGATCCACCGTTGGTGCGACGGGGTTGGGTTACCAGAACGGGCTGGCGGCCATCTGGTGGGTACTCTCAGCGGGCCTCGGGTCACTCGTGCTCGCCTTCTGGATCGGGCCAGCCATTCGTCGCGTCGCAGCCGCGCGCGGACTGCACACCGTGGGCGAATACCTCGAGTTCCGCTACGGCGTGACGGTGCGCAGCGTGATTGCGGCGCTGCTCTGGATTGGCTCGGTGTTCATTCTGGCCGGACAGCTCATTGCCGTGTCGTGGATCTTGTACGCCATCGCCGGCGTACCCAAGATGTGGGGTTGCATCCTTGCGGGTGTCCTGATCACCATCTACTTCGCCGCTGGTGGATTGCTCGCCTCGGCGTACGTGAACGTGGTGCAGCTAACCGTGAAGGTGGTTGGTTTTGCCATTGCCATTCCTGTCGCGCTGGCGGCGGCGGGTGGTTGGGGCGCTGTGAGTGCGCTGCAGCCCACCGCCGACTACTGGAATCCGTGGCATAGCGGGTCATCAGGGTTGGTGTATCTCGCGATGCTGGGCCCGGCGTTCATTGTCGCACCAGGCCTCTTGCAAAAAATCTACGGCGCGCGCGATGACCGATCCGTTCGAATCGGCGTTGGGCTCAACGCCCTCGCGCTGTGCGCGTATTCTTTTGTGCCGGTGTTACTCGGCATGATTGCCCGCGTACGCTTTCCCGATCTGCCGCAACCAGAACTCGCCCTGCCCACCTTGCTGGTGTCAGGCGTCCCGGTTGCGGTCGGCGCGTTGGGGCTGGCCGCGGTGTTCTCGGCGGAACTGAGCGCCGCCGATGCGGTACTCTTCACGCTCACCACATCGCTCGCGCAGGACTTCTACAAACGCTTTCTCAACCCCAGCGCGAGCGATCAGCAGATGTTGCGGGTCACGCGCATCACCGCCATACTGGCCGGCGCCATGGGCATTGGGATTGCGCTGGTGGCAGCCGGCGTGGTGAGTGCGCTCAGTATTTTCTACACGATCATGGGTGTGACACTCTTCGTGCCGATTGTGACGGGCCTGCTCAGCGATCGCCCGACGTCGGCCGAGGCATTGGCATCAATCGTGAGCGGCACGCTCGTCGTCGGTGCCTTCCAACTGTTGCACGGCGGCAAGCCGCTCGCAGGCGTAACACCCGCGATGGGCGGTTTGGCGGCGGCAATCTTGGCGTTCCTCATTACGTATGCCATCAGGCGCATCCTAGGCAGCCCGAGCGGGTCGGGCAAAGCCGGATCGCCCTCTTCATCACGGTAACGCACGCACCATGTCCAACAACGGAATCTTCAGCATCTCCGGAAAAGTCGCTGCGGTCATTGGCGGGGCGTCCGGCATTGGCGCCGCCGTCGTCAAAGGCGCGGCCGACATGGGCGCCATTGTCTACTGCCTCGACGTCAAGGCAGAGGCAGCAGCAGCGACGGCCGCGGAAATCGGGAACGGCGTACACAGCGGCGTCATCGACATCACCGATCCAGCGTCGGTGGATGCAGCGCTGGACGGAATCGTAGCCGCGCACGGCAAGCTCGACATCCTGATCTGCACGCCCGCGATCAACGTGCGCAAGAAGATCCTCGACTACACCAACGAGGAGCTCAACCGCGTGCTGAACGTGAACATCACTGGCAACTTCAATGTGCTTCGCGCGGCGGGTCGCATTATGGTGGCCCAACGCAGCGGCAGCATCGTACTCTTCTCGTCGATTCGTTCGCTGGTCGTCGAACCCGGACAGTCTGTCTACGCGGCCACCAAGGCCGGCATTCTGCAGCTCGCGCGTGGTGCGGCCTGTGAGTTCGGACCGTTTGGCGTGCGCGTCAACTGCGTTGGCCCGGGCGTCACGGAGACGCCGCTTACGGCACAGATCAAGAACCAGCCGGAGTGGTACGACGCCTATGCTGCAAAAACCACGTTGAACCGCTGGGCGCAGCCAGAAGAAATGGTGGGTCCGACCCTCTTCCTCGCCTCCGATGCGGCGAGCTACGTGAACGGCACCATCATCTATGTCGATGGCGGATGGTTAGCGCAGGACGGGAGATTTACACCGCCAGGCATGTAGAACTTCCTATGACTACTCACCCAACAACCTACCGTATTGCGGTCATTGCCGGTGATGGCATTGGCCAAGAAGTGATTCCGGCCGGCATCGACGTGCTACGTCAGGCCGTGCGCGCGGAGTCGTGCACCTTGGAGTTCGAGCTCTTCCCTTGGGGCTGCGAATTCTATCAGCGCACCGGCACCATGATGAGCGCGGACGCGCTGGACCGGCTGAAGGACTTCGATGCGATCTACCTCGGCGCCATCGGAGCCGCCGGCGTTCCTGATCACGTCTCGGTGTGGGAACTCATCCTCCCCATTCGTCAACGGTTCGACCAGTACGTCAACCTCCGGCCGATGCGCCTCTTGGCAGGCGTTCCTGGCCCGTTGGCTGGCCGCGTGCCGGCGGACATCGACATGGTATGTGTCCGCGAGAACTCCGAAGGTGAATACGCCGGCTTTGGCGGACGGTTGCACGCGGGAACGTCGAATGAAGTCGCCGAGCAGACCGGCGTGTTCACTCGACGCGGCGTGGATCGCATTGCGCGCTACGCGTTCGAACTCGCCGCGCGTCGTCCGCGACGGTTGCTAGCCAGCGCGACAAAATCGAACGCATTGCAGCACAGCATGGTGCTCTGGGATGAGAGCGTGGAAGCGGTCGCGGCCGATTACCCCACGGTGGAATGGCGCAAGTATCACGTCGATGCGCTGGCCGCCCGCATGGTCACGCATCCGCACACGCTCGACGTGATCGTCGCGTCCAACTTGTTCGGCGACATTCTCACCGATCTCGGCGCGGCGATCTCCGGCAGTCTTGGTGTTGCGCCTGGGGCCAACATCAACCCTGAGCGTCAGCATCCCTCCATGTTTGAACCCATTCATGGCTCGGCGCCAGACATCGCGGGGCGTGGCATCGCCAATCCCATCGGAGCCATTTGGGCCGGCGCGATGATGCTCGACCATCTCGGCATGACGAGTGCGCACGACCGCATTGTTCGCGCCATCGAGCGCGTGGTCCATGAAGGCGGACCGCGCACGCCCGACCTCGGCGGAACCGCCACCACGACCGATGTTGCAGCGGCGGTGGCTGACGCTTTGTCGTGAGGGGCCGGCCGACCGACGCCCGCGACTGATTGTCAGTCGGGGGCGGTAGCTTAGTTGGCGAGTCGTCTTTCGAAAGGACCGTACCCATGGCCGCTAAGCCCACACGTTCCACCGGCGAGCATCTCTCCAAAACCGGCGAAGTGTTCTTGTCGTATAAACACATTTCGCTGTTGCACGGCCTGATGGATCGACCGCAGGCAACTGCCGGGTCTATCAACGACTGGCTCGTCGCCTCGTTTCCATACGCGAGGCGCTACCGCAGCTATATGTCGGTTGGGATGCTCCAAAAAGCCATTCGGACTATGAACGGCTCGTGGATTGACCGCAAACGAGTTGGGCGTTGCGTACGAGTGAAACTGCTTCCGCGCGGACGCGGAATCATCGACCGCACGGTAGCCGCTCGGATCCGAGGGTATGGCGCGTACGTCGGGCTGCCGAAGGTGGGGCGGTCTTGAACGTCACAGCACCGGACGCTTCGCTCCATGCAGCGTCGCCTGCTCAAACGCATGCGCCATTTGCAGCACCGCCCACTCCGCACGCCGCTTGGCCACAATCTGCAGTCCCACCGGCAGCCCACTCGCACTGAACCCCGCCGGCACGGAAATGCACGGACAGGCCATGAACGACACGTACCAGCACGAACGCATCCAGTCGATGTAGGTCGGCATCGACTCGCCGGCCACCGTCATCGGGTACTCCGTGGTCAGGTCAAAGGGCTCCACCTGAGTGACCGGTAGCACGAAATAGTCGTACCGCTCAAAGAAGCGCGCCACATCGAGCGACATCTTGGCCTGTCGCGCCATGGCGCGTGCCACATCGGCGCCCGTGTTCCGCTCGGCTTCGGCAATCTCATACTTCACGGTCGCTTTGAACAGCGTGGGATTCTCCCGCGCCATCTTCGCGTAACTCGAGTGATACGACAGGTGCCGGAGAATGGGGAATGCCTCATCCACTCCGCTGAAGTCCGGCTCGGATTCTTCCACGACGCACCCGAGATCGGTAAAGACCTGACGGTTCGCATTCACCACCCGCGTGATTTCGGAGTCGAACGGCACACCACCCAGATTCTTGAACCAGGCGACGCGGGTGCCCTTGAAGCTGCGCGCCAGCGGCGCACGGAACTGAGCGCCATCCTCATCTATACAGAGCGGATCGGGGCCGTGCGGCCCCACCAGCGCACTCAAGAAGAGCGCCACATCGGCCACGGTCCGCGCCATCGGTCCGTTGGTGGAGAGCGGAGACCACGATCCATCATCATCCGGCACGCGGCCCGGTGTTGGGCGAAACCCCACCACATTGGTAAACGCGGCCGGATTGCGCAGCGAGCCACCGGTATCGCTTCCACCGGCAATCGGCACCATCCCACACCGCAGCGCCGCGGCCGCGCCACCGCTACTGCCGCCGACCGTTTTGGAAAGGTTGTACGGGTTGTATGTCGCGCCGAACACGGGATTGAACGTGTTTGACCCCGCGCCAAACTCTGGCGTGTTCGTCTTGCCCACCATGATGGCGCCGGCGGCACGCGTGCGGGTGACGAAGAGCGCGTCGACCGTGGGCACGTTGTCGCGAAACATCGGCGATCCGAACGTCGTGCGAATGCCGGCGGTATTCACGAGATCCTTGTGCGCCACCGGCAGACCGTGCAGCGCGCCGAGTGTACCGCCGCGCGCCTGGAGTTCGTCGGCCTTTGCCGCGTCGGCCATCGCCCGGTCGGCGACGAGCGTCACGATGGCATTGATCTTCGGATTCACCCGTTCGATGCGCGCGAGGTGCGCGGCCATCACGTCGCGTGCCGATAATTGCTTGCGGCGAATGCGAGAGGCGAGCTCGACGGCGGTGAGGTCGCACAGCTCGTCGCCCGCAACAGTATTCGGGTGCATGGATTTTTCGGTGGGTAAAGGAATGGGGATCGGCGCGCCGGCCGCGATGCCAGGCAATGCGCCGGCCAACGCCGCCGCGCCAAGCAGGTGTCCGAACGCGCGCCGACTGAGTCCGTCGCGCGGTGCTTCGCTCATGGTAAGCTCCCCCGTCAGGTTGACGGTTGATAGCGGGACGAACGTCACCACTTGAAAAACGTGGCCCGGCTGATGCCGGCTTTGCGCAACACGTCAGCCACCGGAATGCCGGCTTCTACTTCCTTCAGCACCGCGACGATTTGTGGCTCGGTGAATCGGGATTTTCGCATGCCGCCTCCCTATTTGGCGCCACCGAAAGTCTCCTTTACAACGTCAAACGGCTAGGGGAACTTACCCCTCGGCGCCCGTACATGCCCCGCTACGGGATACAAAGAACCCACCCGACGACAGGTGGGCTTTTGACTTGGAA
>CANIWQ010000137.1 GCA_947471365.1 Gemmatimonadota bacterium | reverse complement strand
GGTGGTCAACCTCGGCTCCACGGACTTGATGCCGCGCGCCTGGTACAAGGCGTACTACGTGCACTATTTACTCAAGACCGTGCCGCTCATTCCGCTCTGGCTCGTGATGCAGGCCGAACTGCTCGGCCTCATTTCGGATTCACGCGGTGAGCGCGCGGAATCCGATGAGCACCACGGGATTCGTGATACCGCGCGCGCCACGGGCAAGGCGGTCGCGTAGCGGACGTGAGGTGAGCGCCGCGAGTTCGCGCTCGCGCTGCCAGGTGTAGCCGTCGAGGGCGCGGAGGGCATCGTCCACGCGCCCAGGATGCACCATGAGTTCCGTGACGCCCGGACGCAGCTGTTCGAGCACGAGGTCGAGCCGCGCATCAAAGTGCGTTCCGCCCTGTAGCGCGATGCCGGCAAAGTGGTCGGTGTGCCGCACACGGATCGCGCCCGCTTCGCTCACCGTCCACGCCGCGCGGATCACGGCGCGGTGCAGTTGCGCGGCGGCATCGGCGGCAAAGAGCGCCGGCGACTCCAGTGGGCGGCGCAGCCACACGCCGTGCGCGGCGGCCACACGGCTCACCGCGCCGCGAACGCCGGGCAACGCGTGCGTGTGCCGGTGCGAATCCATATGCGTGGGATGGATGCCGGCCGCCACGAGCGCGGCAAACTGCGCGGTGCACTCGGCTTCCACTTCGGCCGCATCGATGCGCCCCGAGAGCGCACGCAACACGAGGGCCGAGAGCGGAAGAAAGGAGCCCGTGCGTGCGTCGGTGAGCGACCGCGCGCTGGTGAGCGGCGCACCAACGAGCACGTTGAGGTGCAACCCCACATCGAGCGTTGGCGTGGCCCGCGCGGCGCGCACGGCGTCGTCCCACCCCGGCTGCTGCACCATCATGGAGGTCGCGGTCACCGAACCGGCGTGGTGCGCCTCGAGAATGCCCGCCGTCACCGACGGCGTGAATCCTAGGTCGTCGGCGGTCACGATCAGGCGGCGCAGGCCGCCCGACGGCTCAGTCGTACTTCCCCCGCCAGTGGTTCAGGCGCACTTGCAGCAGTTCGCCGGCCATCGTGAAGGCGCTCTGCGCAAAGCTCACCGTGGTGGGTTCTTCGTCGTAGCGGAAAAACACCGCGGTCTGCTGCACACGGTAGCCCTTCTTCTGCGCTACAAAGAGCGCCTCGACATCAAACCCAAAGCGGGGAATTGTCAGGCGCGGAAACACCGCCTCGGCGGCGGCGGCCGTGAAACCCTTGAGTCCGGCCTGCGTGTCGAGGACGTCGCGCAGCAGGACCGCACGCGCCATCGCATTGAACACTCGGCTCATCACGTGCCGCGTGTACAGGTAATGGAAGAAGCTCGGACTCATCATGTAGCGCGATTCAGGCAATACGCGGCAGGCAATCGCGACATCAGCACCTGCTTCGAGATCGCGCAAAATCTTGTTCACTTCCGACGGGGGGTAGGCGAGATCGGCGTCGGTGAACACGCGGAAGGCGCCGCGGGCCGCCAGCATCCCTCGGCCGACGCTGACCCCCTTGCCGCTGTTCTGCTCGTTGCGAATGACGGAGACATTTGGCCGCGTGGACGCAAAGTCGCGCAACAGGGCCGCCGTGGCCTCGCGGCTGTGGTCATCCACGAGAATCAGTTCGGAGGAATAGGGCTGCTCCGCGAGGAACGCCTCAAGCTGGGCGAGGGCCGCGGGCAGGCGGTCCTCCCCGTTGTAGCAGGGGACGATCAGGCTCAAATGCGGGGGCGGGGCGCCATTCATCCCCACAAGGTCGCCGGTTCGAGGCGGGGCACGCAACGGGGTGCTTCATTTTCGATGGGTCGCGCGGCATATTTCACGTTCGACATGACTCCTGCACCCACGTCGGTCGTCCTCAGCGCACGCGCCTTCGAGCGCACCATTACGCGTATGGCGGACGAGATCATAGAACGCAATGACGGCACCGACCGTCTGTTGCTCGTCGGCATCCAGCGCCGCGGCGTCCAAATTGCCGCCCGGATTGCCGCTCTTATCACCGCCCGTGAGTCTGTCGAGGTGCCGTTAGGCGCTCTCGACATCACACTCTACCGCGACGACCTCCAAACCGTCGGCCCGCGCCCGGTGGTGGGGAAGACCCACCTGCCCGTGGCCATTGAGGGGCTCAACGTCGTGATCGTGGACGACGTGCTCTTTACCGGCCGAACGATTCGCGCGGCGCTCGACGAACTGGCCGACTTTGGCCGGCCTGCGCGTGTCTCGCTCGCGGTGCTCGTGGATCGCGGCGGGCGTGAACTGCCCATTCAGCCTGATGTGGTGGGCAAGCACGTGGAAGTGCCGATCGGTTCGCGGGTGGACGTCTGCGTGGCCGAACTCGATGGCAAGGACGAGGTCCTGCTCGTCGCCACGGAGGCGCTGTGACGTCGCCGCTCGGCAAAGACCTGCTCGGCCTCGAGCATCTTACCGCCGAGCAGATCAATCTCATTCTGGATACCGCCGAGCCGCTGCGGGAAATTTCCGAGCGCACAATCAAGAAGGTGCCGACGTTGCGCGGTGCGACGATCGTCAACCTGTTCTTTGAAGCCAGCACGCGGACGCGCATCTCGTTTGAGTTCGCCGAGAAGCGCATGTCGGCCGACACGGTCAATGTGGCGCCGGCAGCCTCGAGTGTGTCCAAAGGCGAGACCCTCGTGGATACCGCGCGCAATCTCGAAGCGATGCGCATCGACATGGTCGTCATTCGCCATGGGTCGTCGGGCGCGGCGCGGTTTCTGGCCGAGCGCATTGAAAGCAACGTGATCAACGCCGGCGACGGGACGCACGAGCATCCCACGCAAGGCTTGCTCGATATGTTGACACTGCGCCAGAAGTTCGGCTCGCTCGTCGGCAAGAAGATTTGCATCTGCGGCGACGTGCTCCACTCGCGTGTGGCGCGCAGCAATATCTGGGGACTCACCAAGCTCGGCGCCGAAGTGGCGGTCTGCGGGCCGCGATCGCTGCTCCCCAACGCCATTCACGAAATGGGCGTGCAGGTGTTCGATCGCATTGAGCAGGCCATTGAGTGGGCCGATGCCCTGAACATTCTGCGGCTGCAACTCGAGCGGATGCAGGCCGGCTACATTCCGTCGTTGCGTGAGTACAATCGGGTATTTGGTGTCACGCGCGAGCGGTTGGAACGTGCGCCGCGTGATCTGCTGATTTTGCATCCGGGCCCCATGAATCGCGGCGTGGAGATCGACTCCGACGTGGCAGACGGCCCGCATAGCGTCATTCTCGAACAGGTCACCAACGGCGTCGCCGTGCGGATGGCCGTGCTCTATCTCCTCGCCGGCAACTCGCCGCGACTCGCCGAAGCCGCCAAGGGAGGCGCGTGACCGACATTCTGCTCCGAGGGGGACGCCTCCTCGATCCATCGACGAATCTCGACGCGGTGGGCGACCTGCTCATTCGCGACGGTAAAATTGAAAGCGTGGGCGGCAAGATCGCCGGCCCCGACGGCGCCACCATTGTCGATTGCACGGGGCAGGTGGTGTCGCCCGGGTTTATTGACGTGCACTGTCACCTGCGCGAGCCGGGACGTGAAGACGTTGAGACCATTGCCACCGGCGCACGGGCGGCGGCGGCCGGCGGTTTTACCGCGGTCTGCGCCATGCCCAACACCGATCCGGTCACGGACAATCAGGCCGCCGTGGGTTTTGTGCTCAAGCAGGGACGCGCCGCCAACGCCGCGCGCGTGTACCCGATTGGCGCCATTTCCATTGGGCAAAAAGGCGAGCAGCTCGCCGAGTTCGGTGAAATGGTGGGTGCCGGCGCCGTGGCCGTGAGTGATGACGGCAAGCCAGTGGTCAGTGCGCAACTGATGCGCACCGCGCTCGAATATGCGCGCACCTTTGGCATTCCCGTGGCGGATCACTGCGAGGATCCCACGCTCGCGCACGGTGGGGCGATGAACGAGGGGCTGGTCTCCGCGCGGCTTGGGCTCAAGGGGATTCCGAGCGAAGCCGAAGAGATTATGGCCATTCGCGACATCTTGCTCGCCAAGCGTACTGGCGGCCACGTGCATCTCTGTCATATGAGCACGCGCGGCTCCGTGGATCTCATTCGCTGGGGCAAGGATCGCCACATTCGCGTGACGGCCGAAGTGTGCCCGCACCACATCTCGCTCACCGAGAATGAGGTGGAAGGCTATGACACCAACGCCAAAATGAATCCGCCGCTCCGTACGGCGGACGACGTGCTCGCGTTGCAGGAAGCCGTGAAGGACGGCACCATCGACGTCATTGCCACGGACCATGCGCCGCACCATTACGACGAAAAGGAACGCGAGTTCTCCGATGCGCCCAACGGCATTATTGGGCTCGAGACGGCGCTTGCCGTGAACATCACCTGGCTGGTGCAGCCGGGGATTATCTCGGTCGCCACGCTGATCGACAAAATGGCCTGCGCACCGGCCAAGCTCTTTCACCTCCCCGGTGGCAATCTCCGCCGCGGCACCGAGGCCGATATCACGGTGTTCGATCCCACGGCGCAGTGGGTGATCGACCCCAAGGCGTTCAAAACCAAGGGGCGCAACACCCCCTACGGCGGCCGTACCCTGACTGGACGAGTGAGTTGTACCCTCGTCGGTGGCCGGATCGTCCATTCCATAATGGGCTAGGGTGTCCCGAACCGCGGGGCTGGGTGTGCGTCGAAGCGTTGTCACCGTCTGCCGGCGATTGTACGAATCGGGACTGATCGCCGGTCAGGACGGCAACGTGTCCGTGCGGCTCTCTGCAACCCGGGTGCTCGTGACCCCCGCTGGAATGAGTAAAGTGGATGTGCGCGCGGTGGATTTAATTGAGGTGGACCTCACGGGGCGTCGCGTCCGAGGTCGGTTGCCGGCGTCGAGTGAACTCGAGTTGCACCTTGCCTTGTACCGCGCTCGCGCCGACATCGGCGCGGTGGTGCATGCCCACCCGCCGACGGCCACGGGCTTTGCGGTCGCGGGGCGTCCATTGCCGTATGATGCCTTGGCGGAAATGGTGTATAACGTGGGGCCGGTGCCGATTGTGCCGTTTGTGATGCCAGGGTCCGCCGCACTTGGCGAGACGGTGGCCGCGGCGATGGGAGCGTGCGACGCGGCGCTGTTGGCCAATCATGGCGCGGTGACGGTCGGACGGACGCTGGGGGATGCGCACCAGCGCATGGAGAGTCTCGAACATGCGGCGCGCATCGTGTGCGCCGCGTTGCAGATAGGGGCAGTGACGCAGTTGGCCGCGGCCGACGTGCGGGCACTCGAAGCACGGAGAGCGAAGCGATGACCGATGACCGTACGGCCCAGATGCAGCACATTGCGGCGCTCCTCGACGAGCGCCGCAAAATCGAAACGTGGATCGCCGCCCTCGACGCGCGCCGCAGTGGCACCCCGACGCACGTCATGCTGCGCGTGGAGCAGGATTATCGCGCCAAGCTGGCCGACGCGCACGCGCGGTTGTCGCAGGAGATGGGCGCCGTGCGCACGATTGCCGCGCAGCTCGAGCAGGATCTCGTGGAGCATGACGCCGGCGTCGAGCACAAGCGCGACGAACGCGCCGAGGGGGAGTTGCGCGCTGCCGTGGGCGAGCACACGCCCAAAGAATGGGACAAGCTGCGCGCCAAGTGCGACGCGGCCCTCGAACAGCTCGAGGCGGCGCGCGATGTCGTGCGGCACGAGTTGGAAACGCTGCAGGCGTTGCTCAGCGAGGCGGCGACGGGTGTGGAGGCGACGGTGAGCGCCGCGGCTGCCACCGAAGGTGCCGTGATTGACGGGCGCGCGCCGGTGTCGCGGAACGCCGAGTCAGGCGGCGAGACGAAGGAGGCGAAGGCACCCAGCACGGAGGCCGCGTCGGCTTTCGCGTCGGTTCCGACCGTTGTGACCCCGCCGGCTCGGGATCCTGTGCCCGAGCCTCGGCCCTTCGGCATGGTGCCAACCACTCCCACCGACGAACTGGCATTCCTGCGCGATGTACTGGGCGCTTCCACACCGCCGGCCTCGCCGGCCTCGCCGGTCGCGCCGGTCGCGCCGGTCGCGCCGGTCGCGCCGCGCACGTCGGCGTCCGACCCGAGTCGGCCGGCCACGAGCCCGAGCGGACAACGGGCACAACCCGCAACACCGGCCGCGTCGGATCGTGTCCCGGAGATGTTCGGGGGCGCCCCAGCGCACTTCCGGATGACCGAAGATCAGGCGCGTGAGAGCGGCGCCTTTGACAAGCTGTCGAACACCTTTGGCATGAAGACGCCGAGTGCGGCTGAGGTGGTGAAGTCGCTCAAGTGCAATGAATGTGGCAGCATGAACCACCCGACGGAGTGGTACTGCGAGAAGTGCGGTGGGGAACTCGCGGCGTTCTAGGAACGCCGTGCCGACGCCGTGCCGACGCCGTGCCGACGCGCTCGGTGACCGAGCCGCAGTAGGCTAGGTGCCGGGATTGCGCAGGTGCCACGACCCGCGCTCCCCGTGCTGGGCGATCGTGCTGGCGATGCGGTCGGCGCTGTTGTTCCAATGCTCTTCGACCGCGCGCTGCGCGACGACGGCGTCCCCGTCGGCAATGGCACGGGCAATGCCTTCATGCTCATGGAGGGCGACGGAGATGTCGTCCCCCATGGTGCGCACGTAGAAGCGGACGTACCGCTCGATCTGCGGCGTGAGCACCTCGTGGAGGGCGAGCACGCGAGGCCCAGCGCTATCGGCGACGAAGGTGCGATGGAAGCGCAGGTCCAGCTCAAATGCGTGGCTCACGCCGGAACGTTTCCGGCTCTCCGCGGCGAGCGAGCGATTGAGGGTGAGGAGCTGCCGGGCGACGGTCGCGCGCGCGGGGCGTGGACGCTGGGCGACGTGCATGACGGCGAGGCCTTCGAGGCGTCCCAATAACAAGTACAGCTCCCACCCGTCTTTTGCGGTGAGCGGCGTGACCGTCAACCGCTGGTCGGCGCTTCGCCCCGTCGGGGCGACAAAGCCTTCCTGTTGCAACCGGTGCAAGGCACTCCGCACGGGCGTTCGGGAGAGCCCGAGATAGGCGGCCACGTCGCGCTCTACGATCCGGCTCCCCGCAGGAATTTCGCCGGAGATGATGCTGGCGCGAATGGTTTCGTACGCGACGGTGACATGCCCACCGCCCGTGGGACGAGTGGGGCGGGGCGATGTCGCCGGTGCCGTGCCGGCGGGGACGTGGCTCGTGCGCGGAGTGCTCACAGAGCTGTAAGCTAGGGGCGGATCTCGGCGACGCGCAATGCGCGGGACGCCGCTCGTGCCAAACGGTATGCAATTCCTGCATACCGTTTGGTACACCATTGCGGTATTCCGGTCGGTGTCGTACTCTTGGGATTGTTGTACACTTCTATTAGCAGGCTTTCCGCCCTTTCGGAGATTTGTGCAGCCCTTCGGCATTCAGACCGATGAAGCGCCCTCCGCCACGCGAGCGTCCGGTCCCGTCGCGATCGGGGGGGGCACCTTCGCACACTCGACGACATCGCGGATTTTCGCGCCTGCGTCGCGTTGCAGGAGGCCACCTGGGGGCGCGACGGCGAAACCGTCCACGCCTCGCTCCTCACGGTCGCCGCGCATATCGGCGGTCTCGTGGTGGGGGCATTTGACGCGCACAATGCATTGGTCGGCTTCGTGTTTGGATTGCCGGGCGCCGACGCTGACGGTCCGTTGCATTGGTCGCACATGCTCGCCGTGCTCGGTGAGGTACGCGGCGCCGGCATCGGTCGACTGCTCAAAGAGTATCAGCGCGCCGAACTCGCGCGACGCGGCGTCACGCGCATCTTCTGGACGTTCGATCCGCTGCAGGCGCGCAACGCGCATCTCAATGTGACGCGGCTGGGCGCGCGGATCGTATCGTATGTGGACAACCTCTATGGGGTCACCGCCAGCCCGCTCCATCTCGGCATTGCCACCGATCGCGTCATCGCGATGACCGATGCCGCCTCGCAGCCGCTCCCGCACCACGACCTCGGCATACGCGAGCACGAGCCGGTGCGATCGGTGGGATCGGTGGGATCGGTGGGATCGGTGGGCGCGCGTGGCGTCGCGCCGTCCGCGCTGGAGCTCGGCGCGCCGGCGGTACTGGTGGAAATTCCCGCGGATATTCAGGACATTGTTAATACGGATCCTGCCCTCGCGGGCCAGTGGCGCCTCGCGACCCGCGCCCACTTTCACAGTCTGCTCGACAGTGGCTACGCCGTCACGGGCTTTGTACGTGATGAGACGGCGCAGCGTGCCTTCTATCGCTTTACCCGGTAGGCGTTCCGCCAGCCGCAACGGGTTTGCTCGATTGTTTTGTTCGTTACCGTCGCACCGTGTTGGTTCGTTTCTTTACCCGAGAGGAGATTCGCATGCGTCCGATTCTACACCAGTTGTTCCTGCGGAGAGCGTCCCGAGTAGCGTGGATGCTCCTCGGCGTGTTGCAG
>CANIWQ010000136.1 GCA_947471365.1 Gemmatimonadota bacterium | reverse complement strand
TCAGTCAGGGCGACGTCACGCTCATCCGCGGGGCCACGATTCACCCAGCGTCGGGTGCGCCCATCGTGAATGGGTCTATTCTCATTCGCGACGGAAAGATCGCCGCCATTGGGGCATCGGTGGCCGCGCCAGCCGGCGCACGTATTATCGAGGCCGCGGGGAAGGACGTTATCCCTGGGATGATTGACAATCACTCGCACATTGGCGCGAAAGTTTCGGACCTCAACGACTCGCCGATGCTGATCGGCCCGCAGCATCGCTTTATTGACGCGCTCGACCTCGGCGACACCGACTTCAATGATGCGGTGAGTGGCGGCGTGACGACGATCGTCACCGGCCCCGGGAGCGGCGAAAATGTGAGCGGCATGGCCATTGTCATCAAGACCTTTGGCGACAAGCTCGACCAACGCCTCCTGCTCGAAAAAGGCGGGATGAAGTTCGCGATGGGCGCCAAGTCGCGCGACCGGTATCCCACCACCACGATGGGCGTGGCCGCCAATCTGCGTCAGTATTTGATTCGCACACAGGAGTATATGGCCACGCAAAAGAAGTTCACCGACGAGGGCCAAAAGGGAGCGCCGCCGGCTCGTGACCTTGGCTACGAGGCGATGACCGATGTCCTCACCAAAAAGACGTACGTGCGCGCGCACGTGCACGCCGCGACGGATGTGATGACGTTGCTGCGCCTCAAGGATGAGTTCGGCTTTGAGCTGACGCTGCATCATTCCACCGAGGCATATAAGGTGGCTCCGGAGATCGCCAAGCGCGGCGTGTCGGCGGTGGTGCTTCCGCTGGGCCCTCGCATTGGGGCGACCGATGATGCGATGGCTGGTCCGTATGTGCTCTGGAAGGCCGGTGTCAAAATCGCGATGCACACCGATGCGCCCGTGATCAATCAGAAATGGCTTCGCCTCTGCGCCGCGATCGCCATGCGCTACGGCATTCCAGAGGAAGAAGCGCTCAAGATGGTGACGCTCAACGCCGCGCAGATTGCGCGCGTGAGTGATCGCGTGGGCAGTCTGGAAGTCGGCAAGGATGCCGACATCGTGATTTTCGACGGCGCGTGGTACGAGCCACGCTCGCGTGTGGATGTGGTGGTGGGGAATGGCAAGGTGATCTTTGAACGCGCCAAGGAGGGGAACTAACATGACCCGCCAGACGATCACTTCCATGTTCGCGCCGTTGTTCGTAGCCGCGACGCTCGCGACGCAGCCGCTTGCCGCGCAGGAAAAGGTCATTGCCATTCGCGGCGGTACGGTGCTGCCCATTAGCGGCCCCGCTATTCCCAATGGGACGGTCATCATTCGCGGCGGAAAAATTGCCGCGGTTGGTGCGGATATTGCCATCCCGCAGGGCGCCGAGATTGTTGACGCCAAGGGGATGTACGTGATGCCGGGCGTGATTGACGCCGCATCGCAGATTGGCCTAGAGGCCAGCGACCAGAATGAAGCGAGTGATCCCATCACGCCGGCGCTGCGTGCCTTTGAGAGCTATAACCCGTACGGCACCTTCGGTGAAGGCAAGCCTGCGCCGCTGCGCAATAAGGAACTGCTCGCCGGCGGCGTGACCACGATGTACCTGAGTCCGGCCGACGCCACGCTCATTGGCGGGCAGGGATTCATTGTCAAGAACGCGGGCAACTCGCTCGACGCGCTTGTGGTGCGCAATCCGGCGTCGATGGACATGACGCTCGGCACGCCGCCTAAAACAGCGGCGCGCGCTCGCAACCGCGACCCGTTCACGCGTATGGCCGAGGTGGCGCTCATTCGGCAAGCGCTCATCAAGGCGCAGGAGTATCAGCGTAACAAACAGGCCAAGCCCGACCTGCCGCGCGACCTCGGCAACGAAGCGCTTGGTGCGATGCTTCGGCGCGAGATTCCGGCGCGCATTCAGGCAAACAACGCCACGGACATCCGCTCCGCGCTGCGGCTTGGCGAAGAGTTTGGCCTCGATGTGATTATTGACGGTGGCGCTATGGCGTACGAGTTCAGAGCGGAACTTGCGGCGCGGCACATTCCAGTGATTCTCGGGCAGCTCTCAAATCCGTATGTGAGCAACGAGGAGATCCCCGACAAAACCGACTATCCGCCGGTGGACGAGCGGCTCGCGGGTCGACTGACCGCAGCCGGCGTCACGACCGCTATCGCGACGTTCTCACGCGCCTTCGGTTCGCTCGCGCCGTCGGGGAGCGGGAAGTGGTTGCTCGTGGATGCCGCCATTGCGGCGGGCTATGGCATGTCGGAGGCCGACGTGCTCAAGGCGGTGACGATTGTGCCGGCCAAGATCCTCGGTATTGCCGACCGTGTTGGGACGCTCGAGGTCGGGAAGGATGCGGACGTCATCATTTTGAACGGGCCTCCGCTCAGCGTGAAGTCATGGGTGCAGCGGACGTATGTGAATGGGGAGTTGGTGCACAAGAAGTGATGTGAGCCTCGGAAATGCCAAAGCCCCACGACTGGTGTCGTGGGGCTTTGTTGTTGGAGGGCCTTACAGCATCCGCTCCGAAACCCTAGCCGGTTACTTTCACGCGTCGAGAGGGCGTGGTGTGTGCGGTGCCGCTGGCCTCGGCGCTTGCCGCTCGCGCATGCGGCCGCTTCACGAACACATGCCCTTTCACGCCGAGCGGCGGACCCCAGTGGACGGCGCCGTCGTCGCCGAGGCCCTGGTCGAGCGTCACGAAGAACTCCTGACTCAACGCGAACGTCGATCGCGCGTGTGTCGCGCCGCGCAGCGTCGACGGGCAGCGTTCCTGCATACCGGCCGAACCGCGGAACGTGGAATCCGAGGCACGCTCCCACGACGCGTCACACCCCGCCTCACGGTTGAAATCGCCAAGCGAGAGCGGCGTCGCTCCAGCGAAGCCCACGAGTGATCGCGCGTCCCGCGGGCGATAGAGTTCGTTGATGATCGTGCCGTTCCGCCGCCGCAGCACGATGACGCGCTGCCGATAGGGTTCGCGCTCCTGCCCCTCGAGCGCTTGCTCCAGGTAAAAGGCGAACGCATCCGGATCCGGTGCCGTCAGGGCGACGGGCGTGACCGTGAGCACCGCGCGCACATGCTGGTACGTCGCGCTGCTCGACTCGTCGGCGGACGCTTGTGCGAACGTGTCGTAGGTGCCGGGGAGCCAGGCGGCGATCGTGGCGAGTTCGGCGTCGGGCGCGGCCCGCAGCGCGAGACACAGCGCGAGGCATAGCGCTGCGGCGACGATGCGTGGTACGGTGCCCAAGGTCATGCGATCCTCCGTTTCCAAGCCGCGACAGCAAAGCGCCTCCACCAACGAATCATACGGTGCGGGCCCCTTCGATGCAGGAGTGGCGATCACGGTGGGAGAGAGACAACGGGTGCGGAACGCCCGCACGGTGCGCGGACACTTTGTCCCTTGTCCTGCCGCGGGAAAGGGCGATGTTTCAGAGAGTAATTCGCGTCGCGAACTGCTGGTCCTTCAAGCGGCGCTCCTCGTTCGACACTGTCGGCTGGATTTGGTTGCCCCGACAGTCGGCCCTCACGTGCTGGCACGCATGCGGTGATCCCCATGCGTACGTCCCGCGCCTCCGCTTGTGTCCCTCAGCGGTCCGCGCTGCCCGAGAACCGTTCTTATCAACGAGCAATGGCGCAACAAGTCGAGATCACGCACCAACTCTCCCCAGAAGGCGTCGCGCAGTTCCAGTCACTGCGTGATGACGCGGTGCGCGCTGTTGCCGCACGCTTCCACGCCACGTACGCGGCCGAGTACGAGCGATTTGGTGCGCGCGGACGCGAGGCGACGCGCGAGGACCTGCAGTTTCACCTCGAGTTCCTGCGGCCGGTGCTGGAGTTCGGGTTCCTGCAGTCGATGGTCGATTACCTGCGCTGGACCCACGGCGTGCTCGCGGCACGCTCGGTGCCAGTCGCGCATCTCTCGCTCTCCATCGAATGGCTCGCCGAGTACTTCGCCGAGCACATGGACGTGGCGCACGGGGCCATCGTGGCCGGTGCGCTTCGGTCGGCGCGCGCCGCGTATCTTGCGGCGGGAACGACGCCCACTGCCACAGAGGTGTTAGACCAGTCGTGGCCGGAGGCGGTTCCGTTCCATAACGCCTGGCCGGCAACCAGCGCGACGCGAGGGCCGTGATGAACGGGTGCATGGACCGCGGCGCGACGCTCATCGAGGTCGAACGCCACCTGATGCAGCCCGCGCTCTACCGTATCGGCGAGGGCTGGCACGCGAACGTCGTGTCGGTGGCACAAGAGCACCTCGCCACGGCAATCGTGCAGTCGTTGATGGCCGCCGGCCTGTCGCGGTCAATGCCGGCGGACGACAATGATCGGCGCGTGTTGCTCGCATGCGTAGCCGGGAACCATCACAGCGTGGGTCTGCAGATGGTGTCGGACGCCTTCCATCTCTCCGGTTGGCACGTGCAGTTCCTTGGCGCGAACGTGCCCGAGAGGGCGCTCCTCCAGCAGGTCATCGCCTTCAAACCGGATCTCGTCGGCATGTCCGTGACGTTGGAGTCGCAGCTCCCTGCATTGAAGCGCTTCCTTGCGCTACTCACCGAACGCCTCGGCGACGCGCGGCCCCCGGTGATGATCGGCGGAATGGCCATCAATACGGTCGGAGCTGCAGTGCTGCGACAAGTCGGGGCGGACGCCACCGCGGTTGATGCGAGCGCGGTGGTCGGCGCCGCGACGGCTCTGGTCGACGGAGTCGCAACATGACGCGCCTCTCCGCGCGGGACACAACGGAAGGATTCGAAGCACTGGAAGCAGTCGAAGCACTGGCGGCGCTGGAAGCCGTCTGCGCGGCAACCGTGGATGAGCACGGCGCGCTGGTGTGGACCAATGCCGGCTTTCGCCGACTTTTTGAAACGCACGACCCGATGCCGATTGGTGCGCTGGTGGCTGGGTATTTTATCGAGCCGACCTTTGCGGCGCTAACGTGTGCCGCCGCCGAAGGGCAGGGCTATCGCGGGCTGATGACGATCGGTCATCCCGACGGCCACGCACGCTCCCTGCGGGCGCATGCGTGGCGGGAGGGGACGCAGGTGCAGTTGCTCGCCGAGTTCGATATTGCCGAACTCGAGCGGATCAACGAAACGGCCTTTGGGCTGCAACGCGAGAGCGCGATCGCGCAGGTGAGCCTTTTGCAGAGTAGCCAGCGCCTGCAGCGGCTGCACAACGGACTGGTGGAGAAGCATAGCGCCCTCGTGGCGAGCGACGCACGCCACCGGCTGCTGTTTGAGGAAATGCAGGAAGGGTGCTCCATCAACGAGATCATCACGGACGCGGATGGCCAGGTCGTCGATTTTCGCGTGCTCGAGGCCAACGCGGCCTACGAGCTCCACGTGGGCGTCAAGCCGGAACGCGTGATCGGGAGAACGATCCGCGAAGTCTTTCCGGATGCGGACGTGCGGCAGATCGCCCGCATGGCGTCGGTGGTGGAGACCGGCGAACCGCAGAGCTGGGAGTACTTCTCGCCGACCATCAACCGGCACCTGCGCGTGCGCGCGTTCCGTGGGCTGCCCCGGCAGTTCGTGGTGATGTACGAGGACATCACCGAGCGCATGGCAGAAGTGGCGGCGCTCGCCGCGGCGCGCGCAGCGGCCGACGCCGCCAACGCCGCGAAGACCGTCTTCTTGCGCAACATGAGCCACGAGATCCGCACGCCGCTGAACGGGATCCTTGGGTTCACGCAACTGCTGCAGGAGGAGGTGCTCTCGCCGGAGGTGGCGGAATCCGTGGAGGCCATCGCGACGTCGGGCACCGTGTTGGGGCAGCTCATCGACGACCTGCTCGACATGGCGAAGATCGAGGCCGACCGCGCGGACATCGAACGGTCCGCGTTCAACCTGCGCGCGTGTATTTCCGACGCCGCACGGATCATCCGTCCGCGTGCCGAGGACAAGATGCTCTCGCTGAAGCTGACGGTGGCGAGCGAGGTGCCGGCGGAGCTCATCGGCGACGGGCATCGCATCACGCAGATCGTGCTCAACCTCGTCGGCAACGCGGTCAAGTTCACGGAGCGCGGCGGCGTCACGGTCTCGGTGAACGTGCACGAGCGCGACGGAAGCACGATAATGATCGAGATTCTTGTGGCAGACACGGGGATCGGTATGTCTGCCTCGGCGATGCTCGAGGTCTTTGAGCCGTTCACGCAGGCCGAGCACAGCATCACGCGCCGGTTTGACGGCACCGGGTTGGGGCTCACGATCTGCCGCCAGCTCACCAATCTGATGGGTGGCAGCGTCACGGCCGACAGCGTGGAGGGGGTGGGCAGCACCTTCCGCGTGCTGCTGCCGCTGGAGATGAGCGAGGCCGATGTGACCAGCATCGACGCGGCGCAACGGGTTTCGCAGACGCTCCACTGGTCCGGCGCGCCGCTGACGGTGCTGCTCGTGGAGGATCACCGCATCAACCAGGCGTTAGGGCGCGCGCTGTTGCAAAAACTGGGTCACACGGTGAAAATAGCCGCCGATGGCGCAGAGGCGCTGCAACGGCTCTTGGAGGATGCCTTTGACCTCGTGCTGATGGACATCCAGATGCCGGTGATGGACGGTCAGGCCGCGCTGAAGGTCCTGCGCGCCCGTGAGGCCGTGACCGGGGCGCACACGCGCGTGATCGCGCTCACCGCGTTCGCCATGCAGGACGACGCCGAGCGATTCCTCGCGGCCGGCTTCGACGGCTATGTGAGCAAGCCGCTGCACGTCAAGTTGCTGATCGCGGAGATGCAGCGCGTCATGGCCGCATCCGCTCCAACCACCTAGAGAGGCTTATGACCGCTTCGGCCACAACCAACTTGACTCTGCCCCCCCCCCCCAACGCCCCCCGCTGATCCTCGTGGTGGATGACGAGGAGCTGAACGTCCGGCTGATTGTCCTCGCCCTCAAGGATCAGTATACGATCCTGACCGCCACCAACGGGCTCGACGCCCTGCGCATCATGAAAGAGCAACTGCCGGATTTGGTGTTGCTCGATTTCATGTTGCCAGACATCGACGGACTCGAAGTGTCCCGACAAGCTCGCGCTGACCCAACCCTCGTAGACATTCCCATCGTCTTCGTGACGGTCGTGGCGGACTCCGCACGGCAGACGGCCGCGTTGCAGATGAGCGCCGTCGACTACGTGATAAAGCCCTTCAACCTCACGCATCTGCGGCTCCGCGTGCGCAATCAGCTGGAGATCAAGCTGCAGCGGGACACGATTCGCGCCCTGAACGGCGACCTGGAATCGCGCAACGCGGAGTTGCAGCGCACGCTGGCTCGGGTGCTCGAACAGGAAGCCATCATCGTTTCGATGGCGCTCGCGTCTGTATCAGGCGCGAAGAAGGGCCCGAGCACACCCAGCGGTACGCCTGACGCGAGCACAGTCTGATACGGTAATAACGACATCGTGCTGTGTACTCTGAAGACGGCTGGTTCCACGGAGGGAGTGGGACTCGAACCCACATGTCCTTTCGGACGGCGGTTTTCAAGACCGCTGCCTTAGCCAATTCGGCGCATCCCTCCCCAAGACACCGAAACCTCACGGGCGCGGCCTAGTGGCGCAAGGTTTGCGCGGGTGTCTAGATTAAAAATACGTTCCGCTGAGCCCCCATGGCGATCGAACGACTTCTTCCGCACCGATGGAGCAGCCCCCCCCATGTCGCAAGTTCCCCAGGACGCCGAGTCGGCCATCGAGCTGCTCAAGAGCGTCGGCGGTGATGAAATGGTCGCCATGATGATGCAGACCTTCATCCAGTTCGCCGAGGAACGGCTCGCCAAGCTTCACGAAGAGCGCGCAAGCGGCAATGTCAGCGAGGTGGCGAGTATTGCGCACGCCCTCAAGTCCAGCGCCCGCCAGCTTGGCGCGCATGCGATGGGCGAAGCCTGCGCCGTGGTCGAACACGCGGGCAAAACAGGGGATAACGACGGCGCGCTGAACGGCGTGGATGCCATTCAGCGCGAATATGCCGCCGCCAAGACTTGGATGTATGCCTTGGCGATTGGAGCCTAGCCCTACGGCTTTGGCTTGACCGGTACGACCGTCTTCTTGGCCGAGTCGCCCGGAATCACTGGCGCCGGCTCCGCTGACTCCGGACCAAACAACTCGCGATCGAGCTGCGTGGCACGCGCCACGGCGCGTGCTTGTTTCAGCATCGCCGCCGACTCGGTGGTGTTCCCCTGCAACCGGTACGCCTCCGACAGCAGATACGCGGTGGACACGTACAGGTAGGGAATCCCCACCGACGGGCGGTCCACCCACTCGTTCTTTCGGATCAGCGACGCCGGCGCGCGGAGTTCCTTCACGAGCGCGCCGGTGCGAGTGACGTCCACCCACCCTTCGGGCGACACTTTCATCACGTCGTCGCCGGCCACGACGCTGTCGCGCATCAGCTTCCGCGCGAGCCCCTGCGTGACGAGATAGTTCGAGAGCCCGAGCTCCGAGCCATACGAGCCAGACGTACGGCTGAAGTACACCGTCCGCTTGGC
>CANIWQ010000135.1 GCA_947471365.1 Gemmatimonadota bacterium | reverse complement strand
GCGGTGCGCGCGCCCATCTGTCGCGCCGCGCCCCGTCCACCTATCTCCGTTCGGGGTGTTATGCGGTTCGTTACGGTATGCGCGCTGGTGCTATCGCTTTCGTTCGCCGCGGGGGCCCAGTCGGCGCCTGCTACTGGCACGATCAACATTGGCAAGATCGACTCGATCTATTCCGGGACGCTCAAGGAACAGCGCCCGTATCTCGTGTACCTGCCGCCGTCGTACAGCGACACCACGTACCTGCCGCAGCGGTATCCCGTGCTGTACGTGCTCGACGGTGATGCGCACTTTCATTCGATCACGGGCGTGCTGCAGTTTTTGAGCTCCGCGACGAATGGCGTGCTCGCGATGCCCGAGATGATTGTTGTTGCCATTCCGAATACGGACCGCATGCGCGACTTGACGCCGACGCACACGGAACTAGACAACGATGGTAAGGTACAGGTCGCGCTGAAAACCTCCGGTGGAGGTCCGAACTTCCTCCAGTTTATTAAGGGCGAGTTGATTCCGCGTATCGAAATGGCGTATCGCACGGCCCCTTATCGCGTGTTCGTTGGGCATTCCTTAGGCGGCATCACGGTGATTGATGCCCTGTTCTCGATGCCCACGACGTTCAACGCGTATGTGGCCATTGACCCGAGCCTCTGGTGGGACAACCGCGTTCTGCTCAGGCGGACGCAGGCAATGGTATCCAAGCCGGGCTTTGCTGGCCGCACGCTGTTCGTTGGTCAGGCCAACTCTTTACAAGCGGGCGACACGACGGTGAACGTGCACTTTGCATCGATTGCACAGTTCAATAGCACCGTGAACGCGTTGAACACATCCGGGCTGCGGTACGGATTCAAATATTATGGCGGGGATGATCATGGCTCCGTGCCGTTGATCACGGAATACGACGCGATGCGGTTCGTTTTTGACGCGTACAAGCCCGACATCTTTCGTGCGCTCGAGGATCCCTCGTATCTCACCGCGCATTTCGCTCGGGTGTCGGCGCAGATGGGTTATCCGGTGCACCCGCCCGAAATGATGCTGGACATGCTTGGGCACATTGAGATGTCGCGCGACACGACCAAGGCCATCGCGCTACTGCGCTTGGGCACGGAACAGTACCCGACCAGCGCCAATGCCTGGTCGAGCTATGGCGATGCGCTGATGGCCAAGCCGGACTCGAAGCAGGCGACAGCGGCGTTCGAGAAAGCGCTCGCCCTCAAGCCCGCCCACGCGCACGCCACAGAAATGTTGAAGAAGTTGAAGAAATAGCGGAGCGTCACTCCGCTGCAAATATTCACGTCTTCTACTCGGCCGCCCCAATGCTCATTCGCCTTGCCCTGCAGATCGTTGCCGTCACGCACGTCACGCTCATTGATCCGACGAGCGGAACTGCGAAGCGCGATATGACCATTGTTGCCGACGGTCACCGCATTACACAGGTCGCGGCGTCTTCCTCTGTCACGACACCAGCGGGTGCTCGGGTTGTGGATGGGCGAGGGAAGTTCGTGATTCCAGGATTGTGGGATATGCACGTGCATCTCACCGTACCCGGTGGTCGCGGGCTCCTGGGGCTGTACGTGGCGCACGGCGTCACAGGCGTGCGCGACGTGGCTGATGACTTAGCCGAGTTGCGCGGCTGGCAGCGCTCCATTAGTCGCGGCGAGCTCGATGGGCCCCGGATCGTGATGTCGGGCCCATACCTCGAAGGGATGAATGTTCCGATTCCTCACTTGACCGTGCGGAACGTCGACGATGCTGTGCGCGGCGTGGATTCGCTGGTTCGGCTCGGAGTGGATTTTATAAAGATTCACAATGGGCTGCCGCCAGATGCCTTCTTTGCGGCGCTCCGGCAAGCCAAAACTCGTGGGCTCGCGGTGGTAGCGCATGTCAACGTGCCGGTCACGCCACTGCAGGCGGCGGATTCCGGCGTTCGTAGCCTGGAGCATCTGTATGGGTTTCCCAACAGCTGCGCGGGTGACGACTCGGCCGTGGTGGCGGGCGCGCACTTCATTGCCAAATTTTTGATGGGCGGTTGCTCGCACGAGCCGCTCGCGCCGATGTATGCGGCCCTCGCGCGTCATACCGTGTGGGTCACACCGACGCTTATTGCGATGTCTGAATTGAATGAACTGCGCGCCGGCGCGCCGTTGCCGAGTGATTCGCTTGTGGCCTACGCGAGCGATTCCTTGCGCAAGTTCTGGGAGATGGCGGCCGAGTTGCCTCCCAAGCCGACGGCCGCTGAACTGGCAGGTACGCATCGGCTTTTTGCCAAGCGCGTGGCACTCGTGGCTGCACTGCAGCATGCGGGCGTGCCGATCTTGGCTGGGTCCGACGCGCCGGTCCGTGCGAGTATGCCCGGCTGGTCGCTGCACGACGAACTCGAGTGGCTGGTAAAAGCTGGGCTGACGCCGCTGGAGGCGTTGCGTTCAGCGACCAGCGAGCCGGCGCGCTATTTCGCGGCTGACTCGCTCGGCGCCGTGGCGCGAGGCAAGGTGGCCGATTTTGTGGTGCTCGATGCGGATCCGCGGTTGGATATCGCGAACACCAGGAAGATTGCCGTGGTGGTGGCGAATGGTCGTGTGTATGACGCAGCCGCACGGCGCGAACTGCTCGCGCGTGCGCGACGCGCAGCGGGGCATCAGTAGGACGATTCGTTCGACGGTAGGCGATGTGCGGTAGTTCCAGAACTCTTTCCCGAGAGCACGTTCATGCGTATTCGCTCAACTGGTTTTCTCGCCTCTATGGCGCTGCTCGCCTGGAGCATGGCGCCCACCACAGCGAAGGCGCAGGCGCCAGCTGATACGGCGTGGGATGCGACGAAAGCGCGCGGCAAGACCCGCGAGATCGACTTTACGACGACCGAGGGGACGTGGACGTCGGTAGACGTTTCCTCAGACGGTAAGTGGATTGTCTTTGATTTGGCCAGTCAGGTGTATCGCATGCCGGCCGGTGGCGGCACGGCCGAATGCCTCACGCAGAACAGTGGCGTGGCGTCGAACTTCCACCCGCGCATTTCGCCGGACGGAAAGTCGATTGCCTTTATTTCGGACCGAAAAGGCCAGTTCAGCTTGTGGGTGATGGACATTGATGGCGCCAACCCACGGCCGGTGGCGCTCGAAGCTGCGGTGCGATTCGCTTTTCCGCAGTGGACAGCGGACAACCAGTACATCATCGTCGCGCGCATGACTGGGTTTGGCACACGCAACCTCGTGATGTTTCACAAGGATGGCGGTACCGGCGTGACGCTCGTGAAGGGTGAGGTGGGAAAGATGCCGTTTCGCACGGCGATCACTGCGGACGGCCGTTATCTGTACTACGACGTGTACACGGCACATCCGACCGGCTTCTGGGGACAAGAGGACGTCCTGAAGGGCACCGTACAGATCCATCGGTACGAAATGGCCACTGGGGTGGTGCGGCCCATTACGTCCGGCGAGTCGCAGCAGCAGGACCGCGCGACCAGCGGTGGAGCATACGCGGCAGAGCCCAGCCCAGATGGACGGTGGCTGGCGTTCGTGCGCAAGGTGCCGAATGGCACGCTGGAATACAAAGGCAAGAAGTTTGGTCCGCGCAGCGCGCTCTGGCTGCGTGACCTACGGCTCGGCACCGAAAAGTTGATCATGGATCCGGTGGAGATGGATCTCTCGGAAGAGAGCATTCCGTTGAATGGTTCGTATCCTATGTATCGCTGGGCTGCGGACGGAAAATCCATTGTTATTCACCAGGGCGGTAAGATCCGTCGGCTCGACGTGGCCACCGGAACGATTGCGACGATTCCGTTCTCGGCGCGCGTGCACCGTACTATTTCGGAGCAGGTAGCGACGAAGAATCGCATTAGCGACGCACCTTTCGATACGCGCTTCATTCGATGGGCGTCGGCCGCACCCGATGGTAAGACGCTGGCGTTCCAGGCACTTGGGCGCATTTGGCTGCAGTCGCTGCCGGCCGGAACACCGCGTCGCTTGACGTCGGCCACTTTCGAACCCTTTGAGTTTCAACCCGCGTGGTCGCCAGATGGGCGTACGATTGCGTTCACGAGTGTTGATGCGAACAATCGCGGCGCGCTCTGGCGCGTGGCGGCGACGGGCGGAGCACCACAGCGCCTCACAAAGGAACTGGGTGAATATCTGAATCCCGCGTGGACGCCCGATGGCAGTCAGATTGTGGTAGCGCGCGGCAGTGGCGCGTCGGCCCGTGCGTCTTCCCTGAGCCGAGATGGTTACTTCGACATCGTGCGGATGCCGTCCACGGGCGGCGATGAAACCGATATCGCACAGCTGGCGGCCGGGCCGATGGGCTTTGCCGAAATCCGGCCGACCGTTGCGCCTGACGGGCGGGTGTACTGGTCGGCTTCCAAGGTCTTTGGCCCGCCCGACGGTAGTGGTCGTCCTCCCGTCGGCGTGGAAGTATCGTCGATGCGGCTGGACGGCACCGACCGCAAGGTGCACGCCAATGTGAAGGATGCCGACGATGCCGCGCTCTCGCCGGACGGTCGATGGATTTCGTTTATGCAGGGCGCAAACGTGTATGTCGCGCCGATGCCGGTAGGTGGCGCTGGCGATCAGGTGCCGATGATCGCCAAGGGAGGCGGTTCGTTCACGGCGACGCCAGTGAGCACGGAAGGTGGGTTGTTGCCGCACTGGCGGAACGCGACCACCGTCGACTTTGCCAGTGCGAACCGGTTCTTTGCGTACGATGTTGCCCGCAAGCACACGGATACGATCACGGTGAAGCTCACCACGCCGCGTGCAATCCCGGCGGGTTCCATTGCGCTGACGGGCGCACGTATTGTCACGCTCGATCACGCGAAGGTGATCAACAGCGGCACGATCGTGGTGAAAGCAGGACGCATCACCTGCGTCGGTAGCTGCAGCACGACTGGTGTAGACAAGGTGGTGAATGTCGCCGGTAAGACGATCATCCCCGGCTGGGTAGACATGCACGCGCATCACCATCGCGAGCATATGGGGATGATGCCGAAGAATGATTTTGAGTCGGCCATCTATCTGGCGTACGGGGTGACCACCACGAGCGACCCTTCGACGAACTCACTCGCCGCATTCCCGAGCGCGGAGTTGGTGGAAGCCGGTGAAATGGTGGGGCCGCGCGTGTTCAGTGTGGCCGAAGCGCTCACCGAAGGTGACCGCGGGATGACGAACGACATTACCTCGCGCGACATCGCGGTGAAGGATCTGCGTCGCCGCATGACATGGGGCGCTGTCCTGCTGAAGCAGTACCTGCAGCCCACGCGTCAGCAACGGCAGTGGGCCGTGGATGCGGCGCGCGAACTGGGATTGCGCGTGACGGCCGAAGGAAGTGAAGACTGGAACCACAAGCTTGGTATGGTGATGGACGGACACAACGGTGGTGAGCATGTGACCGTGCAGTCGCCGCTCTACGCCGACATCACGACCTTCCTTGGACTGGCCAAGTACTTCTATTCGCACACGCCGCTCGTGAGTGGCTACGGCGCGTGGAACGAGGAATACTGGTGGCAGGAGAGTTCGGTGTGGCAGGATCCCAAGCAGGGCAAATGGATTCCCTGGCGCCAGCTCATTCCGCATACGCGGCGCTTTGTGATGCGCCCCGAGACGGATTACTCCAAGGACATCATGTCGCAACAGGTGGCCGACGTGATTGCCGCCGGTGGCTACTCAGCGGTGGGTTCACACGGGCAGCAGCCTGGCCTAGGGTCGCATTGGGATGTGTGGATGGCGGCGAAGGCGAACGGGAACATGACCGCACTCGAGATTGCGTCGATGCATGGCGCGATGTTCCTCGGCATGGAAAACGACATTGGGTCGGTGACTGTCGGAAAGCTTGCCGACCTGATGATTCTGAATGCGAATCCACTCGAGAATATTCGCAATACTGCGAATATCCGGTATGTGATGAAGGGTGGTACACTGTACGACGCTAACTCGCTCGACGAAATTTGGCCGCGCGCACGCGCGTACGGCGACAACTATTGGTATGTGAAGGAGATGTACGAGCCCAGCAACAAGTCGGTCATTCGGTAGGCAGGGCCAGTACTGAAGAACGGGGCGAGCGCTGAAACACGGGCGCTCGCCCCGAGGCCTTTCCCTCTGTTCTCTCACCCTCTGGTCACATTCTTATGCGTCGTTTCGCTGCAGTACTCACACTGGTTCCGTTCCTAGTCGCTGCGCAGTCTGCCACCGTTGCACGTTCCGCGGAGCGATACGATGTGGTGATTTCCGGAGGCCGCATTGTGGACGGCAGCGGCAAGCCTGCGTACGCCGGCGACATTGGCGTGCGCGGCGGTTGGATTGCGCGCATCGCGCCAGCGGGCGCGCTCAAGGGCGCCACCGCGACCACGCGTATTGACGCGACCGGATTGGTTGTGGCACCGGGCTTTGTGGACGTGCACTCCCACAGTTTGGAAGAATCGTTCAAGACGCCCAATCGCCTCAACGAGGGTGTGGTGCGCATGGGAGTGACGACGATCGTGGGCGGCCCGGATGGCTACTTCGCGCCCTTCCATATGCGCATGATCCTCGATTCGCTTCGGCAGCATGGGTCCGGAACCAATGTGGCGATGTACATTGGCCACAACGGCGTGCGCGAAGCGGTGATGGGGCACGCACAGCGCGCTCCCACCGCCGACGAACTCGCGAAAATGAAAGCGATGGTGCGCGAAGGCATGGAACTCGGCGCCGTAGGATTGAGCACCGGCCTCATGTACGACCCTGGTATGTATGCCACGACGGACGAAGTGGTGGAACTCGCCAAGGAAGTGGCGCCGTTCCGCGGCATTTATGATTCGCACGTGCGCGATCCGGGACATCATCTGATTGAATCGGATCGTGAGACGATTGAGATTGGCGAGCGCGCTGGTATTTCGCCCAAGATTGCGCACGAAAAAGTGGTCGGGCTCGAGAACGCCGGGCTACTTGAGAAAGTGATCGGACTCGTGAACGCTGCGCGCGGGCGCGGCGTGAATGCGGTGACTGACCAGTATCCGTACGATGGTGCGGCGACGGCGCATGTTGAAGATCTCGTGGTGGTGCCGGATGATATGGCCAAGCGTCCCGGCTTTGATGTACGCGCTGCACTCAAAGACCGCGCGCAGCGTGCGTTGCTGAAAGTGGCGAGCGAGAACGGCGTGAATGGCGGCTTTGCTTGGCTCAAGGCCACCGGCTATTCGCAGATGCGCATCACGACGAGCGACGATGAGCCGGCCCTTGTGGGGCAGTACCTCTCGGAACTGGCCAAGGCGCGCAAGGTTGATCCGTTTGATCTCGTGGCTGACCTCATTCTCACGCCGAAGCACGCCGTGGGCATTACGCTCGGCGCGGTGCGCGAAGTGGATGTGCGCGGCCTGCTCGTGCAGCCGTGGAACATGGTGGCGAGCGATGGCGCCTATGTGGACTCCACGGAGGGGACGCGCGGCCATCCGCGTTCCGCGGGGACTTTCCCGCGCGTGCTTGGCCGATATGTGCGGGAGCAGCATGTGCTCACCCTTGAGGATGCGGTGCGCAAGATGACGTCGTTCCCTGCGGATTTCGTCGGCCTGCATGACCGTGGGCGCGTGCAGGAAGGACTGGCTGCCGACCTCACAATTTTTGACGCCAAGACGATTATTGATCGCTCGACGTGGAGCGCACCATCGCGCATGGCGACGGGCGTGGTGCATGTACTCGTGGGGGGCGTGGCAGTGATGCGGAATGGCGCCATGACCGGTGCGGCGCCGGGTCGGTTCCTCGCGGCGCGTCAGTAATAAGAAAAGCGACGGTCACCGCGCATGTGCGGTGACCGTCCCTTTTTTGTTTAACGCCTGCGCGGTGTTAGCGCGCGGCCCTTTTCGCCTTCGCGCGCCAGAGCATGAATGCCGGCACACCGAGCGCGACCATGCCGAGGCCAACTGCGGCGCGCCCCGGTTCCGCGATCACCGTGTTGCCCACGATCGCGACGGCGGAGAGCACAAAGAGAATTGGCGTCAGAGGATAGCCCGGCGTGCGGAACGGGCGCACGGCGTCTGGTGCGTTGCGTCGGTAGGCGAAGATGGCGAGCGCGCCGAGCGCGTAGAAAATCCATCCTACGAACACCACGTAGGTGAGCAGCTGCTCAAAGGAGCCGCTGGCGGCGAGCACCATCGCCCAACTGCAGAAGGCAACGATGGCGAACGCCGGCGTCCCGAAGCGCGGGTGAACGTTGGCCATACGCGAGAAGAAGATGCCGTCATTGGCCATCGCGTAAAACATGCGCGGCGCCGTGAGGGCGATGCCGTTGGCGGCGCTGAACATGGAGACCAAGATGATGGCCGCAATGGCTTTGGCGGCCACCGGTCCAAAGACGGCGCCTACCGCTTCGGCCGCAATGCGGTCACTGTGCGCAGCGCCATCGGTACCGAGTGCGGCGACGTAGGCAAAGTTGACGAGCAGGTAGATGCCGATGAGTAGCGCCGTCCCAATGACAATGCCGCGCGGGAAGGTGCGTTGCGGGTTGATGGTTTCGCCGGCGCT
>CANIWQ010000134.1 GCA_947471365.1 Gemmatimonadota bacterium | reverse complement strand
GGTGCCATGTCGGCGGTGAGCGCAAAGCTCTCCCAGTTGATCACCGGGTAAAAAGCCAACGCCGCGCGGAATCGGTTGGTGTGTCCAATCATCCACGCCGTGAGCACACCGCCGCCGCTGCCACCAGTCACGAACAAATTCTTGTCGTCCACATACCCCTTGGCAATCACCGCATCGACGCCGGAGTTGAGGTCAAAGAAATCGTCGCCCGGGTACGCGTGATGAATCAAGTTGCCGAAGGTCTCGCCGTAGCTCGTACTGCCGCGCGGATTCGTGTAGAGCACCACGTAGCCCGCGGCGGCCATGATCTGCTTTTCTTCGTCAAAGCGGTCGCCGTAATTCGCAAACGGGCCACCGTGAATCTCGAGGATGAACGGATATTTCTTGGAGGGATCAAAGTTCGGCGGCTTGATGATCCACCCCTGAATCTTCCGGCCGTCCTTCGACGACTTGTACCAGATTTCCTCGGTGGCGCCAATCACGCGATTCGCGAGGAGATCGCTATTGAGCGAGGTCAGTGTGCGCACCGCAGCCCCCGCCGCGCCCGTCGTCACCGCCACCTGCGAGGGTATGGTCGGCGTACTCAGCGTGATGGCCACCGTGCCATCGCGCGACACGGAATAGCTGCCGCCACTGTACGCGCTCGACCCCGTGCCAATATTGCTGGCGACCGTGCGCAACGTGCCGTCGAGAGCGATGAGTGCGACTTTGGTGTTCCCTTCCACATCGTATTGCACATAGATGCCGCGACCGTCAGCGCTCCAGACCGGGCTCGCCACACTCTGGTCGAGCTTGCTCGACACGACCCGCTTGCCCGAGCCATCGCGATTCATCACGTAGAGCAGCGTGTTCTGATAGCCTTGATGCCGGTCGTCGTAGCCCGTGTAGGCGATGAGTTTGCCGTCGGGTGACACCGCCGGAGTCTGGTCCGGCCCATAGCGATCGGTGAGCTGTCGCGACTTGCCATCCGTGACGCCAACGGCCCACAGATCCGACTCACGCGAGTTGAACTCCGGATTCTTGCCGCTGCGTGCAGCGAGAATCAGTTCCGCGCCGTCGGGCGTCCAGGCAAGTGATCCACCGCCATACGACGTGCCGCCATGATGAAACTCACCACTCGTCACCTGACGCGCCGCACCACCGTCGGCACGCACCACAAAGGCGTGCATGAATCCCGGCGGCACTTCGCCCACGCCATTGAAGCGAAAGACCAGTTGATCGGTGTACTTCGCCGGCGGCGACCAAGTGGCACCGGCCGGTGGCGCGAGCGGCGTGCCGACCATGAGCGCGGGCTTCGACACCAACTGCAAGAATGCCAACTGCGTGCCATCGGGCGACCAGGTCGGCGCCGAGGGCGCATTGCCACCATTGGTGAGTGCGTACGATTCACCGGTGTCCATCCAGCGGATGTAGAGTTGCGCGCTCCCGCTCCGGTTCGACACATACGCGAGGCGCTTGCCATCCGGCGACCAGCGCGGCGACACATCATCGAACTTTCCTGAGGTCAACGGCCGGTGCAGCGAGCCATCAACTTTGGCGAGCCAAATATTGCTGTGGCGACGGTCCGTCATGTTGTCGCTCCACTGCCGCACATACGCCACCCATTGACCATCCGGGGAGATTTGCGGTTCCGCCGCGTATTCCAACTGGAATATGTCGGCGGCTTGCAGACGCTTGGCCTGCGCGTTGGCGCGCGGTGCCAAGGCAAAGACCGCCGCGATGAACAACAGGGCACACGGAACGGTGCGGAACGACAGGCGGCGCATAGGAGCTCCGGCAAATGTGGCGAACTGCGTGGCGAACTGCGTAGCGAGGGGCACGACCTGCGGCAGGTGCCGCCCAGTCCGCGCGAACAGACTGTCAAATAAGCTACGCTCGGCTTGGTCGCCGTCCAGCACTCAGGGGCAAGAATGCGCCACGGGGACTCTGGCAAACAGAAACGCCACCCCGATTGGGGTGGCGCTGATCGTCCTATAAGGTCTGCTCTCTAAAGAGCCACAGGTCGGGATTGAACCGACGACCGCTCGATTACGAATCGAGTGCTCTACCACTGAGCTACTGTGGCGGTGTCACGGGAACCAACTGCAGCTTGAGGGAAGCCGCACCCGCATCACACATCTCGCTATGCCCTGGCTCGGATTCGAACCGAGACGCCTTGCGGCACCACCCCCTCAAGATGGCGTGTCTACCAGTTTCACCACCAGGGCAACGACGAACCCTTCACCTGCAGTCCTCCAACAACGGGAGCGACGGGGCTCGAACCCGCGACCTCTCGAGTGACAGTCGAGTGCTCTAACCAAACTGAGCTACGCCCCCAACACCGACTCGGCACCACACATCGCCGAGCGTCCTGCAACTTGTGTTCACCTGCCGGGGCGGAGCCAACTCCAACGACCCTGCGGTGCTTCCCTGCCTGCTACGTGTCCTGCACGCCGCCCGTTGGCAGCCCTGCATAGCCCCAACGGGAGTCGAACCCGTCTCTGCACCTTGAAAGGGTGCCGTCCTAACCGATAGACGATGAGGCTGGCCTATCTCCAACAATCGCGTGGTCCAACTCAGTCACCACTATTTTCATGCGGCACCGCGTCGTGCTCGTCGTACCCGTCGTGCCATAGCGGTAACGGGATTCGAACCCGTGTTCTAGCCTTGAGAGGGCTATGTCCTAGGCCCCTAGACGATACCGCCGCGTGGACCACATCCAAATTCAGTTTCGGTTGCCCGTCAGTTTTTCTGTTGCCACCGTTTCCACCGTACAGGCCCGGAGGGAATCGAACCCCCAACCGCCGGTTTTGGAGACCGGTGCTCTACCAATTGAGCTACGGACCTAGAAGGTCGGAAACACCAAGTCGACGGCGCCCTCAAGTCCCGCACCTCAAAAAACGCCGTCGGCCGTGCCTCCGGTACCTTCACCATCACAGGGTGGCTGACGGGAATTGAACCCGCGACCCCCGGTGCCACAGACCGGTGCTCTAACCAACTGAGCTACAGCCACCATCTCCGGTTTTGCGCCCCGGCCGGCGTCCTGCAGAGCGTTGGAACTTAAGCCTCTGCGACTCTCAGGTAAAGTGCCGAACGCCACGCTTTTCCGAGCAAGTAACCGCGCTCAGTCCTTGGCGCGATCCAAATACTCGCCGGTATTCGGGTTCACACGCACCCGTTCGCCCGTCGCCACGAACTCGGGAACGTTCACCGTCACCCCGTTCGACAACACCGCCGGCTTGGAACTCGCCGTCTTCGTCGCCGTCTTCATGACCGGGCTCGTCTCCACAATCTCGAGCACCAGGTACTGCGGCAGCTGAATGCCGATCGGACGCCCGTCGTAGTACTCGGCGAGAATCTTCATGTTCGCCTGCATCCACTGCGCATTGTCGCCAAGCATCTCGTCGTCCATCTCGAGCTGCTCATAGTTCACGGTATTCATGAAGTGGTACGTCTCGCCACCCTTGTACATGAACTCAAGTTCATGCGTTTCCATGTCCGCCTTCTCAATGGAGTCGGCAGCGCGGAACCGGTGCTCAAAGTTCGAACCGCTCCGGAGGTTCTTGAGCTTGGCCTGCACCATCGCGCGGAGGTTGCCGGGCGTATGGTGACGGAACTCAATCACACGGCACGGATCGCCCTCAAACACGAGGACCATACCGCGACGGATTTGGGTGGCTGGCATCGCCATATCAAACGTCCTGATGAATGCTGGAGTCGGGTTTCTGAGACAGCCTTTAACTATAGTCAGGCAAAGGAGTTGTATCAACTGCTAGTGGGGGATTGCCGGTGGACGGGCTCAGGGGCCAGCCGAACGGTCTCCTGGCCTTCCTCTGGGTGAGGGGTTCATCGGCGAGGCGTTCTTGCCCTGCAGGCGCCGGACGGGCACGTTTGCCGAGCACCGTTTCACCGCGCAGCCCAGAGGGGATCCCTCCCCCTCCTGCGCCACCGGAAGTCCCCCGACCGCCATCCTGCCTCCAGATATCAACGAATGCCCGCCTTTGTCTCCACGCGTCGCCTCAGAGCCCTGCTCGCCGGCCTTTCCGTCCTCGGCACCGCCGAAGCCTTGGCGCAGCGACCACAGCCATTCTCCTCGGAAGACCTGCACCTGCTGCGGGCTGTCAGCGACGTCCAGCTTTCGCCAAATGGCCTGCAGGCACTGATCACCGTGACCAATTCCAACAGTGCCGGCCGCCCGACGTCGGAGGTGCGCCTCGTCACACTCGCGAGCGGAACCTCGGCCCCCATCGGGCGTGATGGCGAGGGCGTGTCTGCGGCCCGTTGGGCGCCCAAGGGCGACCGCATCGCCTACCTGGGACGCGAGGGAACCCGCTACGGGGTGGTCGTCGCGAATGCGGACGGAAGCAGCGCACATCTCGTCGCAGACGTGACGAGCACCAACCATCCGCTCCCCACCAGCGGCGAGCGCCTGAGCTGGTCACCGGATGGCACGCAGATCGCCTTCATCTCGGCCACCCCGGGCCCGGAGGTCGACGCGAGCGGCGACCCCATGGTGATCACGCGCTACCTCTACAAACCCACAGCTGGCGAAGGGCTCAGCCGGTTCAATGACAACCGGCGGCTGCACATTTTCGTCGCCAACGTCAGCACCAACGCCGTTCGGCAGCTCACCACGGGCAACTACTACGAGCACTCCATCGATTGGTCCCCGCGTGGCGACGAAATCCTCTTCGTGTCCAATCGCGAGAAAGATCCGGATCGATTCTTCAACTACGACGTGCTCGCGGTCCGAGTGGCCGACGGCACCACACGCCGCATCACGAGCACCAAAAGCGCCGAGTATGCGCCGGCCTGGTCGCCGGACGGCAGCTGGATTGCGTTTCAAGGCACCACGCGCGATCTCACCTCCTCCGAAACAACCATGGAGGACACGCACAGCTGGGTGATGCGCGCCGACGGCTCCGCGCGACGCGAAGTTGCCACGCTCGATAACCGGCAGGGCGCTCCCCAGTGGGCCGCTGACGGTTCGGCGCTCTATTTCTCCGTACAGGAGCACGGCAACGTGCATTTGTATCGGCAGGCCGTGGGAGGCGCCGCAGCGCAACTCATCGTTGGCGGCACGGGCACGTTGGGATCGTGGTCGGTGGCGTCCGACGGCGCGGTGGCGTATGCGTTTTCTACGGCAACGAACCCGAGCGAACTCTATTCGCGCGATGCGCGCGGCACCACGCGGCGTGTGACCACGTTGAGCGATAGCCTGCTCGCGCGGCGGCGCATCGCGGGGGTGGATTCGTTTACCGTCCGCAGTGTGAAAGACCGCCCGGTGCAGTCGTTCCTCACTCGTCCACTCGACTTGACGGCCGGCAAGGCGCCTTTGATTGTGCTCATGCACGGCGGCCCGCACGGCCAGCAGGGCGCGGCGTTCAACTCGGCGGCGCAGATCTACGCCTCGCATGGCTTTGGCGTGCTGATGGTGAACTACCGCGGCTCCACCGGCTATGGACAGGCGCACGCGGACGCGATCTTCGGCGACCAAGACGGCGCCGAAGCCGAGGATGTGCTGGTCGCACTCGATTCGGCGATCGCGAAGTATCCGTGGATTGATGCGTCGCGGCTTGGCGTGGAGGGCGGCAGCTATGGCGGGCAGCTCACCAACTGGCTCGTCACGCGCACCGATCGCTTTCAGGCGGCTATTCCGCGCGCCGGTATCAGCAACCTGATCACGCAAAACTATCTCTCGTACTATCACGACTACTTGGCCGTGGAGTTCGGAAAGTTCCCGCACGAGGGAGCCTTGATGGACACGCTCTGGGCCCGCTCGCCGCTGCGGTATGTGTCGCGCGTGCACACGCCCGTGCTCTTTATTCACGGCGAAAACGACAACGATGTGCCGATCGCCGAGGCCGAGCAGTTCTACGTGGCGCTCCGCGACGTGGGGGTGGAGACGCAGATGCTGCGGTACCCGCGCGAAGGGCACGGGCTGCGCGAGACCAAGCACGTGATTGACGCCATGCAGCGTTCCATCACGTGGTATGATCGCTGGTTCACCAAGCCCAAGGCGTAGCGGCGCGCGTCGCGACAGAAGAAACACGAAGGGGATCGCGCCAATGGTTCGGCGCGATCCCCTCCGTGTTTCTTATTTGTAGCCGGTGCTGCTATGCCGTCACGGTCACGCGCCCCGTGCACCGGTGGCTACCACTTGGTAGCCTCATCCTTATTTGCAGGCCCCAGCTTGCCCTGCACCGACTTGAACAACGTGGCCGGATCGTACGCTGTCCCGGCTTTGAAGACTTTCTGCACGTTGTGTGTGTTGCGAATATCCTTGACCGGATTTCCCTTGACGACCACGAGGTCGGCGAGTTTGCCCACTTCGATGGTGCCGAGTTTGTCCCCCACGCCAATCGCGCGCGCGCCGTTGATCGTTGCGATCTTCAGCACCGCGGCCGCCGGCAACCCAGCGCGCACCATGGCGAACATTTCGCGGTGGAGCGAGAAGCCGGGCAAGAACTCGCCCGTGCTCGGGTAGTCGGTGCCGGTGGTGATCAGATCGCCACCGCCGGCGTCGTAGAACGCTTTGATCTCGGCGTTCTTGACGTGATAGATCTTGTCGAACGACGCGTTGGAGCGGCGCGGTTCGGTTTTGGCCGCCTGCTCTGCCCGCACGTAGGGCGTAAAGAAGGAGCGCTCATCGTACCACGAGGCGAACGCACCGTCCGTGGTATGATCCGACGTGTATCCGTACGCCGTGATCGTCGCATCAAAGTTGACGCGATACCGCAGGTACAGCTGCACAATCTCTTTGAACTCTTTGGAGTTGACGTCGAGATTAACGAGCGACGCGTACGCCGACTGCGTGGCGGGCAGCGCGTCGCCGCCCATGAAGTGCTCGATGCGATCAATACCCATGAGAATCGCATCCTTCGGATTCACACTTCCCTGAAAGCCCGAGTCGAGGTGACCCGTGACGGTGGCACCGTGCCAGTGCGCACGCTCAATGAGTGCGCGCAGTTGGACCGGGCCAATGCCCTTGGCCTTGAACGCGCGCACCCCTTGCGCGGCCCAACGATCAACGTCGGCATACACCTGCTCCGGCGTCATGTTGACATCCCACCCCGGACGCGTGCGGCCAAAGTAGGCGCCCGAGCGCATCAGCCGCGGACCAGGCTGCTGTCCACTCTCGATGCGATCGCGCATCGCGGCCATATCGTCAGGATTGTACTCGCCGCCCGGGAACGTGGAGGTCACCCCGTTGGCCAAGAACACCACCGGCTGCACCAGCGTTTCGTCGCGACGATTCTTGCCAAAGAGATTCACATTGTAATGCGCGTGTAAATCGAAGAATCCCGGCAGGAGATACTCGTCGTCAGCCAGCTCTACGACTTTGTATCCGGCCGTACTGCGTCCGGCCAGCTTGGCGTCGACTTCAACCAGCTTGCCGCTCATCACGACCACGCCGGTGTTGCGCCGTACGTCTGATTTTACGGCATCAAAGATCCAGCCGCCGCGAATGATCAGTGGCTCCGCACTTGGTGCCTGCGCGCCGGCGGTGGCCGACGCGCTCAGCGCGCAGGCGCCGAGGGCCGCCAGCGCGGCGAGCCCTCGACGCACACGCGCGGTGAATGCTGCGCGTGGTGTCATCCTACTTGCCCTGCAGATTCGGGTTGTTCTGCGTCTCGATGTTCGGCAGTGGGATGCACGTGATCGGACCGTACGTCTGCTGCTTGGCATTGACGCCCGTGGGGAACGGCAGCTTTTTGCGAATCATGTCCGAATATCGCTGCCCTTCGCTGAACAGTGAGCGCCGGCGCTCCTCGAGCACGAGTGCCGTGATGTCGCTGGTCTCGGTGCCGTCGAGCTTCGGGACACCGGCGGCCGTACGCACCGCGTTGATGGCGTCCTTGGCCGCCTGACCACCCACCGCCTCGGCGTAAATGAGCTGCGATTCTTTCCACGACGCGATCGGCAAACCGACCGCGCCATTGCCGAGGAACTTCTGCTGAATGTAGAGCGGCGTGAGCCCGTCCTGCCCGTTGCGATTCGGGTTCAGCACCTTCACGCGCGTATCCGCCACGCCACCCACGGTGAGCGACCGGTACGCCGGTGCCACGGAGAGGTAGTCGTTGCGGATGGTCATGTTGTAGAGCTTGTTCTCGCGCGCCGGACGCGATTCCGAGAATTCGGCGGTGCGCTGCCAACCCACCGGCAACACTTGTGCGGCGTCCGCCGCCGCGCCCGGAAGGTTCGCGAGGTTGAGGCGCGCACGTGCCCGGCCCGCCAGCGCGAACAGCTTGAGATCGTTGTCGTTCGCCGTGGCCGCATAGGTCAGCGCGGTGGTGAACTGCGTTTCCGCAAGCACCATCGTTTGGGCCGAGGTAATCTTCGGCCCATTGTTCACTGTCATATCGCACATGCCTTCGCCGAGCAGCAAGTACGCCCAGCCCGAGTACACCGACATTTCGGCGAGGATTTTCTGCCGCGTCGGCACCTGCGCATCGGTGAGCGTCGAGATCCGTGCGAACGCATCTTCGTTCTGGAACCGCGCGCTCTGCATGGGCGTGTAATACCCAAGGTCGGTCGCCGTGCGTGACGTCGCGCACGTGCCCGGGGCCGTGAGAATTTCCGTACCGCGCCAACCCCACAGATTGGAGTTCACGAGGTTGTTGGAGACGAGGTATTCGCCGGACATGACACCGGCCGTAGTCACCCACGATCCGAACGCGCACTGAAACTGCTGCATCGCCGCGGACTCGAGCACCACGGCCATCGAAGGATCATTGAGCGTCTCGGCCGCGACGCGGCCAGGCGTTGTGACATCGAGCAAGCTATTGCAGGCGGTCAACCAGAGCGCGAAGCTCAGCGAGGCGACCGCGTGGAGAGTCTTTTTCATAATGGTCGTCATCCGCTGTTAGTAGGAAAGCCGAATGGTGAACGTCGCCGACGTCACCGGCGGCATGATCGTCTGGAAGCCGTTCGAGATCTGGCCCACCGGGCGTGTCTCGACGTCCCATACGTGCAT
>CANIWQ010000133.1 GCA_947471365.1 Gemmatimonadota bacterium | reverse complement strand
TGCTCGCCGACAGTGCCGCGAGTACGCGCGACATCATCGTCAACATCTTCATGCGCGGCGGGGCGGATTCGCTGAGCCTCGTGGCGCCCTTTGCCGACACGAACTACTACTCGAGTCGGCCGACCATCGCGATCCCGCGACCCGACAGCACCAGTGTCAACAAAGGCACGGCGCTCGACAACACCTTCATGTTCGGCAAAGGGATGCTCGGGCTCTTGCCCGCATACCAGGCGTCGCAGTTGGCAATCGTCCACGGCAGCGGCCTGACGTTTAACTCCCGCTCGCACTTTGACGCACAACGATTCATCGAACGCGGCAAGGCCGCCGATCTCACCATCACCTCAGGGTGGCTCGGCCGTCATCTGGCGACCACGACGGCGCGCACATCAGGCTCGATCCTCCGCGGTGTTGCCGTGTCGAGCGGGCTCCCAGACGGCTTCGACGGCGCGCCGCTCACGCTCCCCATCGCCGATCCGACCAACTTCGCCATTGGCGGCAGTTCCACGACCGCGACGGAGCGCGGCAAATGGCTCGCGTCCGACTACTTTCTCGACGCGGAACCCGCGCGCTCCAACGCGCTCAATGTGACGGCCACACTCACCTTGCTCCGCTCGCTCAATCTTGGGAGCTATCAGCCGTCGAACGGGGCGGCATATCCCAACACGAGCTTCGGCCGCGCGCTCAAGTCTTCCGCCGCCCTTATCAAAGCCGACGTGGGGGTCGAGGCCATTGAGGTGGATATCGGTGGCTGGGATACCCACGTACAGGAAGATCCGATTGCCGGTATTCTGTTCAAGAACATGCAGGATTTCTCCAACAGCATCGGTGCCTTCTGGGCCGATGTCCTGCAGGGGAACGGCAGCTATACGGTGACCCTCGTGGCGATGAGCGAGTTCGGCCGCAACGTCAAGGAAAATGCGGACGCCGGTACCGATCACGGGCGCGGCGGCGCCATGTTCGTGATGGGCAAATCCATCAACGGCGGACGCGTGGTCACCAACAACTGGCTGCCGTTGGCCAAGGCCAATCTTGCCGACGGTCAGGACGTTCCCGTCACCATTGACCATCGCGATATTCTCGCCGAGATCGCGCTGAATCGGCTCGGCAATCCGAATATTTCGACGCTCTTTCCCGGCTACACGCCCAAAAACTGGAGCATCACCAAGTAGCGCTGAGGTTAGTTCGCGATCACCGTCCCGATCATGCCGCTGTGCAGCGTGCATTGATACGGGAAGGTGCCCTTGGTGCCGAACGTTCGTGTGACAATCTTCGATGCCGTCACCGGAATGTCAGTTGGCGCGCCGGTGCGCGCGTCGAAGATCACGTTGTGTGCAGTGGACGGAAAATCCCACGACACCGTGCCGCCGACCGTGACAATGACCTGCACCGGCGCGAACGCGTTGCCGGGCATGCTCACGGTGGCCGTGTTCGACCCGCTCGGCGCCGTGGGCGCCGCCGCGGTCTTGTCGCTGCTTCCGCAGGCGGTGAGGACGAGGGCACCCGCGGTGACCAGCACACGCATCATCACGCCTAAGTAGAGACCAGGATTCACAATTATCCTCATTCGGGAATGGGGGTATGCCGCAACGTCTCAACCTCCTTGAGCATGTCGCGACGCTGCGCGGCCACTAACGGACGTCCCTTGTCGCGCGTGGCCAGCGTTGCGTCCCCGAAAGATACCGCGGAGGTTGCCATCTCGTCGGCGCGGGTTGGATGCGCCGCGACGAGTAGCAAAAGCGTCAACAAACCGAGACGCGCCCGCTGAGTTGCCAGCATGGACATGGAAGGTCCGAAAGAGGTCGCGGCTAACCTACCGAAGCTTGACGGATGCGTAAGCAAGAGCCATTCTCGGCCGGTCTCCCTCGGAGTGCGATATGAGTCGTGGAAAATTATTGGCCGCCCTGGCATGGATGGCGGTTGGCGCAGTGTCCGCTCAGGCCCAACAGGGACCGACCGTTGTGATCCTCGTTCGGCACGCCGAAAAAGGAACGGTTCCGGCCAACGATCCTCCGTTAACGGACACGGGATTCGCCCGCGCCAAAGCCTTGGTGGCGGCGTTGGCCGACACGCACGTGGATGCGGTGATTGCCACTCCAACAGTTCGGACGAGGGAGACCGCACGGGAGGTAGCCGAGCTGCGGGGCTTGGTGATTGAGTCCGTCGCGCTCGGCACAAAGGAGGAGCACGCCCGGGCCGTCTCGGACGCGGTGAGGAGGCATGCCGGGCAGACCGTGCTCGTGGTGGGACACAGCAACACGATTCCCGCGATCATCGGGGCGCTCGGCGGCCCCAAGCTCGCCGACCTCTGCGATAACCAGTATTCGAACCTTTTTACCCTCATTCTGACGCCCGGAAGGGTGCAGTTGATCAGGGGGCAGTACGGTTTGGCGTCGCCGGTGCCGATACTAAACTGCGGCAACCCAATGCGCTGACGGGGCTTGCGAGCTTTCCCGCTTTGGCGCTCTAATGTTGCGGATCGGGTGTCCGTAGGCCAAATTATATCGGTCTTCCCCCGCATATTCTCGGCCCGAGATTGCGGGTCGTTCTCTGTTCGCCGGAGATTCAGTCAGATGGCGTCCTTCCGATTCCGAACCGTCGTTCGCACCCTCGCGATCCTCAGCCTTTTCGCTGCGGGGAGCACGCTGTCGGCGCAGGAACTGGTCGGTGAGCGGGCTCAGAAAGCCAATGCGATCAAGGCGGATCTGCAGAAGCTCTCAGAGCTTGAGCGAAGCTACTTTGCCCAAAACAAGACATTTACGGTTGACCTCACGAAGTTAGGTTTTGCGCCGCAGAGTGGCGCGCTCGTGACCATGTCGTACGCGTCGGCGCGGGCGTGGGCGGCGAATGCCACGCATACCGGCATCGAGCCGTATGTCTGCTTTGCCATTGTGTCGTCGCCGACGGCCAGCGTGGATGTGGACAAGCCATTTTGCACCGATTCCCGTCGTGGAAGCGCCGCAACTTCGATCGCCAAGGCTGGCGCATCTGAGGGGGCAAAGGCGCCCTCTGCGAAGGCCGTTCCAGCCCCGCAGAAGGCGGTAGTTGCCGCCCCAGCGAAGGCGGACGCACCCAAGCCGGCTCCAACACCGGCGGCCAAGGAAGAGGCTCAGAAGGCGATGGTTGCTGCTGCGGCCTCCAAGGCGTCGGCTACGGCGGCCCCCAAGGCTACGGTTGCTGCGGCCCCGAAGGCTGCGGCCCCGAAGGCTGCGGCCCCGAAGGCGGCGGAAGCTGCGGCCCCCAAGGCGGCGGAAGCTGCGGCCCCCAAGGCGGCGGAAGCTGCGGCCCCCAAGGCGGCGGAAGCTGCGGCCCCCAAGGCGGCGGAAGCTGCGGCCCCCAAGGCGGCGGAAGCTGCGGCCCCCAAGGCGGTGGATGCGGAGGTCCCCAAGGTGGTGGATGTTGTGGTCGCTCAGGCGCCTGCGCCACGCACCAAAATGGCACCTCCCAATTCGCGCCGGAGCGAGCCCTCCGTTCGCGGTAAGAAGATGAGCGCGCCCACGATGCCAGCACAGGGCGACGTGGCGGCTGAAGCGCGGGCGCAGACCCGTGCTGCATCGGCGGTCCGTGGAAGTGCCGCTCCCGAAGCGGTGAGCTCGGGAGCATTTACGGAGCGTCTGACGGCGATCGCGGCTGGCGCGCGCGAAGCGCTGGCCGCCAAGGCTCCTGAGGTGTCTCGCGATTCCTATGAAAGTTCCGGCGAGTACGCCACCCGTCGTGCCCAGGCGCTGGCGGTGTACGAGCGTCGCGAAGAAGAATTCTTTGCCAAGAACTCGCGCACGTTTGTCGTGCAGATCACGGGGAAAGACGCCAGATACGATCCTGATCGCGAAATCCTCGACATTGGCCTAGAGACGGTCGCGCTTCCCGTTGCCCGTGACCTTGGGTCCGCTCAGTTGGCCGTGGCGTGTTACACGCGCCCAGTGTTCTGGTGCAGCCCCGACGGCGGCATGACCTACGAAGCCATGGGACTCTGGCGTGTGGCACGTGCCAAGGCACGTGAACTGGATGTGTTGCGGGCACCCATCACCGTGCAAGCACGCTTTGTGGTAGGCCATCGCGATGATCAGCACGGTGCGGCGGTCACGTTGATTGGGCTGGAACTGGTGGCACGCGGACAAGTGCTGGCAAAGTGGGACGTCACGTCGGAAACTCGGTAGTCGAATAAACGGTAAGTTCAGAGGGGCGACGCGAGTCGCCCCTCTGGTGCATCGGCAAGAGCTTTGGTAAGTCCGGTTAAGGGCTCATTTGGCACGCATGTGAAGTCCCGAAGGTGCATTCGCTCGTCTCGCTGACCGCCTCTCGGTGGTCAGGAACGCCCCCCCCCATTTTTCATGTCGAGTATGTCCGCCACACTTCTCGCGCTCGATGATTTCCGCCGCGCCGCAGAAGGGCTGCGGGGGATCGCCCTTCGTACGCCGCTCGTCCCGTCCGACGCGCTCGGTTCGCGCTTTGGCGTGCCGGTGTATCTCAAACCGGAAATGTTGCAGCGCGCCGGTGCGTTCAAGTTCCGCGGGGCATACTGGTTTGTGTCCCAACTCTCGGCCGCTGAACGCGCGCGCGGATTGGTGGCGCCCAGCTCCGGTAATCACGGACAGGCGGTGGCACTCGCCGCGCAGCTGTACGGCGTGCCAGCGACCATCGTCATGCCGACCAATGCGCCGGTCGCCAAAGTGGAGGGCGCCAAGCGGTTCGGCGCCCGCGTCGTGCTGGTAGGAACGACCACCGCTGAACGAATGGCCAAAGCTGTAGAGATTGCTGATGGAGAGGGCGCAACGCTGGTGCCACCCTACGACCATCCGCGCATTATCGCGGGGCAGGGAACGGTTGGACTCGAAATCGCCGAAGAGATGCCGGACGTTGGGATGGTGCTCGTGCCGGTGGGCGGCGGAGGACTGTCGAGCGGCGTTGCCACGGCGGTGAAGTTGCTGGCGCCCAACGCGAAGCTCATTGGCGTGGAACCGGCCGGCTCTCCGAAGTTGACGCAGGCGCGCGCTGCCGGGGAGCCTGTTGTTATTCCCGCCAATCCGGACGGGCTCGCCGATGGCTTGCTCGCCGTGAAAATTGGATCGCTCCCCTTTGCGCATCATCGCGAGTATCTCGACGATGTCGTGACGGTACCGGACTCCGCCCTCGCCGGCGCGATGCGCTTTCTCCTCGACCGGCACAAGCTCGTGGCTGAGCCGAGTGGCGCCATCACGGTGGCGGCATTGCTCGAAGGCATCGTGACGCCCGTCGCGCGAACGGTGTGTGTGCTGTCGGGCGGCAACATTGAGTGGGGCGGCCTGCAGCGGCTGCTCGGAAATGCCTAGCGGAAAGCGCGTCGTCGTCGCGGACGACAACCGGGCTGAACTCAGTGCCATGCGTACTGTGTTGCAGGACGCCGGTTTTGACGTGGTCGCGGTCGCCACACGCGCGGAACTGTACGTGGCGCTGGAGGTAGCGCCGGCGGATCTGCTGTTGCTCAGCATCTCGATGTCTGGGGTCCGTGATCTGGAGCTCCTCACGGAGTTGAAGGGTGATCGTCGCTGGTCGGAGACGCCGGTGATGATGGTGTCGGACCTGGTGGATGACGACGCGACGGAGTTGACCTTCGTGCTGGGCGCAGCGGATTTTCTGTGCCGGCCGCTCGGACCTCGTGAGCTGGTGGCTCGCGTGCAGGCACAGCTGCGGCTACAGCGGATGCTGTCCATGTCGAAACACGCTCTGATGCGCGCGGAAGAAGAGATCGTGCGTGCGCGGGAAGACGCCGAGAGCCGCCGCAAAGTCGTAGACATTTTGCACGAAGTGACGGGCGACCTGACGAGCGATGAGATCTATCACATCCTGGCGCGTCGCGTCGCGCGTACGCTCAAGCTCTCGCGCTGTTCGGTGATCTTGGCCAAGCCCGGCGACGCCGTGGGCGTGGTCGCGACGGCGTTCGACAATCCGTCGTTGCGTAACTTTGAGATTCATCTCGACCGATACCCCGAAATCATGGCGGCGCTAGCGCACGGGACGCCCGTGTTGGTAGAGGACGTGCAGAGTAATCCGCTGTACGTCGATATCCGCCGTGAGTGGGCGAGTAACGGCACGCAGGTGCCGGTACGCTCCGTTATTGCGTTGCCGTTCTCGATCGGCACGGTGCAGGCCGGGGTGTTCTTCCTGCGCCGCATGGTGGACGAGGAGCCGCTGACGACGGAAGATGTGGCCTTTGCGGATTCGGTAATCAAGGCCGCGGTCGCGGCGATTCACCGTGCTCAGTTGATTGAAACAACCAAGGCCGACAATGTGCGGCTCGAGGTGTTAGCGCATACCGATCCGCTGACCCAAGTGCTGAACCGTCGCGCACTGACGGCGCGCTTGGCGGCGGAACTCGAGCGTGCCCGGCGCTACGACTCGTCGGTCTCGTTGCTCATGGTGGACCTCGACCACTTCAAACGGGTCAACGACACGCTCGGTCATCTGGCGGGCGATGACATGTTGCGCGAGATCGCGGCGATGTTACAGGAGTCCATTCGCAGTGTGGATGTCGTGGCACGCTACGGCGGTGAGGAATTCGTGGTGGTCCTCCCCGAGACCAATGCCATCGGCGCAGTCGCGTTTGCCGAGCGTCTGCGCGAACGCATCGCGTCGATGTCGTTCGCTGAGGCGCATGGTGGCGCGCGCGTGACGGTCAGCATCGGCGTGGCGACATATGCCGCCCCGGGCACTCCGTCGATCGATGAATTGTTTGGTCGTGCCGACGAAGCGTTGTACCGCGCGAAGGCCGATGGGCGGAACAAGGTGTACCAATGAGCATGCGGTGCCCGGCGTGCGGCACCGTGTATGGCGGCGAGGCGAAGTTCTGCAGCACAGATGGCACGCGTCTCGTCCCGTTTGGTCCACCGCCGGTGGTTCCGTCAACCGTCGCTCCAAGCGCCGATGCACGGGTGACCGTGCCTCGCGCTCCAGCGCCGGAGATCGGCCAGCGGCCGGCGCTGACGCACGTGAATCTCGCAGGGCAGCTACTCGAGAATCGGTATCGCATTGTCAAGAAAATTGGCGAGGGCGGTATGTCGTATGTGTATCTCGCCCACGATGTGAGCACCAACGCGCGCTACGCCATCAAGGTGCTGTCGCCGGCGCTTTCGACCGATGAGAATGCAATGGCGCGCCTGCGACGCGAGGCAGCGCTTGGGATTCGGTTGGCACACCCGAACGTATGCCACATCGTGCGGATGGGCGAAACGGAAGATCGGCTCGTGTATGTGGTGATGCCGTACGTGGAGGGTGAAATCCTCTCCGACCGCAATCACCGGATCGGCTTGCTGCCGTTGCCCATGGTGGTGGCGTTCGTCTCGCAAATTGCCAGCGGCCTGCAGGTGGCGCATGCACTCAAGATCATTCATCGCGATCTCAAACCCGAGAACATCATGGTGTGTACGCGCGCGGACGGCACGGAGTACGCCGTGGTGATGGACTTCGGGCTTGCCAAGGAACGCAAAGCGGGTGCCGAACTCGAGAAACTCACGGCCACGGGCATCATTCTGGGCACACCGGAATTTATGAGCCCTGAACAGCTGCGCGGCAAGCCACTCGACGCACGCACCGACATCTACTCGCTCGCGCTCATGACGTACGAAATGCTCACCGGCAAACTTCCCTTTGAAGGTCGCACGCAACAGGAAATGATGATCGCGCGCTTGCGCAACGATCCCATTCCGCTGCGGGAGCGCCGGCCAGGGATGGAGTTTCCCGACGCGGTGGAACGCGTGCTGCACAAGGGAATGGCGCGCAATGCTGATGACCGATACGCGCACAGCGTGGAATTTGCGGACGCGCTCGAGGCGGCGGCCGCCGGTGAGGCTGGCGTACTTGATCGCCTGTTCGGCCGATGAGACGCGTGACGGCACGGTCTTTTCTGATGCGGTGCGCCCTCCTCGGCGCGTTCGTCGTGGTGTGGAATGCGCCGGCGGCCGCACAGCAACGCGCCTTCGATGTGCTCGACTACAACCTCACGCTCGATTTGCCGGATGCGGGCAAGACCATTGAGGGAGTGGCCGTGCTTTCCGTGCGGCGCGTGCTGCGGGCCGATACCCTCGTGCTCGACTTGCTCGATCTCCGCGTGCGCACGGTGCGGGTTGGCGCGGCGTCGGTAGCTTTTGTTCAGGCCGATGGCCACGTACGCATTCCACTGCACGGCGCGGTGGGTGACACGCTCTTGGTCACGGTGGCGTACTCCGGCGTTCCGCTCGACGGACTGATTATTGGCACTGATAGCGCAGGACGCTGGATGGCCTTTGGCGACAACTGGCCGAATCGCGCGCGCCACTGGATTCCGTCGGTGGATCATCCATCAGACAAAGCGACCGTTACCTGGACGGTGCGCGCGCCGTCTGCGCTGCGCGTTGTTGCCAACGGACAACTGCTCGAAGAAACACCGCTGCCGCAGCCGCGCGATCCGGATGGGTCGTCGGGTCGAACCATGGCGCGCACGCTCACGCGGTGGCGCGAAGCACAGCCGATTGCGACGTACTTGATGGTGATCGCGGCCGCACCGCTGGCACGCTACGACCTGGGGCCCACGGCATGCGGCCTTGCAGAAATCGGTGGCTGCGTGCCCCAAAGTGTGTACGTGGCGCCGGAGCAGCGCGCCATTCTGCCAGGTGAGTTCGCCCGCGCCGGCGATATTGTAACGTACTTCGGTCGGCTGGTGGGTCCGTTTGGCTACGAGAAACTCGCGCATCTCCAAAGCAGCACGCGGTTCGGCGGCATGGAAAACGCGAGCGCTATTTTCTATGCGGATGCCATCTTTCGCCGCAGCGGCGCCGACGTGGGGCTCATTGCACACGAGACCGCGCATCAGTGGTTCGGCGACCTCGTTACCGAGCGCGAGTGGGCGCACGTGTGGCTCTCGGAAGGATTCGCCACGTATTTCGCCGCGCTGTACCGCGGCCATGCGTTGGGTGACTCAGCACGGATCGGCGATATGCGCCGGACGCGTGCGGAG
>CANIWQ010000132.1 GCA_947471365.1 Gemmatimonadota bacterium | reverse complement strand
TTGGCGCGCAGCGCCTGGGCCTTTACCGGAGGGCGAGTCAGTGCTGAACCCGGACTTTCGCGACATGTTGTCCGCATTCAACGCCGAGCGCGTTGAGTATTTGGTGGTGGGCGCGTATGCGATGGCGCAGTACGGCTACGTGCGTGCCACGGGCGATCTCGATTTTTGGATACACCGAACACCGGAGAACGCCGATCGCATACTTGGCGCGCTCGCGGCGTTCGGCGCGCCCCGCGGGTTGGTAAAGCGATCCCATCTACTGAAGCCCGATATCGTTGTGCAGGTCGGGGTGGAGCCGAGTCGCGTGGATATTCTCACCTCGATTGACGGGGTGAAGTTTGAGGCCGCGTATAAGGCCCGCACCGAAACGGAGGTGGGTGGTGTGCGCGTGCCCTTCGTGAGTCTCGCGCACCTGATCCAGAACAAGCGGGCGACGGGGCGAGAGCGGGACCAATCCGATGTGGCGATGTTGCAAGCGGCGACCAAACGGCGAAAGGCACGGTAGCCCCGCTATCAGGCTGCCTGAGATCTGCGACAAACCGTGTCTAACTCGTTTACAGACAATAATTTACGATAAAGCCTCGCTTTAGTGCCATACTTGACGCCATACCTTATTCTGCCTACTATACACATATGAAGATCGGCGCTGAGTGGATGCCGTTCTCGACTACAATTCTCTGAGCCACGAGTCCGATGACTTTGTCCGCGCACGCCACCTCCTCTTCGCCGGCCGGCCGCCGCCGCCGGTCTACCGCGCAAGATCCGCTCAAGAAGGTGACGCTCCGCCTGCACCACTCCGTGGCCAGCGCAATTCGCGCTCTCGTCGAGTCAGGCGAAGCAGCCAGCGCGGACGCCTTTATCGAAGCGGCCATCGTCGCTCAACTGCGCGACAATCGTCGCAAGCATGTGTACGAGTCGTACGCGGCCGCCGCCGATGACGCGGAGTTTATGAAGGAAATGCACGACACCGCGCGCGCGTTCGACCACACCGTAAGCGACGGACTCTCGGCGCACGACCACGATCACCACGAGCGCTAGCGCGTGTCGTACACCGGAGTGGTGCATCGCTGGGATGTGTACTGGGCCGATCTCGAACCTGGCGTTGGCCACGAACAGAAGGGCGCACACCGTCCAGTGATTGTTGTGTCGAACGACGGCTACAACGCCACGTTCCGCATGGTCACCGTGGTGCCGACCACTAAGCTCGAGCACAAAGTGCGGCGCGTCTATCCGTTTGAAGTGCTGCTTCCCACGGGCACGCTCACCGCGCAGCACGCGAGCATCGCCATGCCGCAGCAGGTGCGGTCGATTTCATCGCTGCGATTGGTTGAGAAGATTGGTGTGCTGAGCGATGCGCAGCACCAAGCGGAGATTGAGAACCGCCTCCTCGAGCACCTCGGCATTCTGTTTGAGGCCGACGAGCTCGCGTAGCTGACCGTCGTCGTTGCGCTGTGGCGCTCCGCCCCTCACGCTACGGCGAGAAACATAAAGAACACGCCGGACACCAAGGCATTGGTGTCAAGAATGACTCTCACCGTGCGCGGCGGACCTTTATCACAGCATTCGCCACGTCGGCCGGCCGGAGGCCGCTACGCTATCGCGATCGGACGAATCTTTTTCAACTCCGTCGTCAACGCCGAGTGATGCGCGTGGTACAGATCCCAAGTGAGTTGCAGGTTCAGCCAGAACTCTGCCTCCACGCCAAGTAATCGTTCCAGCCGCAGCGCGGTGTCGGGCGTCATGCCGCGCTTGCCGTGAATCAGTTCATTGATACGTGGATACGACACACCAATGCGCTCGGCTAACTCCGTCTGGGTAATACCGAGCGGCTTGAGAAACTCTTCCATGAGCATGGCGCCCGGGTGGGTCGGCGCGCGGTGCGTGGGGATTCGGGCCATGTCCCTGCCTCGGTGGATGAGGCCGGAGTATAACGAATAACGTTATACGTTACAATCCGGGGTTCGGCCGATGCAGCCCCCTCGCCACCGCGATAGATTCTAAGTGCGCCCCCCACGCCCTCCCGCACCATTCCCCCGCCACGGGTACCTGCATGACCCCCACCGGCGCCGCCTACTTAAAGGAAGTACGCTCCTTCCTCGACTCCCACGTCTTTCCCGCCGAACGGGGCGTGATGAGCAAGCCCTTCGCCGAGAGTGTGCCATTCCTGGCCACCCTCCGCGCTGAAGTCAAAAAGCGGGGGCTCTGGGCGCCGCATCTCCCGGAATCGCTCGGCGGCCGCGGAATGACGTTGAGCGAGTTCGCCCACGTCTCCGCCCTGCTCGGCGAGAGCCCGATTGGGCACTACCTGTTCAACTGCCAAGCGCCGGATATCGGCAACAGCGAGCTGCTGCACGACCACGGCACCGCGGCGCAGAAAAAAGAGTGGCTCGAGCCGCTCGCGCGCGGCGACATTCGCAGCTGCTTCAGCATGACCGAGCCGGAGTTTGCGGGAAGCAACCCGATTCACATGGGCACCACGGCGGTGCGCGATGGCAACGACTATGTGATCAACGGCCACAAATGGTTTATTAGCAGCGCCGAGGGGAGCGCGTTCACCATTGTGATGGCGGTGACCAACCCGGCCGAAGCGCCGCACAAGCGGGCGAGCCAGATCATTGTGCCCATGAACACCCCCGGCATTACGCTGGTGCGCAACATCAGCACCTTTGGGCACGCGGGGAGCGATTGGATGAGCCACGCCGAGTTGCGCTATGAGAATGTGCGCGTACCGGTGACCAATATTTTGGGCGCCGAGGGGGATGGGTTCAAGTTGGCGCAGGAGCGGCTCGGCCCAGGGCGCATCCATCATTGCATGCGGTGGATTGGCATTTGCGAGCGCGCGTTCCGCTTGATGTGTGAGCGCGCGGTGAGTCGCGAGCTGAACCCGGGCGAGTTGTTGGGGCATCAGCAGGCGGTGCAGTTCTGGATTGCGGAGAGTCGCGCGGAAATGGACGCGGCGCGGCTGTTGGTGTTAGACACGGCCGCCCAGATTGAGGCGCGCGGCGCGCACGAGTCGCGTGAGCGGATCAGCTTGATCAAGTTCCACGTGGCCGGCGTGTTGCAGCGGGTGCTCGACCGTGCCATTCAAGTACACGGCGCGCTCGGCGTCACAGACGACACGCCGTTGGCCGGTTGGTATGCGCACGAGCGCGCGTCGCGGATTTATGATGGGCCAGACGAAGTGCACAAGGCGAGCGTGGCGCGCCGGATTTTGAAGGAGTACGGGTTGCCAGGGCGCCGGCGTGGGCCGGCGGGGGAATCCAGATAGAAAAAGGCCGTATTGTTTGCATTTAGGAGGGTATATGTATAGATTTATGCCTATTGCTATACATATCCGATCCTGAGGTAAAGTAAACTGACATATACGACCTTTGACCTCACCCCTCTCGACGAGGCGGCACTCGAGACTCCCGCGATTCTGCGGGGGGTGACGGACGCGTCGCGTCAGTTGGCGGAGCTGAAGGGAGTGGCGGCTTCGATTCCGAACCAGCGCATTTTGATCAGCGCGCTGGGGATACAGGAGGCGAAGGACTCGTCGGCCATCGAGAACATTGTCACCACGCACGACGAGCTTTTTCGCGAGTCGTCCAACAGCAGCGAAGTTGCCAATCCGGCGGCGAAGGAAGTGTTGCGTTACCGTCAGGCGCTGCAGGTGGGCTATGATCTCGTTCGCCGAGACGGACTGATCACGAACAACCACATACTGCAGATACAAGCCAAGTTGGAAGAAAACAGCGCCGGATTTCGGCGGGTGCCCGGCACAACGTTGAAGGACGGAGCCGGCCACGTGGTGTACACACCGCCGCAGGATGCGACGCGCGTGATTACGCTGATGACTGAACTCGAGGCGTTTATCAATGCGCCGCGTACCGAGCGCATGGACCCGCTCGTGCGGATGGCGGTGATGCATCATCGGTTTGAGAGTATCCATCCGTTCTACGACGGCAACGGGCGCACGGGGCGGATTTTGAACGTGCTCTTTCTTGTGAAGGAAGGGCTGCTCGACATACCGGTGCTGTACATGAGCCGACACATTGTGCAGACCAAAGGGGAGTACTACCGCCTCCTGCTGGCCGTGCGGGAGCAGGGGGCGTGGGAGGAGTGGGTGACGTACATGCTCACTGCGGTGACGGAGAGCGCGCGTGAGGCGATTGCGATGGTGGTCGCGATTCGAGAGGCAATGCTTGAGGTGAAGCATCAGGTACGGAGCGGGTTCAAGTTCTACTCGCAGGATCTGATCAACAATTTGTTCGCGCATCCGTACACGAAAATCCAGTTCGTAGAAAACGATTTGGGTGTTTCGCGTATCACCGCGACCAAGTACTTGGACGCGCTCGCCGAGGCAGGGATTCTGGCCAAGACGAAGGTGGGTCGATCGAGTTTTTACATCAACGTTCGGCTCGTTGGTATCCTGGCTGATTCGGCTCACACCGAGAGATGACGATGACCCTGTGGGAATACGCGGACGGCGAGATGCCGAAACGACGGGAGACTCAGGGATGAGCGAGGAAATGCCGCTGGCAGCGTTGAGTGCGTGGGCGGCCGCGCAGGCGCCGAGCGTGGGTGCGGTGCGCGAGATTCAGCAGTACCCCGGCGGGTTCAGCAACCTGACGTATTTGATCGCGGCGGACGGTGGCACCTTTGTGGTGCGACGTCCGCCGCGCGGCGTTGGGCCTGGGGTGGCGCACAATATGGCGCGCGAGTTTGGGATTTTGACGGTGCTCGCGACGCGCGGGGTGGCGGCGCCGCGGCCGGTGGCGTTGTGCGAGGACGTGGGGATTGTCGGAGCCCCCTTCTATATAATGGAGCGGGTTGCGGGGACCATTTTGCGCGGGTCGCCCGACCCCGTGCCGGCGCCGGCGGTGATGCGGGGGCTGAGCGAGCGCTTTGTGCAGACGTTGGCGAGCATCCACTCCATTGGGCCCGACGATGCGGCGATTGCCGCGTTGGGAAAAGGGGCCGGGTATGTGGCGCGTCAGGTGAGTGGGTGGACCGCGCGCTGGGAGAAGAGCCGCACAGAGGATGTGCCCGACATGGAGCGGTTGGCCGCCTGGCTTCTGACGCACCAGCCCGCGGACGCGGGGAGCTGCTTGGTGCACAACGATTTCAAATACGACAACCTGGTGTTGGATACCTCCGATCTCACGCGCGTGGTTGGTGTTCTGGATTGGGAGATGGCGACGCTCGGCGATCCATTGCTGGATGTGGGGACGTCGCTCGGGTATTGGACGGAGGCGAGCGATCCGGCGGAGTTCCGGGCGCTGGGCCTTGGGGCCACGGCGATGCCTGGGAACTACACGCGTGCGGAACTGTGGGCGCGCTACTTAGAAGTGACTGGGCGGGCGTTTGTGCCGATGACGTGGTACAGGGCGTTTGGGGTGTTCAAAGTCGCCGTGATTGCGCAGCAGATTTATGCGCGGCATGTGAAGGGGCTAACAGGGGATGAAAGGTTTGGCAGGTTGGGGAGGGCGGTGCAGTTGTTGGGGGCGTTTGGGGTGGCGGGTACAGAGTAGAGAGCCACAACACGCCCGACCCTTTTGGCGTTAGGGTGGAAAGCCAAGGGTGACTCGAAAAACGCACTCTCTTTAAACATAGCATATGCAGTTTCGCCCTCTCATTGAGCCCGCCATGCTTCCCACCCGCTCGCTCGGCACCCAAGGTCTCACCGTCTCGGCACTTGGACTCGGCTGCATGTCCATGAACCATGGCTACGGCACGGCGGCCGAGCGCGACGACGTTGAATCGATTGCCACGATTCATCGCGCGCTTGAGCTGGGGCTGAACTTTTTCGACACGGCCGAGGTGTATGGGCCATACACGAATGAGGAACTGCTCGGGCGGGCGCTCCGCGGACGGCGCAGCGACGCCATTATTGCCACGAAGTTCGGCTTCTCGTTCGACGGGCCGAAGACTACCGGCACCAATAGTAAACCTGAGCATCTGCGTGCCGCCGTTGAAGGTTCGTTGCAAAGGCTCGGCACCGACTACATCGACCTGCTGTATCAGCATCGCGTCGATCGCGCGGTGCCCATTGAAGAGACCGTTGGCGCGATGGCTGATCTCGTGCGTGAAGGAAAGGTGCGGTATTTGGGGCTCTCCGAGGCCGGTGTGAAGACCATCCGTCGGGCGCACGCCGTGCACCCGATTTCCGCGCTGCAAAGCGAGTACTCGCTCTGGGAGCGGAATCTCGAGCCGGAAATTATTCCGCTGCTGCACGAGCTCGGCATTGGGCTCGTGCCGTTCAGTCCGCTTGGCCGTGGGTTTCTGACGGGAACAACAACGCGCGCCGAGGAACTTGCGGAGTCGGATTTCCGCCGCAATAACGATCCGCGGTATCACGGCTCGAATTTCGACGCGAATATGGCGGCCGCCGTGTCGGTGCGTGAGTTTGCGGTGTCGCGCGGTGCGGCGCCTGGGCAGGTGGCGCTGGCGTGGCTCTTACACAAGGGAGCGAACATCGTGCCGATCCCAGGAACGAAGCGTCGGCAGTATCTCGAAGAAAACATCGGCGCCGCGTCGCTTGTGCTGAGTGCGGAGGAGATGACGTTTCTCAATGATGCACTCGCGCCCGAGAAGATTTCGGGAGCACGGTATTTTGCGCACAGTATGGGAATGGTGGATCGGTAGTTTGACCACCGCAGCGAATTGTACGCGACTCCTGCGGTGCGATACTGCGCACTGTTCTCATCGTTCACTGACCTTTTGGAGATGCTGATGTTCTTGCCCCGCAGCTGGGAATTCCGCACGGCACTGCTCTGCCTCGCCGTTGCCCCGTGGCTCCTTGCGGCACAACAAGCCGCGCCGCGCGCCGACCTGATTCTTGTGAATGGTCGCGTGCTCACGGTGGACGCGACCGATCGCGTGGCGCAGGCCGTAGCCCTCGCGGGCAATAAAATCATTGCGGTGGGGACGAACGCCGAGGTGCAGCGGCTGGCCGCGCCGAACGCGCGCCGCATTGATCTTGCGGGGCGCACTGTGACGCCAGGGTTGATCGACGCGCACGCGCACTTCGCGAACGCGGGCACCGCGCGCCTCTTTGTTCTCGACCTCGCGTATCCGACGGTGAAGCGCGTGGCCGACATTGTGGCCGCGGTGAAGGCAAAGGCCGCCACACTTCCAAAGGGCGCGTGGATTGAGGGGCAAGGGTGGGACGAGGGGAAGCTCACCGAAAAGCGGATGGTGAGCGCCAAGGATCTCGACGCCGCAGCGCCAGACAACCCGGTGTACCTGACGCAGACCACCGGCCACTACGGCGTGGCGAATAGCCTCGCGCTCAAACTCGGCAACGTCACCAAGGACACGCCGAATCCGCCCGCTGGCACAATAGACCGCAACGCCGACGGCACTCCCACGGGCGTGCTCAAGGAAGGCGCGCAGGGACTTGTGCGTCGGCTTATTCCCGCGCGCAACGCGGGCGACACCGAGCGCGGCATTCGTGACATTGTGAAAGCCTTCAATGCAGAGGGAATGACCGGTGTAAAGGACCCCGGCGTCTCGCCGCAGGCGTGGGACGTATACAAGAAGGTGCAGGCCGACAGTGCGCTCACCGTGCGCGTCTTTGCCCTCTGGCTCGGCGGGCGCAGTGTGGAAGGCGCCAAGCGGATTATTGAGCAACGCGCCGCCACCACGCGCCCGTACGAGAGCACCGGCGACGACCAACTTATTAGCGGCGGCATCAAGCTGTACATTGACGGCTCAGGCGGCGCGCGCACCGCTTGGCTGTACGACGACTGGAACCGAGAGTTCACTGGCGTGGATGTGGGGAACCACGGGTATCCGAGCTCGTCGCCGGATACTGTGCGCATGCTCATCCGCATGTACCACGACGCGGGGATGCACGTATCGACGCACTCGATTGGCGACCAAGGGATTGACTGGGTGATGGACAGCTACGACCAGGCAATGCGCGAGAACCCCAAGCAGGGGCTGCGTCACGGGATTATCCACTCGAACATTCCGAGCGACCACGCGATTGCGTTGATGGCCAAGCTGCAGCACACGTACGACGCGGGGTATCCGGAGCCGAGTGCGACCTTTACGTGGTGGTTGGGTGATACGTACGCCGCGAACTTTGGTGCCGCACGGTCGCCGCGACTCAATCCCTTTGCGACGTTCAAGAGTAAGGGGATTGTGTGGGCGAACGGATCGGACTTTGGCGTCACGCCATTTGCCGCGCGCTATGGCATCTGGGCCGCCGTGGCCCGTGAGCCGCTGCTCGGCGTGTATGGGAGCGACCCGTTTGGGCGGAAGGAGTCGGTGGATGTGAAGACCGCGTTACGCGCGGCGACGCTGTGGGCCGCGCGTCAGCTGTTTCTGGAGACGAAGATTGGTTCGGTGGAAGTGGGCAAGTACGCAGACCTCGCGATCTGGGATCGCGATTTTTACACTGTGCCGACCGCGCAGATTAAGGAGGCGAAGTGCTTGATGACGATTTTCAACGGGAAGGTTGTGTATCAGGCGGAGGGGGCTAAGTTCTAGGCCGTTTGCTGGTTCTCTCGTGGTCCCGCTGCGCAACTGCAGCGGGCGCTGTGTGATAGAGTCACGTTAGGCCGGCAGCGCTCGCTACATAGCGAGTGGCTGGATTCTGGACAAAACAGTTGCAAAATGTTTCTGCGCCTACACTTGCGGTGCTCATGATTGAGCTGCATGGTGGGTGATATGCTGACAGCGGTCTGCAGGCAATGTCGGCTAATCGGGGAATAGAATGCGGGCTAATCATCGTTAGATGGCCAAGAGCCGGCTACCGGGATGCCACTAGGCTCGCCGTCGCGTGAAAACCGACACTCGCGCCCATCGTAGGTCACTGAGGTAGGACGCCATGCCCATCAAGAAATCCGATCTCTACTCCTCCCTGTGGGCCTCCTGCGATGAGCTGCGCGGCGGCATGGATGCCAGCCAGTACAAGGACTACGTCCTGTTCCTGCTGTTCATCAAGTACATCACCGACAAGTACGGCAACAGCACCGACTTCACCCCGCCGGTCACGATCCCCAAGGGTGCCAGCTTCAAGGACATGCTCGATCTGCGCGGCAAGAGCGACA
>CANIWQ010000131.1 GCA_947471365.1 Gemmatimonadota bacterium | reverse complement strand
TGGTAGGCGTCGAACCGTGCATTGTCGACAATGAAGTTCACGCAACCGCCGGCCCGCGTGGACTCGATCGTCCGCCCCGGCCCTTGATTGGAGACGTGAATCCCCGGCATCTGTCGCAGGAGGTCGGTAAACAGCTGCGGCTTTCGCCGGTCGATTTCTTCCGGCGTCACGAACCGACCGGCGCTATGCGTCTGCCGATTGGTAAAGCCCACGCGCCCCAGACCGTCGTCGAGTTTGCCCGTGACTTTCACCGCCAACAACGTCTGCGCTTCGCTCACCACAATATCGAGGCGCCGCGGCTCGCGCACCGTGAGCATCGCGGTCTCGGTCGTGGCGGCGTAGCCAATGCGTCGCGCCACGACTTCGAGCGTGCCCGACGGGAGAGACTCCAACCGATAGCGCCCCGCGCTGTCGGTCAACGCCATGACCGGCGTGCCCGCGACCACCACCTGAACGCCCGGCACGCCCGCGCCGCTTCGCTGCATGACGCGTCCCACCAACACTGCCGTGTGCGCCGCCACCGTGCCGATCGTCACGCCGACGGTGGTAAAGGCAAAACTCTTGGAGTCGACCCGCACTTCTGCCGTGGTGAATCCGCTGCGACCAACCTGCACCGTGCCTTTGTACGCCAGAGGCAACCCGCAGATCACGAACCGTCCATCCGCCCCGACGCGCGACGTGCGGACGCGCTCAATGTTCTCGACGGCATCGGGGTCTTTGTATACGAGCGAAGCGGTTCCGCCGGCGAGCGCACTGTCGGCGTCCGCGTCTCGCAGGATGCCAAACAACACACCGGGCCCACGCGAGGCGCCACCGCGCGGGCACTGCTGCAGACGAAATTCATCGAGCGACATCGTCCGCACGCTCATGACCGCGTGCTGGCCGATCACCAACTGAAAGGGGTGCGAGGCCAGCGTGATGCCGAGTGTGTCGAGGAGCGGGTGTTGCACATCGAGCGCCATCTCGCCGGCCGGAAGTCCCTCAATTGTATACATTCCGCGTTCGTCCGTTCGCGCGCGATGTTGGGTGCCGAGGACCTGCACCGTCGCGCCCGCGAGCCCGACACCACGGAGGCTGTCGAATACCACACCGGTAATCGCGCCCGTGCCCTGCGCCGCGACACGCTCTGGGGCACTCGTCAGCACGACGGCCACCAGCGCCCCCCAGAAGATCCTTCCGGCCCTACTCGAGACGAGAGTCATGACCGAATTATCTGCGCGGGGACGCCCTAAGTCGAGTGTCTCGAGGCAGAATCATTGAAAACCGCGGGGACAACCCCCCGTTGACGCCTGGCTCGCGAGCGCGGTGGACAATCGTCTACACCATCACCGTTGCCGGGTGACGGTTGCGGTGCTTAGAACTGATCGTGCGGCATCTCCAACGGCGTGGACTCGAGCGAGCGCAGTAACGTATGCTGCGCCGCCGTCTGCGGCAGTTCCCACGCAAAGAAATAGCGCATGGCCTGTAGCTTCCCGTTGTAGAACGCCCGATCCGCTTCCGAGGCACCGGTCGCCAGCGCGCGCGTGGCCACCACGGCCTGTCGGAGCCAGAGCCAGCTGATCACCACGCGGCTCGCGCAATCGAGATACACGTTGGCGTTCGCGAGTGCGCGCGCCGGATCCTTGGCCATCGCTTTCCCCAGCGTGAGCGTCGTGAGGCCGAGTTCGCCGAGCGCCGCCTTGAGGGCGTCGGCCTGCGCGGGGAGGAGCGACGCCGCGTCCGCGATGCCGGCGCTTATGCGTTCGGTCAGCGCGCGGAACGCTGCCCCGTTCTCCATCATCACTTTGCGACCCAACAGATCGAGCGCCTGAATGCCGTTCGTGCCTTCGTGGATTTGGTTGAGCCGGTTGTCGCGATAGAGCTGCTCCACATCGTACTCACGCGCATAGCCGTAGCCGCCGAGGATTTGCATGGCATTGCTGATGCCGTCCTGACCGGCGTACGATGGCCACGACTTGGCAATCGGCGTCAGTGCTTCGAGCAGCAGCCCTGCTTCCTTGCGCGCCGCTTCCTCTGCCGCGGTTTCCTGCTCGTCCATCAGCGTGGCGCATGCAAAGATCAACGCCAACGAGCCTTCGACGGTCGCCTTCTGCGAGAGCAACATGCGGCGAATATCGGCGTGCTCGATAATCGCTACCGGCGGCTTGGTGGGGTCCTTCTCTCCGGGGAGGCGCCCCTGATGGCGCGCCCGCGCATAGTCGAGTGAATACAAATAGGCGGAATACGCCATCGCCGTGCCGGAGCGCCCCACGGAAATGCGCGCCGCATTCATCATATGGAACATGTAGGGCAAGCCACGGTGTGGCTCACCCACCAAATAACCAACGCAGGGCCCCTGCTCACCAAAGTTGAGCAACGCGGAGGTGGTGCCGCGCCATCCCATTTTATGGATGATGCCGCCGAGTGCCACGTTGTTGGAGGCGCCCACGGAGCCGTCGGCGTTCACCTTTTTCTTTGGCACCACGAACAACGAAATCCCCTTCACCCCTTCCGGCGCGCCGGCGATGCGAGCGAGCAGCAAGTGGACAATGTTCTCGCTCAGCTCGTGGTCGCCGCCCGAGATCCAGATTTTGGTGCCGGTGATGTTATAGGTGCCGTCGCCCAGCGGTTCGGCGCGCGTGCGCACATCGGCGAGTGATGAGCCGGCGTCCGGCTCCGTGAGCGCCATCGTGCCGGTGAAGCGTCCTTCAAACATTGGGGGCAGATAGAGCGACTGCAGTTCGGGATTGCCGAACTTTGCAATGAGATCTGCGGCACCGGCCGTGAGCATCGCGTACGACGTGGTCGCGACATTGGCGGCGTCGAACCACGCCAGTGAGGCCGCCGAGATGACGTGCGGCAGTTGCATGCCGCCGAACTTCGCATCGTGCGTACCCGCAATGAATCCGGCTTCGGCAATCGCGCGCACCGCGGCCTGCACTTCAGGAATGATCACCACACGGCCGTCGACGACGCGCGGCTCGTCGGTGTCGTTCTTCTTCCGGTGCGTGGCGAGGTGTTCCACGGCAATGCCGTGCGCGGTGTCGAGCACCGCGTCGAAGATCTCCCGGCTGTGCTCCGCAAAGCGAGGGCGCGTGGCAAGCGACGCCGTGTCGAGCACTTCGTACAACTGGAACGTCACGTCGCGGGGGTTCAGCAGAAACTCGGTCACGGCACGGGTCCTGGCGGAGGAGGGTGCGCCGCCGGCGTCACCGGCCAGCGCGTCTCTAATTATATGCTGGCGAAATGGCGAAACGTATCGGAGGCAGGGCCGCCCCCTGAGGGATGGGGCAATGTCCACGACGTATCGACAGCGACGCGGCGCGCTAGTAAGTTTTTCGCGGTTCGTGTCCCCCCCCCGGACCCCCCGATCGCCATGACGCGTTTATTGCTTACCGTGTGGCTGCAACTGGCCGCCTTCGGCACTGCCGTTGGTACCGCCATCGGAGCCGCGCTTGGTGCCGCCCCACAGGTCGCCCGGGTAGCCGCGCCCGCTGCCCGCGCTCCCTCGAGCGCTATTACCCCCATCGCCTCCGCCATCGCGGACCGCGCCAAGGGCGATTCTGTGACCCTCGCTGGCCGCGCCACCTCTGGCACCGGTCAGCTCCAGTCGTCGGCGTTCGACATCTCCCTGCAAGACGCCACCGCCGGCATCCGCATCTTCTCCAAGAAGTTCGCGGTCGAGGTGCACGAGGGAGACAGCGTCGTTGCCACCGGAGTCGTGCAAACCTACCGCGGCGCCCTTGAGTTGGTCGCATCGCGAGTGTCGGTGGTCCCCGCTGAGGCGCGCCACGTGCTCTCGGCGGACGTGCCGATCGACCAATCGATGCTCCCCAAGTACGACGGGATGCTCGTGCGGGCTCGCGGCCGCGTGGCTCGATTTGGCACCAGTGAGGGGGGACAGTTTCTGACGATGCGCGACATGCGCCCCGACGCCAAGGGAACGCTGACGATTTGGGTGCCGAGCAATCATGGCGCCCCGATTGATCTCGCACGAGCGCGCTTTGAGGACAGCGTCACTGTCACGGGCATTATGTCGCGCTATCAAGACAACCCCAGCGATCCCATCGTGTGGCAGGTGATTCCGCGTACGAATAGTGACGTCATCGTCCCCGAGCCGGTCAAAGAAGTGCCGGGCTGGGTCAATGGTGCGGGACTCGCCGTGGCGGCACTGCTCGCCCTCGCACTGTTTGCCGGCCGCTGGTCGGCGAGCCGTCAGTTCCGCTCCCTGCGCGAAACCGAGACACGCTACCGTCAGTTGCTCGCCCTTTCACCGGATGCGGTGCTGGTGCACGCGGATGGCGTGGTGCGCTTTGCCAACGCCGCCGCCGCCAAACTGCTCGGACTCGACAGTGAAGCGGAACTCAGTGGTCGGACGCTCTCAGATTTTGTGCCCACCGAGTTTCGCACGCTCATCGAATCCCCGTCGCTCCCGGCGCCGGGACACCTCGCGATGCGGCACCGCGGGCAGCTTCGCAGTCATACCGGACGCCTCGTGGACGTTGAGGCGACGGCCGCACCGTGCGTGTACCTCGACCGCGCGGCCGTGGTGGTGCTCGCGCGCGACATCACGCAGCAACTCCGTTACGAGCGAGACCTGCAGGGCCTCGCGCTGATTGACGAACTGACGGGCATCGCCAATCGCCGCGGCTTCTCACTCTTTGCAGAGCAGGAACTCGCACGCGCGCGCCGGGAGCGCCGTGTGCCCGTCGTCGTGTTTGCGGATATCGACCTGCTCAAACAAATCAACGATGCGCACGGCCATGCGGCCGGCGATCACGCCATTCGCATTGTGGCCGCAGCGTTTCGCAGCGTGCTCCGCGAGTCCGACGTGATGGCGCGCTGGGGTGGCGACGAGTTTGTTGCGCTCATTGGCGAAGGCGGTGAACGCACCGCGCATCAACTCGCCGCGCGTTTGGCTGGCGCCATCGCCGCGCTCCGACCGCCGGGGCTCGCCTTCACCGTGCGCGCGAGCGTTGGGATGTGTCCGCTGGATACGAGCCTCACACTCACCGAAGCGCTTGAGCGGGCCGACGCGGCGCTCTACGAGCAAAAACGTACAACCAACTAACGGGCGCCGCTACTTTTCGAGCGCTCGCCGCAACGCTGCGGCGCCGGCACTCCCGCCGGCGCCAATCGCGCGGTCCACGCCCGCCACAATCAACGTGAACCCGCGTTCGCGCCACGGCCGCACCGCATCAGCGCTCGCACCAAAGATTCCTTTCGGCACATCGGCGCGATCGCACCCGGCGGCAATCTCCAACACCGCGCGCTGAAATTCCTCGCGGGCGAACGCACCGGGAATTCCGAGACTCGCCGACAAATCATTTGGCCCCACGAGCACCGCCGCCACGCCTGGCGTGGCGGCAATGGCGTCGATATTTCGCACAGCGTCCACTGTTTCGGCCTGCACCACCACCGCGCCGCGCCCCGCCACCGCCGCCACGGCGCGCGCCGCCAACTCGGCATCATTCACGAGTGGCACAATCACACCCGCCGCTCCACCGTCAAACGCAGCGGCGAGCCAGGCATCGGTGAGCACCGCGATGCGCACGAGGCACATCGTGTGATGCGCCGCTCGCCGCACGTACGCCCCCACGTTCTCCGGCGTGAACGCGCCATGCTCACCGTCCACAAAGAGCCAGTCGAAGTGCAGCGGCGCGTACGCATCCCCGGCCTCGGGGGTCGGGTCTGTCACCAAGGTCCCGAGCAACGTGTCGCGCGCGCTGAACGGCTTCAACTGCCGCGCACCTGCAAACAGCCGGCCTGTTGCGCACGGATCACGGCAAAGATTCCCGATGGCTGCAACACCACGCCGGGAACGAGCAAGCTCATCGCTTTCTTGCGGGCCTCGTCTGCGCTCAACTTATCTTTTCCTGCGATCATCGACACGCAGCCGCCAAACGCCAATCCGCACCCGAGCGCAATGCCACCACGCGCGATGAACTGATCGAGCGCCATCGCATCAAAATCGGCGGGGGTGCCATCCTGCGTGGAGTTGAGCAGCGCGGGGTTGCGGTCCGTCGGCTGCTCCGTGACCGGATGCTTCACGTTGTTCTTCTTCCCAATGCCGTAGGCATCCCAATACGTCTGCTGCATGGCGAGGGCAATCGCGTTGTGCCGGAGCACCAACACCGTTTGCATCTCCTCGGGCTTGGCGCCCATCACGGCGGCGTACTGCTTGGACCACATCGATGCGCGGAACACGCCAGATCCTTCCTCAATCTCGGCGCAGTCTACCACCACGCGGTGCTTGGCCTTGATCGAGTCCGCCCAACGCAGATCCCACGGCTCATCGCTCGCCGCATCCGCGGGGACCGACGAAGCGGGGATCGCGTCCGACGGCATCGCGCCGAGCACGGCGGGGAGCCCGAGGAATGCCGCGCTGCCTCCAATCCGTTCAATAAATTCGCGTCGTGTCGTGACCATGCGGTCTCCGGGGGAAGAGTGAAAGAATCAGATTACTTCGCCGCAGGCCGTCCGTCCAGCAGACTCCCGGCAGCACACGCACGACGGGGGCAGCCAGTTGGCCACCCCCGTCGTGTGTTGCATACGGCGCGATCGGTCGCGCACTACTCCGAACGCGGCTCCTTGTGCTCGTCGTCATCCATGCCAAACGGGTTGCCGGCATCATCGCCGCCGCTCACCCGTTCCACGTGGAGCTTCTGCTTGAGCGTGGTAGTGCCAACGGTGAGCGTCACGAGGTAATCGCCCGTGCCCACAGTAAAGCCACCAGCGGCGCCACCACCAAAACCGCCACCGCCACGTCCACCGGCCGGAGCGGGCGGCTTGATCCCAATCAACTGGAAGATCTTGAGTACGTTGGCGGGTTCCGACGCGCCACCGCGGCCACCACGTCCACCGAAAGCATCAGCGGAGGCGCCAGCCGCACGCGGCGTTTCTTCGCCCGGACGCGCACAGAAGGTTTCCCACTGCGTGAGCGGCTGGTAGCACGGAGCGCCACCGGCGCCGCGACCACCACCACCACCGCCACCCGCGCGGCCACCGCGACCGCCGGCCGCGCCTGCTGCCGCCGGAAGGATCAACTGCTTGGCACGCGCGAGCGCGGCCGAGTCATACTTGGCGGCGGTGAGCGAGTCGAGCACCTTGGGGCCGCGCACGGCCTTGAGAATGCTGTCGCGACGTTCCGACGCGGAGAGCGGCGAGGCCGGTGCGGCCGCACGCGTTCCCTGATAGTTCCACACCAGCGTGTGCATGCCCGGCCCGCCGGGGCCGGTGAGCGTGGCAATCACGTCACCCGAGGCATCGCTGACCGTGACGCGCGCCGAACCGGCCGGTGCGCCCGCGCCCAAACGATACTGGAGCTGCGCGCCATACGCTGGGCTCGCCATCGTGAAGAAGCCCTGCGCGTTGCCATTACCACCGCTGGCGAGCGTCGGACCCTCGCCCCACTGATACGACGTGCGCGGCTCAAACAAATGCACGGGGTTCGCAACAGCCTTCGCCGTGAGCTGTTGGAGTGGCGCGATGTCGGCAATCCAGAAACTACGACCGTGCGTCGCGGCAATGAGCTCGTGATCGCGCGGATGAATCTTGAGATCGAACACCGGCACCGACGGCAGGTTCGACGCAAACTTGCTCCACGTCTTGCCGCGGTCGAGCGAGGCGTACACGGAGAGGGAGCTACCCACAAACAACAAATCCTTGTTGGTGGGATCTTCCCGAATCACGTGCAGGTAATCGGCCGGCGAATCCTTGGGCAGATTGTTCACCACGCTCGTGAACGTCTTGCCGCCGTCAGTCGTCGCGTAGAGATACGGTGCGAAATCGTTGTTGCGGTGGTTGTCGAACGCCACCCAGAAGCTCAGCGTGTCGAAGTGCGAGGGCTCAATGCGCGCCACAAACAATTCGGTCGGCAGCCCCGGGAACCGCCCGGAGAGATTCTCCCACGTGCCGCCGTCGTTCATCGACTTCCACACATTGCCGTCGTCCGTGCCAGCGAAGATCACGCCCGGCTTCACATACGACTCGGCGAACGCCACAATCGTGCCATACGTCTCGGCGCCGGTGGCGTCGAGCGTGATGCCGCCGGTGTAGATGATGGACGTATCAATCTTGGCCTGTAGCTTCTTGCTCAGGTCGGGCGAAATCAGGAACAGCTCCTCGCCTTTCTTGGTGCTCTTGAGCAGACGGTTGCCGCCAAAGTAGATCGTGCTCGGATTGTGCGAGCTCAGCACGAGCGGCGAGTTCCAGTTGAAGCGGAGGTTCAGATCCACCGAGTCCTTGGCCTGCTGCGCACGGAGCGCGGCGAGGGCCTTGGTCTGATCCTTGGTCTCCGGCGTCAGCGGGTTGCCGCGCATCACGGCAATGGAATCTTCCCACTGCTTGTAGCGCTCCTGCCAGCTCGGCTTGCGGAAGCTCATCCGCTCGCCGGTCTTGGTGTTCACGCGCGAGGCGTTGCCGCCCTGGCTTTCGCCGTAGATGATCGATGGATCGGTTGGGTCCTGCGCCGAGTAGAAGCCGTCGCCGCCGGCAAAGGTGAACCAGTAGGAGTTGTTAATCGCGCTCTTCCGCTTGCTCGGGCCGCACCACGAGCCATTGTCCTGCGCGCCGCCGCAGATGTTGTAGGGCGTCGCGTAGTCGTAGGTCACTTCGTAGAACTGCCCGATGGGCAGATTCATCAGCTGCGTGAAGTTGCCGCCGCGGTCGAACGTCACCGAGAGACCGCCGTCGTTGGCGAGGAACCAACGCTCGCCATCGGTGGGATCAATCCAGATGCCGTGGTCATCCACGTGCACGTTCATCGCGGCGCCACGGATGGTCTTGCCGCCGTCATCCGAGACCTGCAACTGCGTGCTTGAGAAGTACACGCGATCGGCGTTCTTGGGATCGACGCGCACCTGCGAGTAGTAGAACGGGCGCACGTTGAAGTTGTTCATCTGCGCCCACGTCGCGCCGCCATCGGTGGAGCGATACAAGCCGCTCGCCTTGGGCGAGTTGTCGCTCTTGTAGCTGCCGTCCTTGGGGTTGGAAGAATCGGCGGCTTCGGTGAGCGCGTACATCACCTTCGGGTTCGAGAGGGCGATAGCGAGGCCGATGCGTCCCTTGGGGCC
>CANIWQ010000130.1 GCA_947471365.1 Gemmatimonadota bacterium | reverse complement strand
TGAGGTTTGAGTCATGCAGGTTGTGTTTGAACGCCAGGACCTCGTGCGGTTTGGCCACTGCGATCCGGCTGGCATCGTCTACTTTCCACGCTACTTCGAAATGCTCAATGCGTTGATCGAAGACTGGTTCACCGAGGGGCTTGGGGTGAACTTTGCGGAGTTTACCGGGACGCGCCGGATGGGAATTCCAACGGTCCACCTCACGACGCACTTCAAGCAGGTGAGCCGCGTGGGCGACCGACTGACGCAACGCATTGCGATCCAGAAACTCGGCCATAGCTCGCTCGTGCTCAACACGGTGTTTGAGGCGAGCGATGGAGTCCGCGTGTCGTTTGAGCACGTCGTGGTGTGTACGTCGTTGGAGACACACCGCCCGATTCCTTTTCCACCCGATCTACGGAGCGCCCTCGAGCGGGCGATTGGAGCTTCGCATGCCTAACACGCACCGGCAGGTTCTGCAGCCCGTCGGCTGGGTCGCGCCCCGCGGCTACGTCAACGGCGTGGCCGCCACGGGTCGGATGATTTTTGTCGCGGGCCAGGTCGGGTGGAACGCCGCCGGCCAGTTCGTCAGCGATGATTTTGTCGATCAGGTGCGCCAAGCCCTGGAGAACGTCAAAGCCGTGCTCGCGGAGGGAGGAGCCGCTCCCGAACATATCACGCGTATGACGTGGTATCTGACGGATAAGCGGGAGTACTCGGCACGTACCCGCGAGATTGGAGAGGCCTACCGCCAAGTTCTGGGACGCGAGTATCAGATTGCCATGTCGGCGGTCGAGGTCAGCGGGCTCATCGAGGACGGGGCCAAAGTGGAGATCGAGGTCACGGCCGTGTTGCCAGCGTAGGCTCGTCGGCTCCACGTCGGGTGAGGGAAACTAGGGTCCCCATAGAAAGGCCGATTCACAAAAAAAGCGCCGTCCGGCAGTAGTTGCCGGACGGCGCTTTGAGTTGCCCCTCCAGGGGTCGAACCTGGACTCTTCTGCTCCAGAGGCAGACGTGTTGCCAGTTACACCAAGGGGCAATGCGAACTCCAGATTATCGGCAGTTGCGCCGCCAATCAGGAACCCGAATTCTAGCGTCCTCCCCCCGTCTGGGCAACCCATTGCAGGAGGCACTACTGTACAGGATATGACCACAGACCTCCGGTTTCCCATCGGCAAGTTCGCCCGCCCCGCAGCCCTCACCGCCAAGGAGCGGACGGCCGCCATCGCGCGTATTGCGGCCCTTCCGGCGGCGCTCCGCGCCGCTGTTCAGGGGCTCGGCGACGCTCAACTCGACACCCCGTACCGCCCTGATGGCTGGACCGTGCGGCAAGTCGTTCACCATATGGCCGACTCGCACATCAACGCGTATGCGCGCACGCGCATGGCGCTGACCGAATCGACGCCCACGATCAAGACCTACGACGAGGAGCCCTGGGCGGAACTGTGGGATGCCCGTTCGCTTCCCGTTGAAGTGTCGCTTGGCCTTGTGGAAGGCTTGCACGAGCGCTGGGTGGCCCTGCTGCGCCATCTCGAGCCGGAGGTCTTTGCGCGGACAATGGTACACCCAGCGAACGGCCCTATGACGATTGACGTGCAGCTCGCGCTGTATGCGTGGCATGGCGAGCATCACGTGGCGCACGTGACCGCGTTGCGGAACCGCAACGGCTGGTAGACGGCGCGTCGGGCTTGGGGAAGTCGCGCGCACGGCGTGACGGTAGCGTGAGCGCGCCAGACCACGGTTAAAACACAAGCGCCGCGGAACCCGAAGGTTCGCGGCGCTACACCATCCGGGGTCTCGAAGCTGCCACGCGCACCGGCATTGGAACTCTCCGTCCTACCGCGCGGCGGCGGGCAAACACTACGAGACCACCGAAATCAGAAAAAGCGTGTTGAGTGGAGCTGAGGGGGATCGAACCCCTGACCTCTGCATTGCGAACGCAGCGCTCTCCCAGCTGAGCTACAGCCCCGCGAAATACTGGGTGCGGTAGCTACTAGCGGCCGGTCGCACCCGGTCATCCTAACAAAACGATCCCGCCGTCATACGATCGGGCGGGACCGACGTCACGGAGGTAAATCTAGCATCGGAAGGGGCTAAGTCAAGCTAAAGTAGGGGTTATTTGCCAGCTTTCTGAGGGGTGGCAACGGCCGATAACTCACGGTGCGGAAAGCAGTTGCAAAGCAGTTGCAAAGCAGTTGCGATGGACTCCCCCTGCGTGAACTCGTGGGCGGTTGCATGCGTTGAGTTGGCAGACTGTTTACGGTGATCCGTTTTTCGTATTCCGTTTTCTGCTTTGGTGCGGCTGACGAGGTTGTTCTCCCAACGCCTTTTCCTGAGCCCGCCACCTGTTCCACGTCCCCCCTTATACCCTCAGCTCCACGCCCTGTGCCGCCTCACGCACTCGATTCTCCATTCGTGCATGCCCAACTCGCGCTCCGCGCCGAGCGGTGCAACGAGGTGCGATTACAGCCAGAAGGCGAGTATGTGCTCTACTGGATGCAGAGCACGCACCGCTTTGAGGAGAACTGGGCGCTGCGGTTTGCCGTGCTCGAGGCGGACCGGCTCAACCGGCCGTTGCTCATCCATCAAGGGCTCGACCCGACCTACCCGCACGCCAACGATCGCATTCACAGTTTCGTGCTCGAGAACGCGCGCGCCTTGGCGCGCCGCGCCGAGTCGCTCGGCTACACCTATCAGTTTGTGGTGCGATGCCGGCGCGACGACGACCGCCGCGTGGTGGACCGCCTCGCGGCGCGCGCGTGCCTCGTGGTGACCGATCGCTTCCCCACCTGCGGCATTGCGGAGCGCACGGCGCGGTTCGCCGCGCGCGCGCCGTGCCGAGTCGTGGCGGTGGAGTCGTACACCGTGGTGCCGGCCGCGCATTTTGGCAAATCGGAATTCGCGGCGCGCACCATTCGCCCCAAGCTCGCCAAGCTCATTGAGGGGGCGTTGGAGCCGGTGGAAGATCGTGCGCCGAGACGTGCGTTCGCGGATTCGCTCGCGTCGGGGCTCGACGTCGAACGGTTGGCGATCGGCGCCTGTGATGACGCCGCGATCGCGCACGAAGTCGCGCGCTGTGAGATTGATCATGCGGTGCCGCCCGTGGCACGTACGTACTTCACGAGCGGACTCGATGCGGCACGCGCGCGGCTGCACCACTTCTGCGCGGGCGCCCTCGTCGATTACGAACAGCGCCGCTCGGACCCCACCGACGCGGAGGGATCGAGCCGCCTTTCGCCGTACCTGCACTTTGGGCAGATCAGCGCGGCGGAAGTTGCGCGTGCCGTACGCGATGCGGGCCCCGCCGCGAGCGCGGAAAAATACCTGGACCAGCTCATCACCTGGCGCGAGCTCGCGTTCAACTTTTGCGTGCGCGACGCGCGCCACGCTCAACTACGCGGACTCCCCGACTGGGTGCACCGCACCATGGAGCAGCACAAGGACGACCCACGTGAGGCGCACTACACGCTGCGCGAACTCGAAGAGGGGCGCACGCATGACGCGCTCTGGAATGCGGCGCAACACGAGTTACGTACGACCGGCGTTATTCACAACGTGGTGCGCATGCTGTGGGGCAAGTCGGTCATGCAGTGGACGAACCGCTACAAGACGGCACTCGATCACTTGCTCTTGCTCAACGACAAGTGGGCGCTCGACGGACGCGACCCCGCGAGCGTGGGCGGCATTCAATGGTGCTTCGGCAAGTTCGATCGCCCCTGGTTCAATAAGCCGGTGTGGGGAACGATGCGGCCGATGTCGCTGGCGCGGGCGTACGACAAGTGGGATGCGGCGGGCTATGTGCGGCAATGGACGCCGGAGAACGGTCCGCGCTGATTCGGAGCGCGTCGCCTGCGCCCCTGGGCGGCGGAGCGCTCCCATACGTCCAGCGCTTGCACGTGGTCGCGCTCTTTCGCGCGCGCGCGCCCTGTAGTTGTTTTTCTACGGTGACGTCCGTGCTTCCCTCTCCCGCCGAAATCCGCGACGCCGCGCAACGCATCGCGGCGTCCACGGTACGCACGGCACTCCGGCGCTCTGACCTGCTGTCGGAGTTTGCGGGCGGTGAGGTGTGGCTTAAACTCGAATGCGAGCAGCGCACCGGCTCGTTCAAAATTCGCGGTGCCACCAACGCGTTGGTCTGCCTCACCGACGCACAGCGCGCGGCGGGCGTGGTGACGGCCTCCGCCGGCAACCACGGACTCGGACTCGCCACGGCGGCGGCGGCGCTTGGGGTGCACGCCACGGTGTTTGTGCCGCGCAGCTCGCCCGCGGTGAAGCGTGAGAAGATTGCCGCGACGGGTGCGGTGATTGACGCAACCGCCGAGCATTATGATGCCGCCGAGTTGTTGGCGCGTACGTATGCAGCGGGGCATGGTGCGGCATTTATCAGCCCCTGCACCGGTCGCACTCTGCTGACGGGCCAAGGCACGGTCGCGCTGGAGATTGTGGAGGCGCTCCCGTCGGTCGCCACGATTGTCGCGGGTGTGGGAGGCGGCGGACTGGTGGGCGGGATGGGAGGGCTGCTGCGCGGCGACGCATTGCGCGTGCGTCTCATTGGCGCGCAAAGCGAACGCACCAACGCGATGGCGTTAGGGTTGGCCTCAGGTCACCCGACCGATATTCCGGATCTCCCCACGCTGGCGGACGGCTTGGCCGGGCTGGTAGATGCGGAGATGCTCGCACAGGGTGTAGCGGCCCTCGACGGCATTGCCGTGGTGCCAGAGTCGGCGATTGCGAGTGCGATTGCGATGTTGTGGATTGAAGAAGGGCTCAAGGTTGAAGGCGCCGGCGCGGTTGGCGTGGCGGCACTGCTCGCGGGCCGTTTGGAGGCTGAGCCATTTCCGCTGGTGATTGTGGTGAGCGGGGGGAATATCGACGCGGCGGTGCATGCGCGCGTGTTGTCGGGGGAAGACAAAGGCGAGTAGATGGTACACCGTAGACGGTAGACGGTAGACGGTTGCACTGAGGGCGGGATACTCGGCCTTGCAGTGGGGAACAGAAAACCGACAACCGACAACCGACAACCGACAACCGACAACGGTTAACGGTTTACCGTCCTCCGTTCTTCGTTCTCCCGTCTCGGTGCGTAGCCAGCCAGCTCCCGTCCACTGTGTACCGTGTACTGTCTACCGCCTACTCGCAGTTGCCCTCCCCCTCCGATCTCCTGCCTCTCCTCCCCTTCCCGACTATCTTCCTTCGGTGACCCTCTCCCTTCGCCTCCTTGGCACCTCCGCCTCCCGCCCAACGGTGGAGCGTGGCGTCTCCGCCATCGCGCTCGTGCGCGAGGGGGAGACGATGCTGTTCGATTGCGGCGAGGGCACGCAGCGCCAAATGATGCGCTACGGGGTGTCGTTCAATTTTGGCGACCTCTTCTTCACGCACTTTCATACCGATCACTTTCTCGGACTCCTCGGCCTCCTGCGCACCATGACGTTGCAGGCGCGCACGGAACCGCTGCGCCTGTGGGGCCCGAAAGGGTTGCACGCGATGCTGAAGAAAGCCGAGGGATTGGGGGTGGAGCGGCTGTCGTTTCCACTTGAGGCCACCGAGGTGGTGCCCGGCGCGTCGATTCCACGAAAGGAGTATGCGATCCTGCCGTTTGAGGTGGATCATCGTGGACAGTCGGCGGTGGGCTATGCGCTCATCGAAGAAGAGCGGCGCGGTCGCTTTCACCCCGACATGGCGCGCGATCTTGGCATTCCAGAAGGGCCGCTCTGGGGCCGGCTACACAAGGGTGAGGTAATCACGCTCGACGACGGCCGCGTGGTGGATCCCGCGACGCTCGTTGGGCCCACGCGAATCGGCCGTCGCGTGGTCATCACCGGTGACACGCGGCCGTGCGAGGCGACGGTCGGGGCCAGCGCGGGCGCCGATCTGATGGTGCACGAAGCCACTTTCGGCGATGAAGAAGCCGCGCGCGCACTAGAGACCGGACATTCCACCGCTCGCGAGGCGGCGACGGTGGCGTCACGAGCGGGCGCGCGCCGGCTCGTGCTCACGCATTTTTCGGCGCGTTACTCGCGCGATCCGTCGGACTTGGAGCGCGAGGCGAGAGAAGTGTTCGCGGCCACATCCTGCGCCCGTGACGGCGCGGAGTTTGACGTGCCGTTCGCCGACGCCTCCGACCACACCGAGGCATTGCCGGGCGCCCAGTAGTACGTCGCGCCCCCCGCACCGGGGAACGCCACCAGACCGCGGCCGGGGTCGCGGCACTCAACACCGAGATGGTCGAGTTCGCAGAACAATGCCTCGACTTCAATGGCAATCGTCTGCGCGAGGCGCTGCAACCGTTCGGCTTCGGCGTCGGGTTGATCGGCGAGCGATCCCACGGTGGCGTATTCAAACGCCGAGACTGCGTCTTGCCACGCGCCGTAGCGCACGATGAGATCGCGCACGATGCGGCGCACCAGCGGGAGCGCGCTCGTGGCCTGTGCTTCGGCGTACGGGAGCGGCACACGTGGCGCGCTCCTGCGGCGGTGGGCGAAGCGCGTCATGTGGACACGCGTGGAGCACCGGCACGCGAGCGTCGCCCACTGCGAATCTGCGGCACAACCATACGCGAGGGGCCGCGCGGCTTCAGTGCGGCGGCGGGCCGCGCACCGAAGAACTCGAGACGCACCGACGCAGCGCCTGCGAGCCGCGCGCCAATCCACGCTCCGCGCGCGGAAGCCGCCGCAACGCGCGAATTTTCAGAATGGAGCGACGCATCGGCAAAGGCCTTTCGCAACGCACGACGGGCTTCTTCGGTGACCGAGGCGTCGAGCCATTGCATCCGATCCACCGGTGTCGCCACGAGCCCCGCACTGAATTCGCGGCGCGCGGGACCAACGAGCACCACGCGCGCGTGCTCCCCTTCGGCGCGCACCTCCACCGTGAACCCCGGCCGCTCCCAACGCCGCAGGGAGTCCGACCCCGTGGACAGTTGCTCCCGAATGCCCGTCCACCAGAGCGACGCCGCCACGGGCCGGCCGGCGAGGGTCGGCGCGCGCGGCGACAGGTCGGTGTGCGTCTCCATAGGAAGCGAGAACATCACCTCGGGCTCACGGGCGCGGTCTCGAATTTCAAAACTGGACGGATCCACCACCAATGCACTCAACTCCCGTCGTGCGTCCGGCCGCGTCTCGGCGATGAGGGAATCGCGACGCTGGTTCCATTCACGAACCGCATCGAGTTCGACGCGCTGCGCCTCCGCCTCGCCGAACAGCGCGCCCACACGCACCGCAGACGCCGTGCGCAAATCGATCACGCCGCGGCGTACGCGGTGCGCGGCGGCGTGACGCTCGCCCAGGAGGGTGTCGATATCCACGTGATATTCGTACGACAGGTAAGGTCCGTGCACGGTCAGCACTTCGATGTCCGCCGTCGCGCTGATGGTCGGCTGCGGATTGCCCTCTTCGTCCGGACCGAGGGGGAGTTCGCGAGGGTGTGCACGGGCGTAGTCGCGCGCGAGGCGCGGGACGACGGTATCGGTCATCAGCTCCACGGAGTCGCCGCGCACGAGGTCGCGCACGAACAAGCGCTGCCCGACGTACACCGCGTCCGCATACGAGTGGTCATCATCGGCGCCGTAGACCTCCACGAACCGGCCATCCACGCGCGCGAGGAGGAGCGGCGCGCCACGCATTTTTAGCCCAGCGGAGTCGCTCGTCACCCAGTAGGTGGAGTCACCACCACTCACGAGGAAATCCGCGCGCGGCGCGCGCCAAGCGCGCGGCGCAGAGCACGCGACCACACCGCCGATTGCCGCACCCAACAGCGCGACGCGAAACGCGTCGAGCCGAGTGCGGCGCGGGGGACGGATTCGAGCGCCCGCAGGGAGGGGAGTGCCAAGTTTGGGTGTCACCCTGCTAATTATAACCCGTGAAATACCCCACTCTGCTCTTCCTGCTGGCTGCCCCCGCGTTCGCGCAGGCGCCAGGCAAGGCTACTGCGCCCGTCGCACCAGCAAAATCCACCGCCTCGACGGCGGCGACGACCGCCAAATCGAACGCCGTCGCTCCAACCCAAATGGCGGCGGCACCCGACACCGCGATTGTGCGCGGCCTCTACGTGAACCGCTTTGCCGCGCAAAGCGCCAAGCGGATGCGTCAGCTCATAGCGATGGCGGACTCCACGGAGATCAATGCGCTCATCATCGACGTCAAAGATGAGTTCGGCCTGAACCTCGCGAGTGCCGATCCGATGCTCCAGCGCAACGCCGGAAAGTCTGGGGTAATTGCAGACGCCAAGGCGTTGCTCGATACACTCAAGGCGCACCACATTCTGGCCGTGGCGCGCATTGTCGTGTTCAAGGATTCGGTGACAGCGCGCGTGAACCCTGAGTGGACGATTCGCCGCCAGGACGGCTCCGTCTGGCGCGACAAAAAAGGGCTCGCGTGGGTGAATCCCTACCACAGGGAATTGTGGGAGTACAACGTGCGCGTCGCCGAAGAAGCGGTGCGTCTGGGATTCGGCGAGGTCCAGTTCGACTACATCCGTTTTCCTGAACCGTACAAATCGCTTCCCGTGCAAGTCTTCCAAGGACAAGGGCAGCTCTCCAAGGATGCCGCGCTCGGCGAGTTCCTGCAGTTTGCACACACGCGGCTCAGCAAGCTCGGGGTTCGCACGACGGCGGACGTCTTTGGCCTCGTGACGACAGTGCCGGGCGCGCTCGAGGTGGGACAGAAGTGGGAAACGCTCGCACGGATCGCCGATGTACTGCTCCCGATGGTGTATCCGTCGCACTATCCGCCAGGTTCGTTCGGCATCAAACACCCGAACGCTGAGCCGTACAAGACCATCAACATTGCGATCGAAAAAGCGCACGAGCGCAATATGAAAATGGGACTCCGGGGTGAGCGGGTGCGTCCGTGGCTCCAGGCTTTTTCAATCGGCCAGCCGCTGTACACCGCCGCCGAGATTCGCGAACAGAAGCGCGCGGTGTACGACGCCGGCTATGACGGCTGGGTGCTCTGGAGTCCGGGTTCGAAATACGAGCCGTTTCTCGCGGGGCTCGAGAAGACCACGGTGAGCCGCAAGAAGGGCGGCGCCTAAACGACGAGTGAGTCACGTGGCGCTGCATCAGCGGCGCCGGCGACTCACTCGTGATCATGCATACAGCGCCCGAGGGCGCCGCTCGTTCGCTA
>CANIWQ010000129.1 GCA_947471365.1 Gemmatimonadota bacterium | reverse complement strand
GGGATTTGGTGTCGACGACGATCAAACGCGTGAGGATGGCGCGGAGGTAGCTGGGATCACCGTCGCGTGCGGCTTCGGCGCCGAGTTGGTCGCGACGGGTGGTGATGGTGAGGGCGAGCCAGCGGCCGTCGGCGGAGAGATCGGCGACGTTGGTGGTGGCGATGTCGAGGAGGTCGCGGATGCCGAGGGAGTCGGCGCGGGCGGCTAACACCGGCTGCTCAAAGCCCGTCACTTCAGGCGCGTTTCTAAGCGCGTGCTGTATGGGCTGTGTGGCTGGGCTTGCTGCGACGAGCGCGAGCGCAGCGAGCACGAGAACCGAATGGCTGAGTAAATGGGTGCGCGGCACGGTGAATCCCTCAGAGGCCGGCGTGAGTGCCGGTGTACGAAAATGCGGCGGCAGATAAGCTGGGCGCCAGACCGGGCAGAGTGCCCGTGCACCCAATATGACCGAAAATGACAACGGGGCCGCGCCTTTCGGCACGAGCCCCGTTGTTCAGCTACCCGCGAAGTGCTAGGAAGTTATGAATTCTTCGACGGCCTCGCAACTCGGCGCACTCGCCCGTGCCCGAACCGGGACTCGAACCGTCAGACTACCGCAGTTCGTACGCCGCCATCTTGCGATACAGCGTCGTCCGCCCAATCCCCAGCACTCGGCTCGCCTTACTCAGGTTACCACCCGTGCGCCGAATGGCGGCGGTGATGGTGGCGCGCTCCTGATCGGCGAGCGAGACATGGCTCGGCGAGGTTGCTGCCGTTGTGGACGCGCTGTCGTCACCCGACTCCACCTTCGCGATGACGCGGCTGATTTCGCGCACGAGCGCGCGGAGCGATGCGTGCCGATCAGGTTCACTGTTTTCACCAGCGCGCGTCACACCGTGTTCGAGGTGCGCCACACGCGCGGCGAGACTGGCGCGATCGAGTGCGTTGTGGAGTGTGGTGAGGAGCGTGGTGCGCTCGAGCGGTTTGGTGACAAAGTCGGAGGCGCCCAGTGCCACCGCCTGCCGTGCGGAAATGGGATCGTTGTCGCCGGCGAGGGCGATGATCGGCGCGTGCGGATATTGCCGACGGATGCGGCTGAGGAGTTGATCGGTGGTGGCGCCGGGGAGATGCAGGTCGAGCAGCACGGCGACCGGCGGCGCACTGTCGATCGCGGCAATGGCTCCGGCGGGATCGGTGAAGGCAACGGCTCGGTGGCCGGCGTTCTGGATCCAGCGTTCGAGGAGGAGCCCGAGGTCGCGGTCATCGTCAATGACGATGACGCCTCGGGAGCCGGCGGTGAGGGAGGGCGCGGTCATACGATTTGGTGAGCGGCGTAGGTCGGTAGAAATGGCCCGCAATGGCTTTCTCGGAACAGCACACGATTTATTGTTCTGTTTTGGAACAGTACGAAATCGGTTGCTACTCTGCAAGTGGCTTACAGTAAAGCACTTGCATGTATTGCCTCGTAGCCAATTTATGGTACATTTATGTTCCAGATGCCCCGCAAGCCGCCCAAACCACCGGACCCGAAGCCCGAACTCCCTATCTTGAACGGGGATTCCGGGGCGTTTGAGGCGATGGTAGCTGCAAACGCGGCGTTGGCGGCTGAACGGGATGCGGCCAACGCCGCGAACCGTGCCAAGAGCGACTTCCTGGCGGTGATGAGCCATGAGATTCGCACGCCCATGAACGCGATACTGGGCGTGACCGAACTGGCCCTCGAAACCGCGGCGACCGAAGAGCAGCGCACCCTGCTGCGCACCGTGCGCACGAGTGCTGACGAGTTGATGCAGCTCGTCAGCGAGATTCTCGACTTTTCCAAGATCGAAGCGGGGCAGGTCACGATCGCCGAGGAGCGCTGCTTCGTCTCCGACCTCGTGGAAAGCGTGGCGGAAGTCATGAGTGCGCGCGCCAATCTCAATGGCATCGACATCACGGCCGACGTGGATCCGGCGATTCCCGTGATGATGCTCAGCGACCCGACCCGACTGCGCCAGATATTGATGAACCTCGTGAGCAACGCCGTGAAGTTCACGCACAGCGGCGGCGTGGTGATGTCCGCGGATGTCATGGAGCGGCACGACCGCACGTTGCATGTGCACTTCACGGTGCGTGACACCGGCGTGGGAATTCCCCTCGAAGCGCAGGCACAGATTTTTCAGCGTTTTTATCAAGTGGACAGCTCCGTGCGGCGTGCCTACGGCGGCACGGGGTTGGGGCTGAGCATTTGTAAGTCGCTCGCCGAGTTGATGGGTGGGCGGATTTGGTTGGAGAGTGTGCCGGGCGCGGGAAGTGCGTTTCACTTTACGTTGCCGTTCGTACTCACCGACGACGATCCGCCGGCGCGGCGATTGTCGGACCACGGGTTTACGGGGCGGCGAGCGATTTTTGTGTGCTCAGACGAACGCACGCGTCCTGGGATGGCGCGTGTGTTACAATCACTGCGCTTTGACGTCACGGTGGTGGACGAAACACCGGCCGCGCTTGGCGGCGTCTTGTGCGAATTGTTGGCGACCGAAACAACGCTCAGCGCGGTGGTGGTGCTCGACGCGGCGATTGGAGCGGAGGCGGTGGCCAGTGCAATGACGGTGATGCGCGCGCAGTCCGTTGTGCACGCCGTGCTTATTGCGGCCCGCGCGACGGGCGACGAGCACGGCGTTGCCACGGCGAGCGGTGCCACACTGCTCGCGAAGCCGCTCGCGCGGCGGCGCACGGCCGATATCATCGGCGAACTGTTACAGATTGTGCCCGCGCACTCCGCCACACAGAGCGCGGTGGAGCGGCGCGAGGTTCGCGCGCCGCGTGCGGTCGGCGGGCGCGTGCTGGTGGTAGAAGACAATCCCGACACGCGACTGCTCGCGACAGCCATACTCGAGCGCGCGGGCTACGACGTGGACACGGCGGTCGATGGCGTCGAAGGGTTACGTCTCGCCACAGACAAACGGTGGGATTTGATCATCACGGATCTGGAGCTGCCGCAGCTCGACGGCCTCGCCATGGCCGAAGCCGTGCGCCACATCGAGCAAGAACGAAAGCGCGAGCCGGTGCCGATTGTGGCGCTTACGGCACATGTGCTCGAGGGGATTCGCGATCGTACGCGCAACGCTGGGATGAACGACTTTATTCCTAAGCCAATCCAACACGACGCATTTCTGGCCGTGGTGCATCGACACATTGATTTGCGCCCCGTGATTCTCGTGGCGGACGACACGCTGGGCAGTCGTTTTTTGATGCGCCGCATGCTCGATGGTCGTGGGTACCGGATGCTCGAGGCCGCCGATGGCGACGAAGTGCTCGCGTTGTTCGATGCGGGGCGCGTGTCGCTGGTGTTGCTCGACATGTCGATGCCGGTACGTGACGGATATAGCACGGCGCGCGAGTTGCGCCAACGATCGCGCGGCCAAGTGCTACCGGTGATTGCGGTGACGGGCTACGTCGATGCGGAAGACCAAGCGAAATGTCTCGCGGCCGGATGTTCGGGGTATCTCACCAAACCGGTGCGGCGCGACACGCTCGTGGCCGCCGTTGAGCAAGCGGTGGGGCGTCAGGAACCGGTGACGGCGGCGCATGCGGCGCCGGTCGTGGTCACCTCCGGCGTGGACCATGGCGCGCCGCCAGTCGAGATCGATGCGGATATCGCAGACTTGATTCCCGCGTATTTGAGTGGTCGCCGCGCGGATGTTGACCGTGCGCGCGTACTCGTTGCGCAGGGCAGCTTTGAAGAACTCGGCGCCATAGGGCATCATCTCAAGGGCAATGGGCAGAGCTATGGCTTTGCGGTGGTGACACGGATTGGGCGCGAGCTCGAAGCGGCCGCGCTCCAGCGCGATGCTCTCCGCGTGACAGCGCTCGCCGAGGAGCTGTCGGCGTGGGAGCGGAGCGTGCGGTGGACGGCCGTAGCGGTGGCCTAGTGTGCGGGTGCAGACGAGGGGCCGCGGGTCATTCTAGCAATCTGCATCTATTAGAAAGCGCTGACGAGGGCCGCGTCGGGGGTTACCCGATTCCGCTGGGGTGAGCGCGGGGCGATTTTTCGGGTTCGGAGGATTTCATATGCCGCTCGATGCTTCGACCCTCGCGCCCAATGCGCGCGAAGATCTCAGTGCGTTGCTCGCCCCCCGTTCCGTTGCCGTGATTGGTGCCTCGCGCCGTGAGAGCAACATGGGGCGGCAGATTCTGTACAATCTCATCCATTACGGATTCACGGGATCAGTCTATCCGGTGAATCCGCACGCGCCCTCCATTTGTTCGGTGAAGGCGTACCCGCACATTGGCGACCTCCCTGAGCGCGCCGATCTCGCGGTGATTGTGGTGCCAAAGGAGCAGGTGCTCACGACTGTTGAGGAATGCGGCGTGGCCAAGGTGAAAGGGCTGATTGTGATTTCGGCTGGCTTTCGCGAGGTGGGCGGCGAAGGCGTGGGGCGTGAGTCGAAGTTGATGGAGATTGTGCAGCGCCACGGCATGCGCATGATTGGACCGAACTGCATGGGGGTGGTGAACGCCGACCCCGCCATTTCGATGAACGCGACCTTTGCGCCGACGATGCCGCCCTTTGGGCACGCGGCCTTTGTGAGTCAGTCGGGGGCGCTGGGATTGAGTGTGCTCGACTATGCGCGTGAATACGGCATTGGCATTTCACAGTTTGTGTCGATTGGCAATAAGCCCGACGTGAGCAGCAACGATCTGCTTGAGCGGTGGGAGACGGATCCGTCGGTGAAGGTGATTTTGATGTACGTGGAGAACTTTGGAAATCCGCGGCACTTTTTGGAGATTGCGTCGCGCATCACCAAGACCAAGCCAATTATTGTGGTGAAGTCGGGGCGGTCACGCGCGGGCGCGCGGGCGGCTTCGTCGCACACGGGCGCTTTGGCGGCGAACGACACCGCGGTGGACGCGATGCTCGCGCAGGCAGGCGTGCTGCGGGCGAGTTCGGTGGAAGATCTCTTCGACTTGGCGATGGGCTTTGGGGTGAGTGCGTTGCCGCGTTCGCGTCGCACGGCGGTGCTCACCAATGCGGGGGGCCCTGGCATTCTCGCAGCGGATGCGATGGAGACGCACGGGCTCGAGTTAGTGGAGCTCTCGCCGGCCACCGTTGAACGTTTGCGGCCGCTCTTTCCGCCGGAAGCTTCTATTCGCAATCCGCTCGATATGATTGCCTCGGCCACACCGGAAGGGTACAAGGCGGCGCTCACCGCATTCTTGGCTGATCCGGCGATTGACGCCGTGGTGCCGATCTTTGTGCCGCCCTTTGGCGTGAAGCAAGAAGATGTGTGTGAAGCCATTGTGAGCGCGGCGGCGGAAGTGCCGAGCAAGCCGATGCTCGCGGTGTTGATGGGACGCGAGGGTTTGCCGCAGGGGCGCGCTGAGCTGCACGAGGCGGGGATTCCGGCGTACATCTTTCCGGAATCGGCGGCGCGTGCGCTGAATTCGCTCAACCGTCAGCGCGAATGGGCTGAGCGTGCACCGGCGCTGGTGACGGCGCGCACGGTGGACCGCGCAGCCGCTGAGGTGATTCTTGCGGGAGCGCGCGCGGCACAGCGCGAGCAGCTCACGCAGGTGGAATCGATTGCGCTGTTGCGCGCGTACGGAATGCCGGTGGCGGAGACGCGCTTTGTGGCGACTGAGGCGGAACTCGGTGCGGCGGGCACGGCGGTTGGCTACCCGCTTGCCATGAAGCTCGCTTCCTCCGACATCACGCACAAAACCGACGTGGGCGGCGTGATGCTCGGCATTGCCGACAGCGCGCAACTCGCCGCTGCGTACACGCGCATGATGACGACGGTGCGGGCCAAGGCGCCAAAGGCAACCATAGATGGCGTGGTGCTGCAGCGCATGGTGACGGGTGGTTGCGAGACCATTGCCGGTATTGCGCGAGATTCGAACTTCGGTCCGCAACTGATGTTTGGTCTGGGCGGCGTGTTCGTGGAGGCGCTGCAGGATGTGGTATTCCGCATTGCGCCGGTGGATGAAGTGCAAGCGCTCGATATGATGCATGGTATTCGCGGCGCGCGATTGCTCGACGGCGTACGCGGCGCACCGCCGGTGTCGAAGGATGCGATCGCCGAGGTGTTGGTGCGGCTTGGTCAAATGGCGATGGCACATCCCGAAATTGCAGAGCTCGACATCAATCCGTTGCTCGCATTTCCGGATGGAGCGATTGCGGTGGATGCGCGAGTGCGGGTGACGTTCGGCTGATTCGCGTGGGCGGTCTGGCCGGGGTAACTGGGTAGCGTTTGGGGGAGATTTTCAGCTCGGCGATGCACCGCGGCGTGGCATGAACTTGCCACGCCGCTCGCATATGCGTGGCATACAGCGCATACAGATTCAACGCCCTTCCCTTCCTCGCGCGCACCGGTAGCGTGCACGTATGAGCTTCATACGCATTATTGGCGTGCCGATGGACCTGGGCGCCTCACGCCGCGGCGTGGATATGGGTCCCTTTGCCGTGCGCTATACCGACCTGCGTGAACGGCTCGTGCAGATTGGCCATACGGTGGATGACATCGGCAACGTTCCGGTGCCCTTTCGGGAAGATGCCGAACGTGGCGCACAACGTGGCGCCCGATACCTCGGCGCGATCACGGAAGTCTGCCGCACGATTGCGGCCCACACGCAGCAGGCCGTTGCCGAAGGCAAGGTGCCGTTGGTGCTGGGCGGCGATCACGCTTTAGCGGCTGGCTCAGTGGCTGGTGCAGCGGCTCACTTTGCAGCTTCTAATCAACGTATTGGATTGATCTGGCTTGACGCACACGGTGATCTGAACACGCCGAGCTCGTCGCGTTCGGGAAATGTGCACGGTATGCCGCTGGCGCATTTACTTGGCCATGGCGACAGCGCGCTCGCGTCAGTGGCCGGTGTGCGCCCCGCGGTGCGACCGGAGAATGTGGCGCTCGTGGGTATTCGCGATCTCGACGAACCGGAGCGTGAGCATATCGATAAATGGAAGCTTCGCACCATGACCATGCGCGCGATTGACGAACGCGGCGTACGGAGCGTGATGGAAGAAGCCATTGCGGTGGCATCCGACGGGACCGCGGGGATTTGGGTGTCGTTCGATCTGGATTGCGTCGGACCAGAAGCGGCCCCCGGGGTAGGTACTGCGGTGCCGGGCGGCATGACGTATCGGGAAGCGCATCTCGCCATGGAAATGCTTGCCGATACGAAAAAGATTATTGGCGTGGATCTCGTGGAAGTGAACCCGGTGCTCGACGAGCACAATCGCACCGCCGCTGTAGGCGCCGAACTACTGCTTAGCGCGCTCGGCAAGCGCATTCTCTGAGGACGCCATGAATACGCGAACGTTGCCGCGCTACATCGTCCCGGACTTCTCGGCGGCGCGCTTCTCCAAAGCACCGCCGGCGCGCACGATTACGTGTGAAGCAGACGGCGTACTGCCGGATGACTTTTTTGCTACAACGAATCTGCCCTCGTATGTGAAGGGTGATGACGGCAAGTGGACAATGCCGCAAGAACCGCGAATGGATGGATGCCTCGTGCGCGCGAGCGGCGGCGGATGGGTCGTGCGCGAAGCGCGGCGCGTGATGCGGGGCGAAGCCGTGGTGGTGGGACGCGCTGAGGATGGGAGCGATGGAGTCCTCGTACACGCGAATGCCTTTGACTACGGCCACAATGTGGGCGGCGACTTTCATTTTATGTCGAGCCAGGTGTCGCGCGAAAAACCGATTGACTATCGGTCGCTGGCGCAGATGCTGGTGGAAGAGAAGCGGCGCGGCGGCTACATCAGTTGGGTGGCTGGCCCGGCGCTCGTGCATTCACGCGCGCGCGACAACATGGTCTGGTTTATTCGCCACGGGTACGTGCAGTCGATGTTAGCCGGCAATGCCGTGGCGGCGCATGACATCGAGGCGGCCGTGGTCGGCACCACGCTCGGCATGACGAGCACCGGTGCACCAACGGAGGGTGGACACTCTGCGCATATGCGGGCGATCAATGCCGTGCGGCGCGCCGGATCGATAGCCGCAGCGGTGCGCAGCGGGCTCGTGGGGAGCGGCATTATGCACGCTCTTGTTATTGAAGAGGTGCCCTTTGTACTCTGCGGCTCTATTCGCGATGACGGGCCGCTCCCCGATGTCATCACGGATGCAGTGAAGGCGCAGGACGCTATGCGCGCGCACGCTATCAAAACCACGATGGCGGTGATGGTCGCGACCGCGCTGCATTCAATTGCGGTGGGCAATATGCTTCCCGCGTACTACGAGGACGCGGAGCGCGGGATTGTGGAGCTGCCCACGATCTGCGTGGATGCGAGCGAGTTTCTCGTGAGCAAACTCAAGGATCGCGGCACCCATCAGGCCGTGGGCGTGGTGACCAACGCGCAGGACTTTATGAGTATTCTGCGAACAGCAGTGGAAGAAGAAGTGGAGACCGGCGCGCGATAGCTGGGGTGATTAGCGTGGGATAGTAGGCAGCGTGATGTGCGAGGGATGCGTGGCGTCGTGCACGATGCGCTGGTGCGCGACGACCCAGGTCGAGTCCGTTTCGTTGTTGTGACCGGTATTCAGATTCCGGTCATATTTCGGGAAGAGCGCCGACGAGATGCTCACGCGTAGCCGATGACCGGCGGTGAAGACGCGCGACGTGAACCAGACGTCAATCTCGTACTGCTCCACCTGCCCCGGCGTGAGCGCAACCTCGTGATCGTACCCCTTTCTGAAACGCGCGCGCGCCACGCCATCTTGCACGCGCTCGGCGTGGCCATCGGGGAAAACGTCCAGAAGCATCACGTTCCAGTCGGTGTCTTTGGCGTCGCTCGCGGCCCAGAGTGTGGCAGAGAGCTGGCCGGTCACCTCGAGCGGTTTCGCGAGCGGCTTTGAGGTAAACACCAGCGCATCGCGCCGCGAGGCGTTGAGCGCTGTGAAGTCTTCGTTGAGCGACGTCTCGAGCTCGCGCGAGTCGATGAGGAATGGCGTCGGCTTGGCGGGATCGTAGGTGAAGGTGTCTGCGGCCGCACCCGTGGGGGGAAGCGTGTCGAGCACGCCGTTGCCGGCGCTGGTGTTCGCGCTGCCGTTTGACGAGAGGTACCACTTGCTGGGCACGGCGCGTGCGAGCGGCCACGCGGCTTCTTTGCGCCAGCTGTTGTCGCCGAAAACGAAAATATCTACCGGCGGTTCGCGGTCGACTCCGTTGTCGCGGCCGAGTAGGTAGTGGTCGAACCAGCGGAGCTGGAGGCGGCGCGTT
>CANIWQ010000128.1 GCA_947471365.1 Gemmatimonadota bacterium | reverse complement strand
CGACCTCGGCTGATGTCGACGCGGTGTGCGCTACTATCAAGGCGATGGGCTATACGCCCGCCCCGATGCCGGGCGCGCAGCGCACGGCCGTCGGACTCCTCGGTAACGACGGCCGCGTGGATGATTCGCTGATCGCCGAGTTATCCGGCGTCGCCAAAGTCATTCACGTTTCGAATCCATACAAACAAGTCTCCCGCGAATGGCGCCCAGAGAACACGATCGTGACGATCGCGCCGGGCGTCGCCTTTGGCGGTAAAGATGTTCCCGTGATCGCGGGCCCCTGCTCGGTCGAGTCGGAAGCGCAGATCCTCGAGTCGGCGCGCGCGGTGAAGGCCGCGGGCGGCAAGGCCCTGCGCGGTGGCGCCTTCAAGCCGCGCAGTTCGCCGTACTCGTTTCAGGGGCTCGGCAAGAAAGGGCTCGAGCTCCTCGCACTCGCCAAAGCAGAGACCGGACTCGCCATCGTCACCGAAGCGATGGACGACGAAGGCGCGCATCTCGTCGCCGAAGTGGCCGACTGCATTCAGATTGGCGCGCGCAACATGCAGAACTACTCGCTGCTCAAAACGGTGGGGCGCATCGGCAAGCCGGTGCTGCTCAAGCGTGGGATGGCGGCCACCATCCAAGACTTCTTGCTGAGCGCCGAATATGTGCTGAGCGAGGGGAACCCGAACGTCATTCTGTGCGAACGCGGCCTGCGTAGCTTTGACAGTGCGTCGCGCAATCTCTTTGACCTGACCGCCATTCCGGTGGTGCATCAGCTCTCGCACCTGCCGATCGTTGCCGATCCGAGTCATGGCACGGGGCGTCGCGACAAAGTGATGCCCATGTCGCGCGCGGCGGTGGCGTGCGGCGCCGACGGCCTGATGATTGAGATGCATCCGCAGCCGGACCGTGCGCTGTCCGATGGCGCGCAGTCGCTAACGCTCGAGCAGTTCCGTGATCTGATGGTGCAACTCCGGCGCGTCGCAGAGGCCGTGGACCGTTCCATCGCGTGAACCACCCACACGCGCCGTCCATCGCCGTCCATCGCCGTGACGGCCGCATGACGGGCGCGTGGCGGAGCGCCGTGCGCATCACCGCGCGCGCGGGTCGCACGGTGATTGTGGGGGCGACGCTGAGTCTACTGTTGCCCCTGACGCTCTCGGCGCAGCAGGATACGACGCCGACGCTGCTCCGGCGCGCGTCCGTCCGCTACCGCGAGTTTGCGTCGCTCCGTGGCACCTTCGTGCAGACGCTGACCAACCCCGGCGTTTCTGGCGCTCGCACCGCAAAGGGAGAACTCTTTCAGCACGGTGCGTTGCATTTTGCCCTGCGCTACTCGGACCCAGCGGGCGACGCGATCGTGAGCGACGACTCGGCGGTCTGGGTGTACCTGCCGAGCACGATGAAGGGACAGGTGCTCAAGCTACCGCGCACGGTCGGGGGGAACTTCGATTTCATTTCGCAGCTGCTCTCGCTGCCGACCGCGGAGTTTGAGACGAAGGCACTCCCCGACGAGAAAATCGACGGCCGAACCACCGGCGTGTATGAACTCGTGCCGAAGAAGAACGGCGGGATGTTTCAGAAAGCTCGGCTGTGGATCGGCCGAGCCGACACGCTCCTCTGGCAGGTCGAAACGGTCGAGCCGAGTGGGATGCTCCGCACGGTCCGTTTCTCGCGGATTCGATTGGACGGCGTGCTGCCAGCCGATGTCCTGCGATTCACCCCGCCGGCTGGAACGCGCATTATCGACCAAGCGGCCATGATGGGCGGCGGCAAACGCCCCTGATGCGCTCGGCCGACCTCGGGCTCCATGGCCGATGGTCGCCGCTTCCAGCCACAACAGCCCGGTAACCGGATGACAGCTCGGCCACGCCGTGCCACCTTTGTTCGTAGTTGTCGTGCCCTTTCACTATGGAGTGTCCGCATGCGGATGTTTTCCGACGCGCGTCGCGCTATTGCGCTGACCGTTGCGTTTGCCCTTACTGCTGCCGCACTGCCGGCGCAGGAAAAAGTTGACGTCGCCACCTTCGAGCGCATCAAGGCCGAGGAAATGACGAAGTCGCAAGTGATGGATATGATGAGCTGGCTCACCGACGTGCACGGGCCACGCCTCACCGGCTCGCCCATCACGCGACGCGCGGGCGACTGGGCCGAGTCCACCATGAAAGGTTGGGGACTCGCCAACGTCCGCTCGGAAAAGTGGGGCCCGTTTGGCCGCGGCTGGACGAACGAGCGCATGACCTTCCACGCCACCGCGCCGCAGGCGTTCCCGATGCAGGCCGCCCCGCGCGCCTGGAGCGCGAGCACCAAGGGCAAGGTGAGTGGCGGCGCGATGATCGTGAAGCTCGACTCGATGGCTGACCTCTACAAAATGGCCGGCACGCTCAAGGGGAAGTTCCTCCTCGTGGATTCGCTCGTGGATGTGCGACCGCACCTCACCGCCGAGTTCTCGCGCTTTACCGATGAGCAACTGGCCACGATGGCGGCAGCCGCACCGCCAGCGCCACAGGCTGGCGGCCGTGGTGGTCGCGCGGGCGGCGCCGGTGCCGTGCCGGGCGTACGCATGAACTTTGCCACGGTGTGGCGTGACACCGCCGCCATGCGCTTTCTCGAAAAGGAAGGGGTCGGCGCCGTACTGCTCCGCGCTCGCGGCGACGGTGGCACCATCTTCACCGACAACGGCAATCCACACAACAACAAAAAAGAAGCGCAGGTGCCGGTCGTCCACGTGGGCGCCGAAAGCTACGGCCGCGTGTATCGTACGCTGCAGAAGAACGTGCCCGTCACACTCGAACTGGAGATGACGAACAAGTTCTACGATGACGATCCGAGCTCGTTCAACGTGATCGCCGAGATTCCGGGCACCGATCCGGCACTCAAGGACGAAATCGTCATGATTGGCGCGCACTTCGATTCGTGGCACGCCGGCACCGGCGCCACCGATAACGCCGCCGGCTCGGCCGTTATGATGGAAGCGATGCGCCTCATTCAGTCGCTCGGCCTCAAGCCGCGCCGCACCATTCGCATTGGTCTGTGGACCGGCGAAGAACAGGGCCTGCTCGGCTCGCGCGCGTACGTGCGCCAGCATCTACAGGACTCGACGGGCGCCAAGCCCGAACTTGCCAAACTCTCCGCATATTTCAATGTGGACAACGGCACCGGCAAGATTCGCGGTGTGTACCAGCAGGGGAACGCGAACGTCGGCTCGATCTTCGACGCCTGGATGCTGCCGTTCAAGAATGACGGCATGAAGACCACCACTATCTCCAACACCACCGGCACCGACCACCAGGCATTTGATGCCGTGGGGATTCCGGGCTTCCAGTTCATTCAGGATCCGGTGGAATACGGCACCCGTACCCACCACTCGAATGCCGATGTTTACGAACGCATTCAGGCCGATGACATGAAGTGGAACTCGGCCGTGGTGGCCGCATTCGCCTGGCAGGCCGCACAGCGCGATGCGATGCTGCCGAAGAAGGGACCGCCGAAGGTACAACCGTAACACGGGGCGCGTGATACCAAAGAGCGGGCCGGCGAGGATTCGCCGGCCCGCTCTTTATTCTCGCCGTTGCCGCTACTTGCGCACGCCGTCCTTGCTCTGCGCCACCACACGCTTGAAGAGCGCCGGCGGCGCGCCCGCATTCGCCACCAGCTTCGATGCGCGCGCAATCACGGGGTCGTTGTGCACCGCCCGGTGCTGCGCACCCAGCACACCGAATGCCTGGAGCGCCACCTCCGCCCCGATCACGCGGTCGATCGCTTCGTGCGCATCGTTGAATACGTCGCGCGAGACATCAAGACCGCGCGCATGCAGCCGCGTGAGCAGTCCGTCCCGCATCTCCGGCGTGACCACAAACTCATCGGTCGCTGCGGCATGACGGCGCGTCAACTCGGCGGCATAGTCCTTCAACGCGAGACGGAACTGCGGCACCTTCGTCCCCACCGCCGCCACCCACGCGCGCTCGGCCAACGAGACCGTGCTATCGCCGGCCGGCACGTCGGGAATGATGCCGCCACCGCCGAGCACCACACGACCATTGTCCGTCTTGTAACGCGGTTTGGCCGTGTCCGCCGTGACATCCACCTCTCGCCGAGCGTGCGGATGATCGATGCTCCGCCCCACCGGTGTAAACCAGAGGGCATTCGTGACCTTGAGCGCGCCGCCGTCAGCGAGTTGCATCACGGCCTGCGCGCTGCCCTTGCCGTAGGTCGGACGCCCCATCACCACCGCGCGATCGTGATCCTGCAGCGCACCCGCCACGATTTCCGCAGCGCTGGCGGTAAAGTTATTGACGAGGAGCACGACGGGGAGCGATGGCCACCGCTGCGCCCCTTTGTCATTGAACACGGTGCTGGCCGCGACGCTGCGGCCTCGCGTACTGACGATCTTCTGGCCGACATCCAGAAACAGATCGGCCACGGCAACACCCTGCGTTAACAAACCGCCCGGGTTGCCACGCAGGTCCATCAGCAACGACGTGGCACCGGCCTTCACGAGCGAATCCACGGTCGCCGATGTTTCGATGGCGGTTGAATCGCTGAAGCCGGTGATCGCCAGGTAGCCCACCTGTTCGTCGAGCATCATCGCGCGCGACACGCTGCTCGTGCGCACTTCCCCACGCTCGATGATCAGCGGAATGCGATTGCCGCCGCGTTCAATGGAGAGCTTCAGCTGACTCCCAACGGGGCCGCGCAGCGCCGTACGCGCTTCGTCCACTGTCCAGCCGTGCACGGACTGGCCTTCGACTTCGGAGATGCGGTCGCCCGTGCGCACACCAGCGCGCTCGGCGGGAGAACCCGGACGCGTCGCAATTACCGCAATCCACCCTTCGCGCGTGTCAATCGACGCGCCGATCCCCGTGTACATCCCCGTGGTGGCCTCGCGGAGCCGCTTGAGCCGATCGGGCGGCAGATACGAGGTGTTCGGATCGCCAAGTTCGCGCACCATGCCGAGCGCGGCGCGACGGAACATGTCATCGGCGGCGACGGTGTCCACCCACTTATCGCGGATGTAGCGCATGACGTCGCCGAGGAGGCGCTGCCCCTGCGCCGACGTAATGCGCGCCGGCGTGGCGGACGGCGTGGCAACGCCGCGCCGCACGAGCCACCCACCGACGCCGAGCGTCGCGAAAAAAATGAACACCACGGCAACCAACGGACGGCGACTCATGCGGTCACCTGGAGTGCGGAGCGTAACTCCGCACAGTGACGGCACACCACGTCGAGAACCTGTGCGGCGACCCCCGCTTCGTCGGCGGATCCGTCGACCGCGTGAATGGGGCCACATTCCGGATGCGCCGCCTGCCAGTCGGGCGAGGCGAACCGCGCGAACGACGCGGCGACGCGTGCGTGAAACTCATCGCCGGAATTTTCCATGCGATCCGCCGCACCGCGCTTGGCGGCGCGTTGCAGTCCGTCGCCGGGAGCAACCGTGAGCAACACGGTCACGTCCGGCACGAGTCCATGGGTCGCGACGCCATTGGCGGCGCGCACATCGGCGTCGGGCAACCCGCGTCCTCCCATTTGGTAGGCATACGTCGAGAGGAAGAACCGGTCGAGCAGCACACACATTCCCGATTCGAGCGCTGGGCGCAGTTCGCGCTCCACGAGCTCGGCGCGCGACGCCATAAAGAGCAACGCTTCCGCGCGCGGCGACATCTGCCCCGCGGGGTCGAGCAATAGGCGGCGGATTTCATCACCCAACGGCGTGCCGCCGGGCTCACGAAAGCGCGCCACCCGAACGCCAGCCGCCGTCAGACGCGATGCGAGGCGGGCGAGCTGCGTGCTCTTCCCCGCCCCCTCCCCACCTTCGAACACAATCAGACGGCCGTGCGCCACCGTTATCCCAGCGTGATGATGGAGCTCGCCGCACCCTTTCGGATGCCGTCGAGAATCCACTGGTTCACCTGCACCATCACTTTGTCGAAGTTCTCGTTGGCCACCATCACGCGCTGGTAGGTCGCGTTGGTTTGCACCTGACCGAGCAAGCTGTCGAGCTCCTGCTCCATTGCTGCCGTGGGCTGTTCTCCACGCTCCATCATCTGCTGCGCCTCGACGCGCAACTGTTCCATGCGCTCAAGCATCGCGACGGCAGCTTTGTCGTCGGTGAGCGCATCGCTGGCGCGCTTGACCGTCTGATATTCCGAGCTCTGGCCAATAAGACGGCCCAGTTCGGTGGCTTTGTCAGTCAGCATCCCTAGCGTCTCCGTTCCCCTACTCACGGGGCGTCATTGCGTTGCGCCACGAGAAACCGCTCGCGGCCTGTGAGGTCCATCCGAAGGGCGACGGTGCGCCAGCGCGGATCCTCTTCCGCGCACGCGCGAGCCAGATCGGCCCGCTGGCTGTCGATTTCGACCGCCAACAACCCACCAGGTTCCAGCAGGTCGGGCGCCCCGCGCACAATCGCCCGAATCGCCCGCATGCCATCGTCTTCGCTGAAGAGAGCCACATGGGGCTCCCAGTCGCGCACCAGATTCGGGAGATCCGCTCCTTCAACGGGAGCAATATAGGGGGGATTCGCCACAATCGCTCGCAGGCGTTCCCCTCTGAGCGGCGTCAGCAGGTCCCCGAGACGGAACTCCACGGGCGCGATCACTCCCAGCGGTGCGGACGCACTCGATTGCCGCTCGGCGAGGTCGGCCTGGGACTGGGCGGTGATTGCCGCTAGGTTCGCCCGTGCCACGTCCAGGGCGTCTTGGGAGATGTCGGTACCAAGCACCCGCTCAAAACGCCCTTCGGTGGCCAGCGCGAGGGCTATGGCACCTGAGCCGGTGCAGACATCCGCCACCACGCCCCCCTGCGGAACGGCCGCCATCACGATGTCCACCAGCAACTCGGTCTCAGGACGCGGAATCAGCACCCGCGGGTCCACCTGGAGCGTGAGGTGTCGGAACGCGGCCTTGCCCACCGCGTAGGCCAGCGGCATTCCCCGCTGCAGGCGTTCGGCGGCGGCGTGTATGGCGGCCACCGTGGGGCCGTCGAGCTCGAGTGCCGCATTGGCACTGGGCCAAAAGCGCGGACGGTCGAGCACGGAGGCGATCAGGTCGCGAGCGTCGGCGCGCGAGGGCGGGACGTCGGGGCCGGCGAGTTGCTGCGCGAGGTCATCCAGCAGACTACCGAGGATCACGCGGGACCTGAGGTTCGAGGGACGGCGCCTGTCCTGCCGCGGCTCAACTATCGCCCGCCAGACGCTCTTCCATCTCCGCCAACTGCAGCGCCTCCACCAACTGCCCCAGGTCTCCATCGAGCACGCCAGTCAAATCGTGCGTCGTGTAGTTGATGCGATGGTCGGTGACGCGGTTCTGCGGATAGTTATACGTGCGAATCTTGGCCGAACGGTCACCGGTGCTCACCTGCGAGCGGCGCAGCTTCGACCGCTCGGCTTCTTGCTCGGCGACTCTCATGTCGAGCAGGCGCGCGCGGAGCACGTCCATGCCCTTGAGCTTGTTCTGCAGCTGACTCTTCTGATCCTGCTGGCTGACCACGAGCCCCGTGGGAAGGTGCGTGATGCGCACCGCCGAGTCGGTGGTATTCACGCTCTGCCCGCCAGGGCCGCTGGAGCGGAACACATCGATGCGAAGATCCTTCGCTTCGATTTTGAGATCGAGTTCTTCGGCTTCGGGGAGCACCGCCACCGTGGCGGCGGAGGTGTGAATGCGCCCTGCGGCTTCGGTGGCGGGCACGCGCTGCACGCGATGCACACCGCTTTCACCGCGCAGGTCACCGAATGCGCCCGGACCCTGCACTTTGAAGATGGCTTCCTTTACGCCGTCGAGCGTGCCCTCGGAGTACGAGAGCATTTCCACTTTCCAGCGGCGTTTTTCGAGGTAGCGCGTGTACATGCGGTACAGATCGGCCGCGAAGAGTGCGGCTTCGTCTCCGCCGGTGCCGGCGCGAATTTCGACGATCGCGTTGCGGTCATTGAGCGGATCGTGCGGGAGGAGGAGCGGTTTGAGCTGTTCCTCGATCTGCAGGATTTCCGCTTGCAACCGCTCCATCTCGTGCTGCGCTTCGGCCGCCATGTCGGAGTCGCCACTGTCGGCGAGCTCACGGGTCTCCACGAGCTCCCCGTCGCATTTCGCCAAACGCGCGGCGCGCTCAACGACCTGATCGAGCCGCTGGCGCTCACGCCCCAGAGACGCCAAGAGCTTCGCGTCCCGCAGTGTCTTGGGGTCGAGAAGCTCTCGTTCGACGGTCGCCGAGCGCTCGAGCGCTTCGGCGAGGAGACTGCGGAGACTCAGGCGCCGGCCTTGGCGTACTTCTGGCGGAAGCGCTCAACACGACCAGCGGTGTCGATCATCTTCTGCTTGCCCGTGTAGAACGGGTGGCACGCCGCACAGATATCGAGACGGATCTCGGACTGCGTCGAACGGGTCTGGAACGTGTTGCCGCACGCGCAATTAACCTTGGCGGTTGCGTACACGGGATGGATTTCTGGTTTCATCGTCGGATCCTCCTCCGGCTGATTTCTGGGCGAGCCTTGAATAATAGCGAGGCAACAGCTCGGACTCAAGTGCCTGCGCCAACTCGCTGAAATAGGGTAAATCGCACCGCCACTTGGCGTTACGCGCCAAACTGGCGCAAGTGATGGTTAAGGTGGAGGGCGTTGAGCCTGCTGAACTGCGGACCGCTCATCCGGCCGAAGGCAGGATGGTCTCCCCACTCGCTATCAAGCGGCTTGGCAGCCACGGCCTGAATCAGTCCCACCAGCACTGTTTTCTCGTGCGTGAGATCGTAGGTGCCGATGGGTAGGAACTGCGGCGCCGTGGGTGAGTTCTTGGGCCACGGCAGGTAGAGTGCGAGGAAGCGCATGAGCCACTGCGGGATGGGAATCTTGAACGGGGTGCTAGCTTCGAGTCCGAGGCTTCCGGAGAGTGAGCGATTGAGGTGCCAGAGCATTTGGTCGGGCGACATGCCCCCCCAGTGCCGCGGGCTCGAGGCGGTGACAGACTGAACTCGCGCAATGAACGCGTCGCGGGCGCCAGGGGTGTGCAGGCTCATCGGGCTCGGTCGGTTGAAGGGACTCGAAACTTGCCCTGTGCACCCTTCGTCGTTCAAGAGGGTGATGTGAGGTTCACACGAAGTGTCTGCGCCCCGACGGGAGCACTGGCCAGCGCGCTGGCCGGTGCGCTGGCCGGTGCGCTGGCCGGTGCGCTGGCCGGTGCGCTGGCCGGTGCGCTGGCCGGTGCGCTGGCCGG
>CANIWQ010000127.1 GCA_947471365.1 Gemmatimonadota bacterium | reverse complement strand
TTGTGGGCAGTGGGTGTGCGGCGCTCATTTATGAAGTGCTCTGGTACCAGAACCTCTCGCTCATTGTCGGCTCCAACGCCGTCTCCATGGGCGTGGTGCTCGGCACCTTCATGGGCGGGATGTGCATCGGCAGTCTCCTGCTCCCGCGCTACGTCTCGGCCTCCGCGCATCCCCTGCGCGTGTATGCCGCACTCGAAGCGATCATCGGCGCGAGCGCGGTGTTCATTCTGTACGTGCTTCCCTATGCCGGCGGGTTGTACACGTCCGTTGGCGGTCCCGGCTTTGCTGGCGTGCTGCTCCGCGGACTCTTTTGCGCGCTCTTTCTCTTGGTCCCCACCATTGCGATGGGCGCCACGCTTCCGGCTGTTGCGCGCTGGGTGAAAGCGACGCCGAGTGGTGTGAGTTGGCTCGGATTCTTTTATGCGGGGAATATTGGCGGCGCCGTGTTTGGCTGCCTGCTCGCTGGGTTCTATTTGCTGCGCGTCCACGACAGTGAGATTGCCACGTGGGTCGCGTTCGCGATGAATGTCGGCGTGGCACTGTTGGCGCTGGTGCTCGCCAACAACAGCGCGGCCGCGAGTGCAACCACGCACGCCGACGCCAAGAACGCCGGCGGCGCCACCGGCGCCTCCGCGACGCGCGAACCGTTGATTGTAATGGCCCCCGGCAGCTGGCCCATCTACGCCGCCATCGCGCTCTCCGGCGCCACTGCGCTCGGCGCCGAAGTCATCTGGACGCGCCTGCTCGCGTTACTCCTCGGCGCCACCACCTACACCTTCTCGCTCATTCTTGCTGCGGTGCTCGTGGGGCTCGGCATTGGCTCCACGCTCGGTGCGTCGCTCGCGCGCAACGCGCGCAGCCCGCAACGTGTGCTTGGCGTGCTCCAGTTTGGGGTGGTGGCCGCCATTGGCTGGGCCGCCTACTGCGAAACGCGCACGCTCCCCTACTGGCCCGTAAATCCCGCGCTCGCCCCGACGCCCTGGTTCCAGTTCCAGATTGATTTTGTGCGCTGCCTCTGGACCGTACTCCCCGCGGCCGTGCTCTGGGGCGCGAGCTTCCCGCTCGCGCTTGCCGCGGTGGCGCCTGGTGAAAATGATTCCGGCCGATTGGTCGGCACGGTGTACGCCGCGAATACGGTTGGCGCCATTCTCGGCGCGCTGGTGGCCAGTTTGTGGATGATTGCGCATATCGGCACGCAACAATCGCAGCGCGTGCTGATGGCGCTCTCCGCCATTGGCGCGGTACTCGTGTTTGTCTTTGCTCGTGCCAAGGAACCCGACGGCCGCGAGCCGAATGAGGCCACCACCAAACGCGATGCCATGCGTGGACTCGGCTGGGCCGCCGCGACCATCGCGCTTACCATCACGATGGCGACGACCGTTATTCCCGTGCCCGCCATTCTCGTGGGCTACGGCCGTTACGCCGCCACGTGGCTCAACAGCCACGGCGATTTCATTTTTGTGGGCGAGGGGATGAACTCCTCGATGGCCGTCTCGCGCCTTGCGAGTGGCTATCTCAATTATCACAACGCCGGCAAGGTGCAGGCGTCGAGCGAACCGCAGGACATGCGCCTACAGCGCATGCTCGGCCATCTCACCACGCTCGTGCCGCGGCAATCGAAGAACGTGATGGTGATTGCCTTTGGCGCTGGCGTCACGGCGGGCGCGGTGAGCATCAATCCCGAAGTCGAGCACGAGACGATTGTGGAGATCGAACCGCTCGTGCCGTCCACGGTCAGCACGTACTTCGGCGAGCAGAACTACAACGTGGCCAAGAACCCCAAGGTCACGGTGAAGATTGACGACGCGCGCCACTATCTGCTCACCACCAAAGAAAAGTTCGACGCCATCACCAGCGATCCTTTTGATCCGTGGGTGAAGGGCGCGGCTACGCTGTACACCAAAGAGTTCTTCGACGAAGCCAAACGCCATCTGAATCCGGGTGGCGTGGTGACGGTGTTCATTCAGTTGTATGAGAGCGGCACCGCCGCGGTGAAGAGCGAAGTCTCGACCTTCCTTGAGGCGTTCCCGAATGCCGTGGTGTTTGGCAACACCAACGGTGGACAGGGCTACGACATTGTGATGCTCGGCAGCCCGGACCCGCTGCGCATTGACGTGGACGCGCTCGAAGCCAAGCTGTTGCGCCCCGAGTTTGCGCCGGTGCGGCAGTCGCTCGCCGACATTGGCTACTTCTCCGGCACCGAACTGCTGCAGACGTATGCCGCGCAGGGGCATCAGCTCGACGCCTGGCTTGCCGACGCGCAGGTCAACCGCGATCGCAACTTGCGGCTGCAGTATCTCGCGGGGCTCGGCGTCAACAAATACGAGCAGGCGAGCATCTACGCCGGCATCCTCAGCGGCGGGAAATGGCCGGATTCGCTCTTTGTGGCGAGCCCGGAGCGGTTGATGACGCTACGCGCTGGGGCGATGCGGCCGCGCTATTAGGCGCTCAGTGGCGCACCCTCACTGAGCGGGGTGCGCCACTTCCCTTCGGGGGCGCGGGTTAGTAACTGTTCATTCGGTGACTATTCCCCGTGCCCCGGAGAACTCGATGACGGCGACTCACCTCCGAATCGTCCTCGTGCTACTCAGCTCCACCGCGCTCGCGCTCCTCAGCGCCTGCGGAGGCGGCAGCGGCAGTGGCGGTGCGAGCAGCGACGCCAAGTCGCCCACGGGTGTCATCAACACCAGCTTTGCGCGCCTGCAGTCGCAGGTCCTCGAAAAATCGTGCGCCTTTGCGACGTGCCACGCCGCCAATAACTCGAGCGGCTCCGGCCTCGTGCTCACAGGACCAGACGCGTACGCCAAGTTAGTGGGCGCCACCCCGTCGAATGCCAACGCACGCGCCGACGGACTCCGACTCGTCGATCCCGGCAAGCCAGAGACCAGCTTGCTCTGGCACAAGCTCAATGGCTTTACCTCCGGCCATCACACGCGCGATTACGGCGCGCCTATGCCGTCAGCGGGACAGTCCATTTCTGTGGAGCAGCTCCAGTTCGTGCGCCAGTGGATTGAAAAGGGCGCGAGCGCGACCACCGACGACATCAACCCGCAACTCCTCGCGGGCACCACGCGGCCAGAGGATGTGCCCTACGTACCGCTCGCCGCGCCAGCCCCAGGGGCGGGGTTTCAACTCAAGCTCACGCCCTTCACGGTCAAGAGCGCTTTTGAACGCGAGATATTTGTGTACCGTGGCGTAGGCAACACGCAGGATACCTACGTCAACCGCATTCAAACGAACATGCGGGTACACAGCCATCACTTCGTGCTGTATTCCTTTGCGGCCAACACTCCATCATTCGTGATTCCTGCACGAGATGCGGTGCGCGACCTGCGTGACGCCAGCGGCACGTACAACTTCAACACCGTGGTGCCCATGGAGTACCACGTGTTTTTTGCCGGCACGCAAACGCAGTCGAGCGATTTCACTTTTCCCGCAGGCGTCGCACTCAAACTCGCGGCCGGCGCCGCGCTCGACGTCAACTCGCACTTCGTGAATAGCTCGGCGCAGGACATTGTTGGCGAAGCCGAGGCCAATTTGTATACGGTGCCAGCGTCGCAGGTTACCACCGTGGCGAGCGCGCTCAACTTGAGCAACACCGACCTCACGCTTCCCAAAGGGCGCGACACCACCATCACCAAGACCTTCCGGTTTGGTGTCACCACGCGTGTAGTGATGCTCACCTCGCATATGCACGCGCGGGGGGCGCGCTTTGTGATTCGCATTGCCGGCGGCCCACGCAATGGCGAAGAAGTGTACGCCAGCAGCGACTGGGCGCACCCGCCCATTCTCGCGTTCGCCACGCCGATTGTGCTCAACCCCGGCGAGGGCCTCACCTCCGAAGTCACCTACCACGGCGACGCCAATCGCGTGGTGAAATTTGGCCTGACCTCCGACGACGAAATGGACATCATCTTCGGCTACTGGTACTAACGGCCCTCTATTCCGGCCGTGGGCGAACCCGTACAATTCCCCCATGCCAATCAACCGCCGCGATTTCTTCCAGCAGGCCGCCGCCACGCTCGCGGCCACCACGGCCGCGGGCGCCGTTGTCGCCACCGCCGCCTGCGCACCAGATGGGAGCACGCGCGCCCACACTGGCGCCCTCGACGCCGCACTCCTCGCCGCACTTGGCGAGACCGTGCTCCCTGAATCACTCGGCGCCGAAAGCCGCACCCGCGCCGTGCGCGCATTTGCCGATTGGCTCGCAGGCTTTACCCCTGTGGCCGAGCAGATGCACGGCTACGGCGACGCCGAAATCACGTACACGCCGTCCGACCCCGCGCCAGGATGGCAAGCGCAGCTCGCGGGGCTCGAGCGCCTTGCCACGCAAACAAAGGGCAAGGGCTTTGCCGCGCTCTCCGTTGAGCAGCGGCGTGAGGTACTCAGCGTGCCGCTCCGAGCCGTGCGCAGTGCACACATTCCCGCGAGCCCGCTCGACGCCCCCCACGTCGCCATTGCCCTGCTTTCGCATTGGGCCTCTGGCAGCGACGCGCAGGACCTCGCCTTTGGCGCGCACATTGGCGCTGGCAACTGCCGCTCGCTCAACGATGTGACGCGTAAACCGTTGCCGATAGCTGCGGCACCCGCCGCGGCACCGAGCGGCGCCCCCTCCACCAAACGGGGGGCCTAATGGCACCGCGCGTTCACGAGACCGATATCTGCATCATTGGGTCCGGCATCACCGCTGCGCTGATGGCGCAAAAACTCTCTGCCACGAAACTCAATATCACGGTGGTGGAAGCCGGCGGCCCCACCACGCCCTTTGCGCAGCGCGCCAAAACACGCGCGCGTTGGCTGGCGTACGGCGAAACACCGTGGCCCGACGATCACATCACCGATCAAAATGCCACGGGCACCGCGTATGGATTTTCGCCGAGCATGACGGTGGGCGGACTCGCCATGCACTGGGGCGGAGTGACGCCGCGTTACAGCCCCGAAGATTTTCACGTGCGCTCGCTCTACGGCGTGGGTGACGACTGGCCGGTGACGTACGACGAGATGGATCCGTTTTATCAGGAAGCCGAAGAAATCATGGGGATTTCCGGCGAGCAGGGGCCGACGGCGCTCGATCCGCGCGGTCGTCCTTTTCCAATGCCCGCCATCCCGCTCTCGTACAACCTCGCCTTGCTCCGCGAGTGGATGCAAAAAGCTGGCGTCGCGATGTGGAGCCAGCCAAGCGCCAAGAACACGGTGCCGTATGACGGACGCGGGGGCTGCCAGCGGTGCGATACCTGCTACCCCATCTGCCCGACCGGCGCCAAGTACTCTCCGGATTTTACGTTCGACAAATTGACCGCCCCCAAACGCATCACGATGCTCACGCATACGTTGGTGCGGCGGCTGCACGCCGACGACAAAACCGGGCGCATCACCAGGGCGACCGGCAACACCACCGACGGCACCAACGAAGAAATCGAACTCCGCGCCAAAACATTTATTCTCGCTGGCGGTTTTACCTGGAGCCCGCACCTGCTCCTCCTCTCCGCCGGTGGCAAGTGGCCCAATGGGCTCGCAAACTCCAGCGGGTTGGTGGGCAAGTACCTGTGCGGTCACCGGAACGTCGCCGCGCAAATCAAGTTGCCGATGGAGCTGTATCCTGGCATGAATGCGCAGCATTCGCTCGTCACCAAGCAGTTCATGCGCGTGCCGCGCGGTGGCGACGGCAAGTATTTGCGTCACGATCTCCGCGTCTGGGAATCGAGCTTTGGCCGCGATGCGCGGTTGCGCGACGACACGGGCGCTCTGCTCTTTGGCGATGCGATGCTCAACGACTGGCGCACACGCGCCAAGAGTGGCGTGGCGCGCATTCGCGCGTATTACGACGTGCTCCCCGCGCGCGACAGCGAACTGACGCTCGACAGCACCAAGCAAAACCGGTGGGGCGATCCGATGCCGCGTCTCACCTTTCGCGACGCGCCCGAATCAGCCGCACTGCGCGCGTGGCAGGAAGCCACCATTCGCTCACGCTTTGCCGACTTTGCCAAGGCCGGCGGCGGCGAAGTGATTTCGCAGGCGTCCTCGTCCAACGACATTGGGCAGGAGCATCCCGGCGGCGGGTGCCGCATGGGGAACGACGCCACCACGAGTGTGGTGGACAAGTGGGGGCGTACGCACGATCACGAAAACCTGTTTGTGGCCGGTGCACCAACGAATGTCACCGCGAGTTGCTGCAATGGCACGCTGACCTTCGGCGCGCTCGGGTTGCGTACGGCGGCGGCGGTGGTGGAGTCAGGGACGTAGCGCATGCCGTTCGAGAACACTTGGAGCCGGTGGCGTCGCGGGACACTCGCATCCGCGCACGTCGCGTTCTGCGGCGCCGTCCTCGCGTGCGGCCGCGGTACTGCACCGGCCCCGGGAACGCCTGCGGCCCGCACGACCATACTCAGCACCCCCGCCGAAACCACACTCCACAACGATCGGCTCTCGCAATCCATTCGCCGCGGCCGCGCCCTCGTGCGCGACACGCGCGACTCCCTCCCCCGCAACGTCGGCAGTACGCTGCGGTGCGTGAGCTGCCATCTCGACGACGGCACCCGCGCCTATGCCATGCCGTGGGTGGGCGTGTACGGACGCTTTCCGCAGTATCGCTCGCGCGCAGGGCGCGTGGCGCGGATTGAAGATCGCATCAACGATTGTATACAACGCAGTCTCAATGGCACCGCGCTCGCGAGCGATGGCGACGATATGCGCGACATCGTGTCGTATATGTCGTGGCTCTCGCGCGGCACGGCGTCGGGCCGTCGGTTGCCGGGGAGCGGCATTGATTCGTTGGTGCCGCTGGCACCGGACACGCTTCACGGCAAACTCGCCTACCTGGAACAGTGCGCGCGTTGCCACGGCCCCAATGGCGAAGGGCTCAAGGGGGCCACCCCCGCGCTGAGCGGCGCACCGCTTTGGGGGCCCGCATCATTTAACATCGGCTCCGGCATGGCGCGCGTGCGAGTGTCAGCGGCCTTCATTCGGCGCAACATGCCCTTTGACTTACCGGGGACCATCAGCCCGCAAACGGCGTTTGACATTGCCGGCTATCTCGAGGCGCGGCCGCGGCCAGATTTTTCCGGAAAGGAAAAAGACTGGCCCAACGGCGACGCGCCGGTGGATGCGGCGTATCAGACCACCGCGCGCCCCCCTACGGCACCCGCCGTCGCTCCGCCACCCGCTCCAAAAAATCGAGCTGCGCCTTGAGGAGATGCTGCCCGACGCGAACGCTGTCGCCGAGTTCGAGGTAGGGCTCGCTCTCCCGATCATACGCCGGCCAGTGCGGAAGCCCAGGGCCGTTGGGATTGCCCGACGTCGCAAAGTTCACCCAATAGCTCGAGAGCTGGTCGGACAAACGGAGATCGAGGGCCGGCGCGTCTGACCGCTGCCGCACGTTATTGAACGCGTAAATAATTTCCGACCCGTGATACGCCCCCCACTTGGGATTGGGAATGGGCGGCACGTGCGTCCACTGATACAAAAACGCAGGGGCGCCCGCGGCGCTCCCGAACCGCGCCCAGGTGCGCATCTCGAGCGTAAAGCTTTGATCGCGCCCAGCGCCGAGGATGGCGCCGGCAATGTCGGCATCGGTCTTCACGGGGTACACCGCATCGAACTCCGCCAGCATCCCCGGAAAGCGCAGCTCGGCCATTTTGCGATAGCCGTCCATCGTTTTGGGAAAGAGCGCGGGACTCGTGAGGGTCGTAAACTCATCCGCGTTTGATCCGACCAGCACCGGCACAATGCGATGTTGCTTGGTGGCAAAGGTGCGTGCGACTTGATCGGTGAGCAGAAGCCCATCGACGGTCACGTCGGTGTTGAAGGCCCGCGCATTCGCGAGTTGCTCCGCCGGAAGCGCACGCAGCGCCGCGAGCGATGTGGCCCCCAGCGAGGCGGCCAGCGCGACGCCCCCCTGCTCGGCTTCGGCCAAGGTGGGATTATGCGCAAAGCGCCCGCCACTCTCGCCAATGGCGCGGTGAAAGAGCCCCGCTGCGAGCGGTGACGCCTGCAGCACGTTCACACTCCACGAGCCTGCGGATTCCCCAAAGATCGTGACGCGCGACGCATCGCCACCAAACGCGGCGATGTGGCGTTGCACCCAGCGCAGTGCGGCCACTTGATCGAGCATGCCATAATTGCCCGACGCATGCGCGGGCGACTCGGCAGTGAGTTCCGGGTGCGCCAGAAAACCGAGCGACCCAAGGCGGTAGTTCAACGAGACGACGACCACCCCTTTCTTGGCGAGGTTGGCACCGTCATAAATACCGACGGAGCCAGCGCCGCGCGTCCAGGCGCCGCCGTGAATCCACACCATCACCGGCCGCTTCGCTCCGGCCGCGGCCGCGCTCCACACATTGAGGTAGAGGCAGTCTTCGCTCATGGGTTCGGGCGGCATGAAATACGCCGAACCCGCAGGGTACGGCGGCTGCACACATTCCGGCGAAAATGCATCGGCGGATTTCGCGCCACTCCACGCGGCCACGGGCTGCGGCGGCTTCCATCGTAATGCGCCAACCGGTGCGGCCGCGTATGGAATACCCTTGAACACGCGGAGTCCGTCGGTGATGGTACCCACCACCTGTCCGCCTTCTACGCGCACGGTGTCTGGCGCACGAGGCGCGAGGGACCGATGCGGAAAGAGCAGGGCGAAGGCGAGCAACGCGACTGAGCGGGGCATCAAGGCTCCACGCCCGGCGAGGGCCGGGAGTTTGGGGGCGGTGGCTGGAACGGCACGGACGCGTAAGAAGCTTAAGCGATTCTTGTCTCGGACGTAGGTGATTGGGTGTGTGTTCCGCTCCGAGGCGCGGTTGACGCCGTGCCGTCGGCCACCCACATTCCGCATTTCGCATCCGCGGTGCGCATTCGGGCGCCGCTTTCATTTCTCCCGCTCGAACCACACAGACAGGAGTTCCCCTGCCGTTTCCCCGCCTGTCACGCGCCTGCTGTGTGGCTCTCTTCAGCTGTGTTGTGGTCGCCTGCGGTGGAGGTGGAGGCGGCGGCTCCAATAATAGCGGTTCCACCGGCGTCACCACGCCCGTGGACAACTCCGTCGGCCGCGTAGACGTTGCACCAACGGCTCCCATCACGCTGCAATCCGGCGCCACCGCCACCCTCAGCGCCTCCGCGTTCACGCGTGACGGTCGCTCGGTAAGCTCGGCGTCATTCACCTGGCTTTCCTCCAACGACGCGGTCGCCAGCGTCAGCGGCGG
>CANIWQ010000126.1 GCA_947471365.1 Gemmatimonadota bacterium | reverse complement strand
TCCCACCGGCTGGAGCGGCTCTTCGGGAATGTGTCGCAGTACCGCCGCGGAGTAGAGCCGGACTTCCGTGCGCCGAGTGGGCGCCGCGCCAGCGGACGACGGCGAGCCGTCGTGCCCGAGGACGTCGTGCAGTGGTGTTTCGAGATCGGTATAGGCGAACCCTTCTGTGACGACGCCATACGTGCGGGGGAGCGCGCCATTGACCGGCTGCTCCCCTTCCACGCGCACAATGGTGCCGATCCCCACGGGCGAGTCGAGGGCGGTCCAGAAGTGGAATTCGTGCGGAGTATTTGGGCGTCGCTCAGTGGCGACGATGCGGCCTAGGACGGTGTTCATCGTACGGCGAAAGGTAGCAGGGCGCGGCCGCGTCGGTCACGGTCAGTTGAGGGGCCGACGGCGGCGCACCGCGCTACGCGGTGACCGCTCGCAGGTACTCCTCGCAACTGCGAATCCCGTACGCCATGGTGCTCCATCGCCGGTCCGGGAGCGACACGGGCGCCCGTTCGGCGAGCACCCACCGGCTCACGAGGTCCGCGCGCTCCGTGGAAAAATGCGCGCGGGCAATCTCCACGCGCACGAGCCCAAAGAATGGGTCGCGACCTCGGGCGTCGCGGAGCCGCAGGTACCAGCTGGCCACCCCTGTTCGGCGCGGCGAGCGAATTTCAAAGCCCGTGGTGCGCGCCCCCTCTGACAGCGCCAGCACCGTGTCGACCGCATCGCCTTCGGCGTAGAGCGTCCGGTGTGATTTCACCACCCCCACCGCGTGCTCGTGCTGCGCTGCCGCGCCACTCGCGGCAATGCCACCGTCCACGTACAGCGGCCCGTGACCCTCGAGGCACCACTGCTCCGCGAGCGCGATTTCCAACGATTCGCGCTTGCGTTGCACCGCGGTGCGTGCGAGCGCGATCAACTCCGCGGGGTGCCGCACCGCAGCACCGACCGCGCCGACCGCGCCGACCGCGCCGTCTATGGTGTCTACCACATCGAGCCCAGCGGCGCGCATCGCGTCGACACTACCGTCCGCCACGAGCGACACGGGGAGATAGAACGCGCGAGCAATCAGCGGCGCATCACGCCAGGTGGACAGTTCGCGCTCCATGCGGACGCGCACCACCGCAGCCACGGTGCCGTGCACCACCGGCATGCCGGTGGACCACCGTTCCACGACGCGGCTGTTCTGCACGCCGTCGAGAAAGGCGTGAAAGCCGGCGATGGGTGGTTCGGCGAGGTCGCGCACCGAGAGGCGATCGCCTTCGATGGGGGTGGCCGCTTGGAGCCGCGGCGGGTCGCCGTCGAGGGAGGAAAACTCGAGGGGCGTGTCGTCATCGGCGCGCGTGGCCGGCGGCGTGTCGCCACGCGCGCTCAGCTCGCGCAGCACGCGCAGCGCGTCGCGGGCCGTCAGCCCACCGGCCATTTCGAGTGGAATCAGGAGACCCCGATGTCCCACGCCTGCTCGAGATCCGCCTTGGAATACGCGCGGAACGCGGTGAGCGTGGTGGTGCGCACGAGCCCTGGCACCTCGGGAAACGCCTCGGTGACGATGCGCGCGATGTCTTCAAACTGCGGCACCTTCACCATCACGACGAGGTCCCATTCGCCACTCACCGAATAGACCTCCGCCACGCCGTCGATGCCCGCCAGCTTGCGCGCGCATTGCGGGATGAGCCGCGGCTCCGCTTTCACAAGCACGATGGTGGTGATCATGACTCCGCCGGAAACGGGGGAACGTTCAACAGCCACACGCCGGCGACGCGTTCGCGTTCGTCGACATCTAATGCGAGGTCCCGCGCAATCAAGACGTGCCGCACGCGCCGCACCGGCCCAATACGAAAATGAATCGTCCGTTCGGCCACATCGGCGTCCGCCGCGAGCTCGGTCTCGACTTCGAGCGCCGCAATGCCCGGCTGCGAACGACGTGCGGGAATGCAGACGCGCGCTGGCGCGGCATCGGCCGGCGGTGCGAGCGATGCCACCTTGCGCACGTCTGGCCACACCGCCACCTCGACCCCGGCAATGCGTCCAGCGCTTACATCAAAAATGAGCCACGATCCGTCGCCCCCTTCGACCTCGACCGACCCCGACATCCCTTCCCCAACGGCGGGCGCATGCATACTCGCGGTGAGGATATCGGTATCCGCATCCCAGCGATATGCCACTGCCGGGAGCGGCACGTCTGTCGGTTCGACTCGTACGGCAAGTTCCACGCATTCACTCCGATTCCGGTGACCTAATCTGCAGGACGCGCGGCGCTTTCTCGAGCGCCAATCCGCGCACGGAACATCGAAATCGTTCGCGCGCTAGGCTGGCGAGGCATAGGCGGCCACAATGCGCCGCATGGCTTCATCTACTTCCGACTGCTCCGCCGCGTACGACGCGCGAATCCAGTCCGGCGTGAGAAAGGCGGAGCCTGGCACCACCGCCACGCTCGCCTGATCGAGGAGCTTCGCCGCGAAGGCAGAGCCGGCATCTTCCCCAGACGCCGTCTTGGGCGCGCGAATGAAGAGATAGAAAGCCCCGTCAGGCGCCACCACCTCGATGCGCGGATCCTGCCGCAGAATGGCCATCGCAGAATCGCGCCGCGCCCGGAACTGCGACACCATCGCGGCGATGGCCGCATCGGCCTCCGCGGTGCGCGTCATCGCCGCGAGCGCCGCGTGCTGACTCACCGCTGCCGGGTTGGACGTGGTGTGCGACTGAAACGCCGTCATCGCCTTGGCCACGGCCGGTTGCGAAATCGTCCAGCCGATGCGCCATCCGGTCATCGCGTACGCCTTAGCGACACCGTTGATGACGATCAGGTTGTCACGCGTCGTTGCCACATCAAAGGCGCCAGGTGCCGACGCCGAGGTATACGCGATGCGCTGATAAATCTCGTCGCACAATACCCACCACCCGCGCTCCGACGCGAGGTCGAGAATAGAGCGCAACTCGGCCTCATCGTACACCGAACCGGTGGGATTCACGGGCGAGTTGAGCATCAGTCCCTTGGTGCGCGGCGTCGCGGCCTTGGCCAGCTGCGCGGCCGTCACCTTGAAGCCGCGCAACGCTTCACCCGCGACCGGCACAACCGTCGCGCGGGCCAGTTCCACCATCTCGAAATAGCTCGTCCAACTCGGCACCGGAATCAGGACTTCGTCGCCGGGGCCAAAGAGCGTGAAACAGGCGTTGAACAGCGACTGTTTAGAACCGGTGGACACCACGATATCGCCCGCCAGCACGCGATCGGCGCCTTTGTAGGTCGCATTGGCCTGCGCGGCAATGGCCTCGCGCAACGGCAGGATCCCTTCGGTGGCGGTGTAGCGGGTGGCCCCATTCTGGACCGCTTTGGCAGCCGCTTCGTTGATGAAAGACGGGGTGTCGAAGTCCGGTTCACCGGCCCCGAGGTCAATAATCTGTCGTCCGGCCGCCTTGAGCGCCTTGGCCTTAGCAGAAACCGCGATGGTGGCCGACTCGCGCAGCTGCGCGATGTTGGCGGAGGGCTGGTACCGGAGAATCGGTGTCATCGTCAGCGCACGTGGGGCGTGAAAGTCGGCGAGTTTCGAAACGATGTGATAGATTACAATCGTTCGACTTCCGAACGATACACTACGCGGCATATGCCGCGCCATTGACATTCGAGGCAGCAGTGAGCGAGAACGAGCGCGAAACGGCCGGAGCCGTGCGCAGCGCCCATGTGGCGCACTTTATCCCCGCCGATTGGGCGGCCGTCGCCGAGCGAGTCGCCGGTGCACTAGAACGGGCGGACCGCTCGATTCCCGCCCTTCAGGTACTGGTCATCGTCCCCGATGGCACGAGCGCCAACGCCCTCGGACGCCAACTGCAGGCCATGCCGGCAGCCGCCGGCCTGCGCGTGCTCCCTGTCTCGAATGCCGCCCGCGGCGCACGGATGCTCCGCGATACCCCGACGCAGGCGCTGGTTGCCTCGCCGGCAGTGCTCGCCGACCTCCTCAAGGCCTCGGCCCTCAAGCTCGACGAAGTCCAGAGCATCGTGTTTGCCGCGGCCGATGAATACGCCGACGCCGACGAAGCCCTCTCCCTCGTCCTGGCGGACACCCCCAAGACGGGCTCGCGGGTGCTCACGGCTGCCGAGCCGACACCGGCGGTTGAGACGCTGATCGAGCGCTACCTGCACAAGGCGCGCCGCATGGGGCTCACCGCCCTGACCGCCGCGGCCAATCCGGACGTTCCGGCCACCGCACTCTATGCCCGCGTGGTCACCCCGGACGCCCCGCTGGCCCCACTGTCCGAGTTGCTCGACGAACTCGACCCGCCGTCGACGGTCATTGTGGCCGAAGACGAGCGCACCCGCGTTGCTGTTCGCACGGTGCTCGACGCACTGGGCTACGCTGCCGATTCCACGCTCGTCTCGATCAGCGACGGCGCCGTCCCCACGAGCGTTGCGCTCGCGGTGATGGTGGGCGTTCCGTCCACCGCCGCGTTGCAGGCCGCGATTACGGCGCATCCGGTGCGGATCGTGGCGCTCGTGACCTCCCGTCAGCGCGATGCGCTGACGCGCTTGGCTGGTGTGACGGTCATTCCGCTGGAACGTACCCGCGCCGTTCGTGACGCACGGTCGCACGAAGAAACGTTGCGTGGCCTGCTCCGCGGTGCTCTCGCGTCGGGCTATCCGGCGCACGAAGTGCTCGCGCTCGAACCAATGCTCGCCGAGTTCGATGGGCTCGCGATTGCCGGCGCCGCGCTGCGTCTGTACGAAAAAGAAAAGGCGCGTGCCGACGGATTCGCCGCCGCACGCCCAGTGCCACGCGATGCCGGTGGTGATTCGCGCCCGTCGCGCGATGCCGGCCGTGACTCGCGCCCGCCGCGCGAAGACCGTCCCTTCCGCTCAGCGGAACGCGCCCCGCGTGAAGAGCGTCCGTTCCGTACGGATCGGGCGCCGCGCGAGGAGCGTCCTTTCCGCACCGGCAGTTCGGCGCGTCCGAGTGACCGCGGCCCACGCCGCGACGACGACCGTCCCCCCGCTCGCGGTAGTGACCGTCCGCCGGCTCGCGGTGGCGATCGTCCGCCCGTGCGCGGCGGTGACCGTCCGCCCTTCCGCAGTGGCCCCGGTGGGCCGTCGCGCAGCAGTGATGCCAGCGCACGTCCGTCGCGCCCATTCACCCGCGGCCCGCGCCGTGACGACGACCGTCCCCGGGGGAGAGATAAATGAGTGTCGGCTCTTTTCAGCTGAACGGCGGCTGGATCGAGGTAATCGCCGGCGTCATGTTCAGCGGGAAGAGTGAAGAACTGATGCGCCGGGTGCGGCGGTCGATGATCGCGCGCAAACGGGTGCAGGTGTTCAAGTCGCGTCTCGACGACCGGTACGGCGGCGTGATGCAGGTGGGGTCGCACGATGGCCGAGCCATCGAGGCGACCCCCGTGGATTCGTCGGAGCAGATTCGGCTCCGGCTGGATCCGCAGGCGCAGGTCATCGCGATTGATGAAGCGCAGTTCTTAGACGCAGGCATCATCGCGATTGCCAACGATCTCGCTGACCGTGGCCGCCGCGTGATTGTGGCGGGCACGGACATCGACTTTCGCGGCGAACCATTTGGCCCGATGCCGCAGTTGATGTGCGTGGCGGAGATCGTCGACAAGCTGCACGCCATTTGCGTGATGTGCGGTTCGCCGGCGACGCGCAACCAGCGGCTAATTGACGGCAAACCGGCCGCCTACGATTCGCCGATTGTGATGGTCGGTGGCGCCGAGTCCTATGAAGCGCGCTGCCGGAACTGCCACAAGGTGTTGCCGGCGTCGGGCGACACGCAGGAGCGACTGCTCTAGCGCGGTCGCACGGAAGCTCGAGTCCCGCTCGGCGCGCCTACGGCATGAAGGGGCGGTCACCCCACCCGGTGGCCGCCCCTTCATGTTCCTCCCCAACAACAGCTCAGGGCGCCGACCGGCCGCGCAACTTGGCGTAGTAGCTCTTCACCTGCGTCCAGGCCGCGACGTTGACCGGATCAATTTCGTAGTACTTGTTGTCGACATACCGACCGGTCATTGGGAAGAACGGCGGTTTTCGGTTGGTGAGCTGACACGGATCCACCGAGCGGTTTTCGCGCATACCCGCCGTGCCGGAGAATGTGACCGGCACCCATTTGTGAATGACCCCGCCGATCTGGTTGATGCAGCCGCCGGACATATTGTTGCCCTGGCAGGTCGCGCCTGCCTGGGTGTTGCCCGCATAGTTCTCAATGCCCACGGCGTTCGTCAGGCTCATCGTGACGGCGTGCAACTCGTAGTTCATGTTCGGCCCGAGAAAGCGCATCGTGCCGCCAGCGTCGGGGCGTGGCCGGTTCATCGCCGCATCGGCCAGCATGATTTCGTCGCGCGCGATGATGCCAAGGAAGTTGCGGCACACGTAGTTCAAGTTCGTCGGCACCTGATCATAGACGAGGTCATCGATGACCGTGATGCGGCCGAGCACGTACACGGTCACATTGCCGCGCAGCGTGTCGCTCATAAAGAGCGGCCCGGCCGTCGCGTGAACGACACCCTTGGACGCGAGGTTGTATGGCTTGTACAGCGGCCACATGTACGCCTTCTGCGACGTCTGAATGGAAGTCGGTGAGCCAGAAACCGCGGTGCCGCCCCACGCGCGCCAGTTGCCTAGCCGGACCGAACCAGTACAGTTTCCGCCTGCCGTCGAGGGCGACGGCGCCGCCTGCGAGATGAGGCAGCGCGACACGTTCGGCGTAAACGTGCTGTCTTGACCGCCGTACTGCTTGGACGAGTTGCACCCGCCGCCGCTCGCCCCAGAACCCCACGCGTAGTACGTCGTTGCTGCCACGTTCGTCGAATCCAGTGCACAACTACTGTTGGTCAGCCGCTCCGAAAGCATCAGATACGGACTGCCGGCCGGAAAACAGCGTGAGAATCCTGGGCCGTAACTCAGAATCTTATTGTATGCCGCCGCATTGCCGGTACCCATCGTCGCGGTGTCCGCGGCGGAGATCACCGGCGAGGTCGAGCCTTTCACACGGGCGCGCACCCACAACTCTCGGAAGCGCGAAACGGGGAAGAACTCTCGGCGGTTGCTGATGGTCACGAGTAGCCCGCACTGGTTGAGCATAACGATATTGGTGACCGGCGTACTGCCCGATCGCGGCATCTCGGCGCGCAGGCTCGCGGTGTCCATCCCCGACGCCAGATCAAACAGCATCATGAAGCCGTCTTGTTCGTTGAAGTACGAACTGTCGGCCAGCTTGCCGTGGTTGGTCCAGTCCACCGGCCTGAAGCTGAGGCGCGTGCCGCGCACGGCATTCGAGGCATCGATGCGGCCGCTCATGTTTACGGCACCGTTGGTCGCCGCCGCCGCGCTGCCCGTCACCGGAGTGAAGTTCAAGTTGCCCGTCGTGGCGTACCCCGGCAACGCCGACAGCTTGGCGACCGTCGGATATGGCACACGCGCCGCACCGGCGATCTTTCCGCGGTCGTACGTGCCCGACGTGCTGATGGTCGTCACGGCGGAGACCGTGTCGTAATAGTGCGGGCCCGGCGATCCCGACGAGCCCCAGAGCGTGTTGCTGTGCGCGCGTCCGCGAATGAACTCGCCGGTGCCGTACGCCACGCCAGACGGGAACGAGTCCACGAACATCGCGTAGCGCGAGAAACTCTCGGCTGTCAGATCGAGTCGGCGCACGTGGCGCGTGCCGCCCGTGTCATACGCCTGCGACAGCAGCGTCACAAACTGTCCGTAGATCCCGACCGTGTCACCGGTGTAGGCCGCGTAGAGATTCACCTTGATCGTCGAGATCGTCGAGCCGCCTGCGTCGGTCAGCGACGAACCGCTGAGAATGGTTTTGGCGGTGTCGTCGGGGAGACCCAACGCCGTGTCCTTATTGACGCGCGACTTGCCGAGCGCAAGCGCCGCCTCGGCGGCGTACCGATAGTCGCGCTCTTTGTCGTAGTAGCGCGTGAGGAGGCCGGTGCTCGACGTCAGGTAGATCGCCGAGATGGCCAGCCCGGCGAGCGACAGCGTCATGATCAGCACGAGCACGAGCGCCGAGCCGCGGCGCTCGCGGCGCTCGCGGCGCTCGCGGCGCTCGCGGCGTGCGACGCGCGCCAGACGCCCAATGCGCTCGACGCGCAAACGGCTCGATTCCTCGGAATGGCGTGCAGCTGAATCGCGCATGGCAACCACCTCTATGGAATAGTCACGGCGGAGGCCGCCGTTATGGTCGAGTTCGTCGGTGAGCAGTCCTGCGCCACGACGCCGTACACCCATGACCCGGTCTTGAAGCTCGTGTCGAGGAAGGTGTACGACGTGCTACCGTTGGCGACCATATTACCAAGCACTTCCCAGTCGGTGCCGGAGCTGAGCCGTCGCATGATCAGATAGGTGGCGACGTCCAGCTCACCGGCCGTTTCCTCAAGCGAGTTCGTAAACGTGACGTGGATGTCGGTTGTCACGCCCGTCACGCTGGTATCGCGCACGGCGGTCGTGGCTTGCGGCCCAAGCGGCGCCGCGCCGCAGGTTGACAGGCGCAGCATGCCCGCGTTGTACAGTCGCGTCTTGTGATAGACCGTGCGGATCACGTCCTTGGCCTTCTTGACGTCGCGGTAGAGCCCCGCGATGCGCATTTCCACCACGCGTACCGAGTCAAGAATGTGCGTGGCGTCGTCCCAATACTTCGGCAGCGTATTCATCGCGATCATCGAGATCACGCCCACAGTGTCGGTGCGATAGTAGCGGAAGAAATAGTTCGTATCGGTGGGGATCCAGATATTGCGCGCGACCACGGTGCTGTCGCGATCATTGATGCGGCGGTAGAGGATAAACAGATCGGAGCGACCCGCCGTCGGATCGACGCCAACGAAATACGAAATCGTCTCGGCCGGACTCTGCACGCCGCTACCGTCGTTGTAGTACTGGAGCGGATACTGTTTGGAAACGACCGGCAGCGCCTTCTTGCGCGCAGGCGCCCAGCTGTCCGTCGCCAGGGAGTCGGCGCTCGGATCGTAGTACGTGGAGTTCGGGTCGTTGAGCACCCGCGACACGAGATCGACGTTAAACGTGACGGCGAACTTGTCGGCCTGCACGATGACGGGTTGCCCCGTCACGCCGCCGGCGAGACGTAGCTCACGATCAATGGCATTCTGCGCAAAACGGGCGTTCTGCATCGCGTCCAAGCGCCCGGCACCCGTGTCCACCGCATTCGTCTGCATGCGGAAGAACGGAATGGTGACGGCAAAGACGAGCATCGTCAGCAGGATCGCCATCATCATTTCGATGAGGGTGAATCCGGCGCGTGG
>CANIWQ010000125.1 GCA_947471365.1 Gemmatimonadota bacterium | reverse complement strand
TCTTGGGATTGTCGGTCGCAATGCGATACGCGCAACTCAGCGCCGCCTCGAGTCCGCCGCCGAGGCACGCCCCGTTGATCGCCGCAACAATCGGCGCGCGGCATTTCTCAAGTCGGAACATCGCCTGATGCCCCGTGCCACTCGCACGCTCTGCATCCTTGGCGGACGTGAAATCCAGAAAGGCGTCGATATCAGCGCCCGCAATAAACGTGTCCGGCTTTCCACTGATCAACACTGCAGCGGTGATGGCCGGATCCTGTTCAATGCGCACAAGAATGGCTTCGAATTCGGCGATCACCGCCGCCGAGAATTTGTTGATCGGTTCATTCGGCAAGTCGAACGTGATGACGGCCACGCCGCCATCCATCACCAGAGAGAGGGCGTTGCTCATGCGCGCTCCACGACCATCGAAAAGCCAAGACCGCCGGCCGCGCACACCGTCATGAGGCCGAACTGGCCACCGCGACGCGCGAGTTCGTTGACGAGCGTCGTGGTGATGCGTGCACCCGTCGCGCCAAAGGGATGCCCAATCGACAGCGAGCCGCCCAGCACGTTCAGCTTGCTGCGATCCACCGTCCCGAGCGGCGCCGACACCCCAGCCCGCGCCGCCCATTCCTTGGATTCAAAACCGCGCAAGTTCGACAACACCTGCGCCGCAAACGCCTCGTGCATTTCCACGAGATCCATGTCGCGCAACGTCAGGCCGGCCCGCTGCAACGCAATCGGCGCGGCCAACACCGGCGCCTGCAACAACTGCTCGCCGGGATCCAGCGCCGCATACGCGTAGCTACGGATGTACGCGATGGGCTCGTACCCGAGCGCCTTGGCTCGCTCCTCGCTCATCAGAAGCACCGCCGCACCGCCATCCGTGAGCGGCGACGCGTTGCCGGCCGTCACCGATCCGTATTTTTTATCGAACACGGGCCGCAACGAGGCGAGCTGCTCGAGCGACGAATCGCTCCGCACGCCGTTATCGACCGTCATCGCCTGCTCGTATTTGGGCGGCAGATAGACCGGCGCAATCTCCGCCGTGAGCCGACCGTCAGCCGTTCCCTTGGCCGCATTCTGGTGCGACGCCAGCGCGAGCGCGTCCTGCTCCGCGCGCGACACCCCATTGATCTTCGCCATCTTCTCGGCGGACTGCCCCATCGACTCGCCCGTCGTTGGTTCAGCAATCGCCGGTGTGATCGGAATGAAGTCCTTGGCGCGCACCGTCGAGAATGCCTGCAAGCGCTGGCCGATCGTCTTGGCCTTACTCGCCGCGACCAACGCATCGCTGAAGCCGCGCGAATGCAGAATGGGCACATTCGAGAGCGACTCCGCCCCGCCAGCAATCGCAATGTCGGCGTGGCCGAGCATGATTTGATCGGCAGCGTCGGTGATGGCTTGATTGGCCGACGCGCAGGCTCGGCTCACACTCCACGCCTGCACGCCTTTGGGGAGCAGCGGCATCAACGCCACTTCGCGCGCAATGTTCGGCGCGACCACGGACGGAATGACGGTCCCGAACGTCAGTAGATCCAGCGACGCCGGGTCGAGATTGGTGCGGTGGATCAGCTCCGTGACGGCGATCTTGCCCAACTCGATCGCCGTGAACCCCTTGAGCGTGGTTCCCGCTTTGGCAAATGGCGTGCGAACGCCGGCGATAATCGCGACTCGGCGTCCGCGAAGGGGAGTGGTCATAGTCCGTGGAAATTACGACTCGGCCACCGTCCCTGCCATTGGGGCACCTACTTGAGGCGCTCCTGGATCTCGTTAATCACGTCCTTGTAGCGAAGCAGGATACGGCTCCAGGCCTGAAACGCCTCGTCATCCTTGGCGCTCTTGGCTATGTACGAGTGCTCGCTCACCAGCTTCACCGTGTAGCGCAACGGCGACGTCGTGGCCTGCTTCACGATGATGCGGGTGCGGATAATGCAGCATTCCTGCACACTCGTCACATTCCAGCCCGTGCGGATGTAACCGGTCTCTTTGTCACTCAGTTCCAGCACGTCAAAGTAGTTCGTGACGATTTGGCCCAGAATCTTCCACGCGTCGGATTCCGTCCGCTTGTCGTTGACCGCCACGGCAAAGTTGACGTTCGCTTGATCGCTCTCGGTGGACATCGACCACGAGCCGTCGCCGTTGAGTTTGGCCACATCGGCGTCGAGCGGCAGCGGCGAGCCGTTGTCGCGCAGGCAGTATTCCTTGGTCCACGAGATGTAGGCGGGCGCACGCGCTTCCACGACCACGCACTGCCCTTCGCGCACCACAATCCGCTGGGCACCCACGCCCACTCGGCGGCCAGCCACCCACATTTCGGCCGTCTCTGGCTCCGGACGCACTTCAAAAGCGCGGTCCGAAAGCGTGAGGCGATCCTGCAATGGCGGAGGCTGAATCCCGTCGCGCACGCAATACTGCTTCTCCACCGGCATATAGCCAGCTCGAGAGGCCTTGACCGTGGTGCAGCCATTGGGCGGAATCACCACCTCGGCAAAATCTTCGCCGTACTTCACGCCGTTGATGTCTATTTGCGATCCGCCGGGCGTCACACGCACCAGCACCACGCGCTGATTGAGCACGATGTCGTCCGCTTCCGGCGGCGTCGGCTGGCCTTCGCGGTTGGCATACGTGCGCGTCACCGTCTTGAATCCTTGCGCCTTCACCTCAAGGATCCGCTGCGTCCCCTCTTTGACGCCAATGTAGTTCGTCACTTTGGGGTTGAGGCTTTGGTTATTGTCGAGCGTCACGCTGACGTCGGCCGGACTCACCGTCAGCTTGACCATGCGGTCTTTGAGCTGAATGAGAATCGGCTTTTTTGCGGCGACGTCCACGGCGGTGACGTCGCGCACCACCGTCACAAAGCCGGGCGCGACGGCCCACACACGCTGAAAACCGTTGTCCGGCAGCGTCAGGACCGCGGAGCCCACACCGAGCCGCGTGGTATCGGTCGGCGTGGCACCAACCTTGTAGAGAACGGCGCTCGCGGGCTCCGCAGCAAGGCTCACCTGCTTGGGGCCGCAGGCGGTGGCGGTCACCGAAAGGGCGCTCACCAACAGCGCGGCAATCTTCTTGTGCATCACGAACCTCCATCAAATCGCTGGACATGGAGAGGCGCGGAGGAGACGACGGGCTGGGGGACTCCGCACCATCATGAGGGTCGAAACTAACGCGACTGGCCGTGCTCGGAAACCTCCCTCGCCCCCCCCCGTGCCTTCGCGCTGACGGCGGCCCCATGCTACACTCCCCATATCCTCTCGATTCCGGACCCCCGTGCTCCCCTCCCGAGCCGAACTGCTCTCCCGCGCCACGGAACGCCCGGCCGACCTGCTGGTGATCGGCGGCGGGATCACGGGTGCGGGGATTGCCCGCGATGCCGCGCTCCGCGGACTGCGCACCGTACTCGTAGAGCGGGACGACTTTGCGAGCGGCACCTCCAGCCGCTCCTCCCGCTTGGTGCATGGCGGCGTCCGCTACCTCGAACACGGCTATCTGCACTTGGTGTTTGAGTCGAGCCGCGAGCGACGCATCCTGCACGAGATCGCCCCACACCTCGTCCACCCGCTGCAGTTCACCTGGCCCGTCTACCGCGGCGCTCGGCTCCCGCGCTGGAAAATCGTGGCCGGCCTCTGGCTCTACGATCTCCTCGCCCTCTTTCGCAACGAACATCCGCATCGGGCGCTCAGCGCGCGCGGGGTGCTCGAGGCGGAACCCAACCTTCGGCAGGCGAACCTCACCGGCGGCGCCAGCTACTTCGACGCCGCCACCGACGACGCACGCCTCACCCTCGCCAACGTCGTGAGCGCGGCAGAGGCCGGCGCCGCCACGCTCAACTACGTGGAGGTCACGGCGCTCCGATTGAATGGCAACCGCGTGTCCGGAGCCACGATCCGCGACCGCGCCACCGGCAACAGCGCCGAGTTGCAGGCGCGGGTGGTCGTCAACGCGACAGGGCCGTGGACCGGCACGATCGCGCAGATGGAGGACCCGAACGCCCCACCGGCGCTGCACGGCTCCAAGGGCGTCCACATCACCGTACCCGCCGACCGCATTGGAAACCGCGCGGCCGTCACGATGCTTTCCCCCACCGACGGCCGCGTGCTGTTCACGTTGCCGGGGGGTGCCGTCGTAGTAATCGGCACCACGGAAACCGAGCCGCCACGAGACCCGTCGCAGGTGCGCGCCACGCGCGACGACGTGCAATATCTACTCGACGCCGCAAACGCCTTTTGGCCGAGTGCCGCGCTCACCCCCGACGACGTCATTACCGCGTGGGCCGGTATCCGGCCGTTGATCGCGTCACAATCGGCGTCCGCTGGCGACGCGAGCCGCGAACACGCCGTGACCATCGGCCCCCGCGGCCTTGTGGCCATCACCGGTGGCAAACTCACCACCTACCGTGCGATGGCCGAAGAGGTGGTCGATGTCGTCGAACGACAACTCGACCGCCGGCCCTCCGCCTGCGTGACCGCGCACCAGCGACTCCCTGACCCCACGCGGGAGTTCGCGCGCACCGTCGGCGATGTGCTCATTCGCCGCACGAAAGTCGCGTTCACCGAGCGTGATCACGGGCGCGCGCAGGCGGAGACGGTCGCGGCGGAACTCGCCGCAGAACTGGGATGGACCAACGCACAACGCGCGAGCGCGGTGGAAGACTACCACACCGAACTCGCGCGTCTCTTTACGATCGATCCCTAGCCGATCTCTTCCGGCTTCGCGTCGTGAATCGTGATCAGCTCAACGATGAGCAGCTTGCGGGTGCTCGCCGGAAGCCGTAGCACCACGACTTCGCCCTTCATCTTGTTGAGCATCGCGCGGCCGATCGGCGAACTCATCGTCACGTGCCCTTCGTCGAACTCCACGGAGTCGCCGAAAATCAGGTGATAGGTCTCGCGATGCTTGGAGTCCTGATCTTCCACCACGATCTTCGTGCCGAGCCCGACGCGGTCTGTTGGAATCTGCGAGATGTCGATCGACGCGAGCTTGCTCAACCGCATGGTGAGCTGACCGAGCCGCGCCTGCACCAAGCGCTGACGCTCGAGCGCCGCCTTGTACTCGGAGTTTTCGCGCAAATCGCCCATCTCCACCGCCCGATTGATTTCAAAGGGCAGCGTGACGTTCAACTCGTACCGGAGCTTTTCTACCTCCGCACCGAGCTTCACCTTGAGCGCTTCGATCATCGGGCATCGCCATCGAAAGGGGGAGACAATAAAACGCCAGCGCCCGACCTCATCGTTTGCGGTCGGGCGCCGTTCATTACCGAGAAAACTATGCAGACTAGCGGCGTCCGGCAATCGCTCCGGCGCGCCGACGCCCTCGGGTTACCGCGTCTTTTCGAACTCTGCGCGTAGCACCGCCATGTTTTTTTCCCGCTTGTCGTACAACCGCTTCAACTTCCGCGGCTTCCGTTTGGCGAGCGCATAACTCGTGAGCAAGGGCAACGCGATCGTCGAATCGAGATAACAGACCACCGCGTCCGGCAACCGGTCGGGGTCGATTTTCCCCCAGCTCACCGCCTCGGCAGGCGTCGCGCCGCTCAAGCCGCCCGTATCGGGACGCGCATCGGTGACCTGCAGAAAATAGTCGTGTCCTTTTTCATCAATGCCGAGCACTTCCTGAATCTGCGGCTCGGTTTGCAACGCAAAGTTCTTGGGACTGCCGCCGCCCATAATCATGATGGCACTCTTGCCACCGCTGCGCTTGGCCGCGAGCACAATGCTCGCCGTTTCATTCACGTCCATGTTCGGATCAATCGTGCAGCAGTATCCCTCGAGCGCGAGCGCCGCCACGTTCATGCCGATGCTCGAATCGCCTGGGCTGCTGGTGTAGATCGGCACGCCGCACTTGTACGCCGCGCTCAGGAGCGACTTGTTGCCCACGCCGAGTACCCGCTCGCGCTCCGCCACATACTTGCCGCAGAGCCAGTGAAACTCGGCGCTGCTCATGGGGCGCTGGAACTCCGGCGAGCGAATGATTTTCCGGAAAAACGCGTCGGTACTGAGCAACACGTCGTAGTCGAAGAAGATGTCGTAGATGCGCACCACCCCTTCTTCGCGCAAATCCACGTCGCTCGCCGACGCATTGCCTCGGTGCATCGAAAGCCCAAGGCCGAAATGCGTGTCGTGATACAGATTGGCGCCCGTCGAAATGATCCAATCCACGAACCCCGCCTCGATTAGCGGAATCAAGCAGCTCATCCCGAGCCCAGCCGGCGTCAACGCGCCCGTGAGCGTCATTCCCACCGTGACGTCTTTCTCAAGCATCAGGTCGGCGTACAACTGGCACGCCTCGCGCAGCCGACCGGAGTTGTACGCTTGGAACGTGCCTTCAATCAGTTCGCGCACCGACTCCGTACCGTCAATGCGGCGCGGCGAAATCTTGGCGCCGCGGAGAAACCGGTTGGCGGAGACCCCCGAGTGTTTCTTCCCCGCCGCTTCACGCGCCTCGGCGGCTTTTTTCTGCACGGCCTTTGGCCCCGATGCGCTCGCGCGTTTGCCAGCGGCTTTTGCCGGTGTCCTCGTACCGTGACGCGAGGCCTTGAGGCCGCCGCGGGCACGGCTCGTCGGTTTGTCCTTCGCCATTACTTTCGCTCCGCCCGTTGCCGAGCTGTTTTCATTTGTGCTTCATAGGCGTCAGCAATCAACTCCACCGCCTCTTCGGGATCGTCGGTCAGGAACATGAGGTCGAGGTCGCCGGGGGAAATCTTTTTCTCCCCCGCCACTCGAGATTCCAACCATCGCATCAATCCGGCCCAGTACGCGCGACCGAAGAGTACCACCGGGAACTGCGAGATCTTGCCGGTCTGAATCAGCGTCACGGCCTCGAACAACTCATCGAGCGTACCGAAGCCGCCCGGGAAAATGACGAAGGCCACGCTGTACTTGATGAACATCGTCTTGCGAACAAAGAAATATCGGAAGTTCACCGACGTATCCACGTACGGATTCGATCCTTGTTCGAACGGCAACTCAATGTTGCACCCAATCGATCGCCCGCCCGCGAGCTGCGCGCCCTTATTCGCCGCCTCCATGATCCCAGGGCCAGCGCCAGTCATCACCGCAAAGCCGCGCTGCGCAAGCAAGCCACCGAGCATCTCAGCCGCCTGATACTGCTCGTCATCTGGCGACGTGCGCGCCGAGCCAAAGACGGTGACCGCTTTTCCAACGTTTGCGAGTTTGTCGAACCCTTCGATGAACTCGCCCTGAATTCGCAGCACGCGCCATGGATCGGTGCGCGTAAAGTCGTCGGCCTGCAAGGCGCCCTGCAACAGTTTTTGATCTTCCGTCACATACGACTCGACCACATTGCGGATGGCGTCATCCACATTGCCGGAGATCGTGGGGGCGGCCGGTACGCGCGCCTGCGCGTCGATCGCACGTCCCGCCATCGCGTGCCCTTCAACGTGCCGCGCCTGCACGCCCTGCAGCGCCTGGTGTTCGGCGGTCTGCATGAGCTGGGCTTGCGTGCGCCGGCCGCGCGTCGTCGCCTTCGCGGGCGTCGCCTCTGAAGATTTTGAAGCCTTTACCGCCTTTACCGCCTTTACCGCCTTGACCCCCTTTACCGCCTTGACCGCCTTGACCGCCTTGACCGCCTTGACCGCCTTGACCGCCTTGACCGCCTTCGTCGGCGTCCTGCGCTTGGCGGTCGGCACATGGGTTGGCACCCGCGCGGACCGCTTGGACGGTTTATCGCCTTTCTTCTGTTCTCTTGCCATTCACGCAGTTTACTTTCTCGCGTGACTTCCCGCGACCCGCGAGCGGCCGGAGTGATCGTGCTCGTGGCCGACGGTATCCGTCCCGACACGCTGATGTCGGCCATCAGTACCGGCCGAGCGCCGGCGCTGGCCCAACTGCGCGCCGAAGGGGCACTGCACACCGTGACCTCGGTATTCCCCTCGGTCACGGGGCCCGCATATGCCCCCTTTCTTATGGGACGCTACCCGGGGAGCGTCGGACTGCCGGGACTCCGATGGTTCGATCGCGAAGGGCACGCCACCTCGCGCTGGCACCGCACCCGGAGCTATGTCGGCGTCGATTTCGGGAAGGTCGACACCGATCTCGACTCGACCACCCCCACCGTTTTTGAACTCGCCCAACCCGCGCTCGGTGCCCTCCACGTCATTGGACGCGGCTTGCCACCACAGCACCGCATTGGCGGATCGCTGGGCTTTGGTCTGTACGCGCTCGCCACCCATTTGCGCGGCGGCGTCGACGGGTGGCTCGCCATCGACCGGCGCATCGCCGATGAGTTCGCGCATCGCGTGCAGCGCGACCGACCGATCTTCGCCTTTTGCGCCCTCACCGGCATCGACAAAGCCTCCCACGCCACGGGGCACGATTCACCAAAAGTGTTCGAAGCGCTGAGCATTGTGGACGCACTCGCCGGACGCCTGCGCGACGATGCCCTGCGCGACGGCCGCTGGGAACGCACGCACCTGTGGGTCGTCAGCGATCACGGACACTCGCCGGTCACACAGCACGATGACCTCGCCACACAGCTCCGCCACTGGGGGCTCGGCGTGCGCGCCCACCCGTGGGTGATGGGCGCCAATCATGACACCGCTGTAATGGTCAGCGGCAACGCGATGGCGCACATCTATGTGAATCTCCGCGAGCGAACGCGACAGTGGTGGCCGTCACACACCGCACGTTGGCAGTGGCTCGCGGATCGCCTGCTGGCGCTGCCGTCGGTTGATCTGCTCCTGTTTCCCACGAGCGATCGCGTCTGCGAGGTGCGCGCCCACGGACGCGGCGGCGCGCGCATTGTGCGCGAACGCGACCGATGGGCGTATCGCCCCGAGACCGGCGATCCCCTCGGCGTGGGGCCGCTCGAAGGGCTCACCCTCGAGTCGGCCTGGGACGCCACCGCTGGCTCCGACTACCCCGACGCGATCGTGCAGGCGCTACAGCTCGCCGCAAGTCCACGCTCCGGCGACATCATCGCTAGTGCCGCTCGCGGATGGGACTTTCGCGCGCGGTGGGAGCCCATTCCCCACGTCTCGAGCCATGGCGCGCTCCATCGCGATCACATGATGGTGCCGCTCCTGCTCAATCGGCCGGTGGCCGCCCAGCCGCGCCGAACGGTGGACGTTATGCCCAGCGCGCTCTCGGCGCTGCACATCCGGCTGCCCGCCGGACTCGACGGAACCAGTTTCTTCTAGCGAACGCCGTCGAACGCGTCGTACAGCGCGCGCAGTTCCGCGGCCAAGGCGCGCTGACGATCCCGCAGCGCCGCCACACGATCGCGGTGAAAGCGTAGCACGAAGAATCGCCGAATGTCGTGCCAGCTCATCGCGCGCCATTCGCTCACCAGCAACGCCGCCACCGCCAGAAAGGG
>CANIWQ010000124.1 GCA_947471365.1 Gemmatimonadota bacterium | reverse complement strand
ACGCACTGGGCCCCGGCAAACAGCGACACCGCCACAATCCCCCCGCCAGCACCTGCCGCGATCGCCGGCGCGATCTGCCCGGCATTGCCCGTCAACACGGTGAACGTCTCGCTCCGCGACTGCAGGTAACCGGCCAACAGCTCCAAATCGCCCGAGCTGTCCTTAATCCCGATGATGTTCTCGTGCTGCGCCAACTCCGCCACAAGCTCCGGCAGCAGCTTGAAGTGCATGTACTTGGGAATATTATAGAGCGCCACCGGTAGCGGGCTCGCGTCCGCCACGCGCCGATAATGCGTACGCAGCGCCTCCGGCGTCATCGCGTTGGAATAGTAGTGCGGCGCCACCACCAGCACCGCGTCGGCACCGCCGCGCTTCGCGTCCTTCGATCGCTCAATCGTGAGGCGCGTTGACTCGGCGCCCACCCCCATCAGCACCAACCGCCCCGCCGGAGACTCCGCACGCGCGGCGTCGAGCACCGCACGGCGTTCATCTTCGGAGAGCAACGTCGCCTCACCGGTGGAGCCGCACACCAGCACCCCCGCGAGCCCGGCCGACACATGCGCGCGAATGTTCGCGCGAAACGCGGCAAGATCGAGATCTTCCGACCCACTCCCAAAATTCGAAACCACGGGTCCGAAGACCCCGCGAAGAGCAAGCATTGTATCAGTCGTCCAGTGGAGAGTCTATCGGGGTGGCATCCGGTACATCCTTTGCGGCTTTGCGCTTGGATGGGAACCGGCGGCGGAACGTCTTCATCTTCGATTCAAAATCACTTGGCTTGGCCGCGGCCGCCGCGGCGGCCTCAAACTCCACCAAATCGGCCTGCACCAAATCAGCGAGATGCTGATCGAACGTCTGCATGCCGTACTGCTCACGCCCGGCCGCGATCGCGTCGCGAATTTCACCCGTGCGCTCTTTGTCCAAAATCAACTCGCGAAGGGCGGGGGTCACGATCATCACTTCGAGTGCGGCCACGCGACCATGGCCGTCCTTGCGCGGGAGCAATCGCTGCGAGACCACCGCGTGCAGCGACTCGGCGAGCCGAATCCGCACCACCTCCTGCTCCTCCGGCGGGAACATCGCGAGCAAGCGCAGCACGGTGCTTTGCGCATCCGGCGTGTGTAGCGTCGAGATCAAAAGATGGCCCGTCTCCGCCGCTTTCATCGCGGTGTCGATCGTTTCATGGTCGCGCATCTCACCAATGAGAATCACATCGGGATCTTGGCGCAGCGCGGCGCGGAGCCCCATGCGAAAACTCTCGGTGTCCACCCCAATCTCGCGCTGTGTCACCGAGCATTGAATGTCGCGATGCAAGAACTCCAGCGGATTCTCGAGCGTCACAATGTGCTTGTGTTTGGTGGCGTTGATGTGATTGATCAACGCCGCCATTGTGCTCGACTTTCCCGAACCCGTCACACCAGTCACCAACACCATGCCGCGATCGGCGTCCGCAATGGTCTGCAGCACGGCCGGAAGCCCCAGCTTCTCTATCGTCGGCACCTCAAAGGGAATCACCCGCATCACGATCATGAAACTCGACCGCTGCCGCAGAATATTGACCCGAAAACGGCCAATCCCCGGCGCGCCCCACGAGCAGTCATAGTCCTGAATTTTTTCAATCTGTGCGCGGTCGTCTTCGTTGGGAATCAACCGGAGCGCAATCGACTTGGTTTGCTCCGGCGTCAGCGCCTGCTTGGTCAGCGGCACCAACTTGCCATCGATGCGCGCGCGAAACACGTCGCCCGCCTTGATGTGCAGGTCGCTCGCACCACGATCCACCGCCGCTTTGATGATTTTTTCCATTAGAGTCCAGCCGGTCCGGCTGCGAGGGGGAACATCAACGGAAAGTGCCACAAACGGCACCCCGGCGCCAGCGTTTCACGCGGCAAATCACCAACGCCGAGGCCAGCCGACACCGCTAGTCGAGATGCACGTTCAGCACGTCGGCGTGCTTGGGCAGCGACCCGCGAATCACCTCAAACTGCCGCGCGGGACCATGCAACCACAGCTCAAACACCCGATCATCCGCGTGGTCAAACACTTCGGCCGAACGAATGCGAATGCCATCATCCGCCAGCGTCCGCGTCATCCAGTCGAGCGACAACGTCTTGCGTGTGCGAATCGTCGCCGAAATCGATCGCCGCGTCCGCAGCAACAAATGCTCCACGCGGCCGAGCCCCATCAGCACGAGCATCACCATGGCCGTGGCGCCGAGCGCTTCCACATAAAAGCCCGCGCCGATGGCCAAGCCGATCGCGGCCACCACCCAGATCGTCGCCGCAGACGTCAGACCGGTGATCGTGCCGCGCGCCTGCATGATCGTCCCCGCTCCAATAAAACCGATGCCGGTCACCACCTGCGCCGCGATTCGCCCCGGATCACCAATTCGAACGCCGCCCACCGCATCGCCGACATGAATCGACAAATCCATCAGCAGCGCCGAACCAAGGCAAATGAGAATGTTCGTGCGAAGCCCCGCGGGCTTGCCGGCAATCTGACGCTCCAACCCAATGGCGCCGCCGGCCAGGACCGCCAGGCCCAGTCGCATGGCCAAATCCAGGCGAAACGCTGACACCATCGTGTCCACTGATGGGATCTGCGGGTCCAGTATGAACATGTCGCCTCCCCGTGAGCGGCGTGGCCGCTCGGTGAGCTATACCGCGCGAGGCAGTCCCATCAGATCCTTGACCGCTCCAATCGTCTCCTGCGCCACCGCCCGCGCCTTCTGCGCGCCCGCATCAAGCAGCGCCGTCACCTGGGACGGCGCACTCGCGAGTTCCGCCGCACGTTCACGAATTGGCGTCAGCTCGGCGACCATATGCTGGTGCAACGACTTCTTACAATCAATGCACCCCCACTTCGCGCCCCGGCAATTCTCCTCAACTTCCGCCACCGTCTCCGCAGGCGAAAAGGCGCGATGCAGCTGGTAGATCGTCGCGCAACGCTCGGGCTCGCCTGCGTCCGTTTTCCGCTGGCGCGTCGGATCCGTCACCGCTCCGCGCAACTTGTCCCAGATCTGTTCGGGCGTCTCCAGCAACCCGACCGTATTGCCAATCGACTTCGACATCTTCGCCTGCCCATCAAGACCCACAATGCGACGCGTCGCCGTGAGACGGGGCTGCGGCTCGGGAAAGTACGGCGTGGCTGGCGAGAAGCGCGAGTTCCAGTTGCGCGCCACAACACGCGACAGCTCGAGATGCTGCACCTGATCTTCCCCCACCGGCACGATGTCCGCACGATACAGGAGAATGTCCGCAGCCTGCAATACCGGATAGTTCAGCAGCCCGGCCATCACCTGCTCCTGCCGACTGGCCTTGTCCTTGTACTGGGTCTGGCGCTCCAACTCACCCAACGGCGTCACCGTGTTGAATATCCACGCGAGCTCGGTATGCTCCGGTACCTGCGACTGCACAAAGATCGTGCATCGCGCGGGGTCGAGCCCCGACGCCAACAGCCCCACCGCCATCTCGTGCGTGCGCCGCTCCAGCTCTTCCCGCGCGTACGGCGCGATGATGGCGTGATAATTCACGACACAGAAGAACGACTCAAATTGATCCTGCAGCGCCACCCAGTTCTTGACGGCGCCGAGATAGTTTCCGATGTGCAGTTCGCCCGAAGGCTGGATACCGCTGAAGATCCGTGACATACGTGAAACCTAGGCATCGTTCAATGACCGATCAATCACCCGCGTCCCTGCTCGCCATTGCCGTCGCCGCCGCGCGTGACGCCGCCAGCGTCATTCGGGACGCGGCGCCAAGGCGCGGCACGATCGTCTGGCAGGAGAAATCCGCCACCGACTTCGTGAGTGAGGTAGACCTCGCGGCTGAAAAACGGATCTTCGAGACCGTCCGCGCCTCCTACCCGGATGCCCGTTTCCTCGCAGAGGAAACCGCCAGCCAGATCGCGCCGGACGAGCAGACGAGCGGGCTCGTTTTTGTCGCGGACCCCCTCGACGGCACCACCAACTTCCTCCATGGCTATCCCGCGTACGCAGTCTCCATTGGCGTCCTCCGCGACGGCATCCTCGTCGCGGGCGTCGTCATCGACATCCCAGGCGGCGAGGAGTTCACCGCCACCCTTGGCGGCGGCACGCGGCTCAACGGCGAGCCCTGCCAAGTATCGGCCATCAGCAACCCACAGCGGGCGCTCATTGGCACGGGGTTCCCCTTCAAGGTTCACGCCGACATCGCCCCCTACCAGGCCCAAATGAGCCGCGTCATGGCCGGCGTGAGTGGCGTCCGACGCCCCGGCGCCGCCTCCATCGACCTCGCCAGCGTAGCCTGCGGACGGTTCGACGCCTTCTGGGAGAATATCCTCTCGCCGTGGGACATCGCCGCTGGCATCCTCCTTGTACGCGAGGCTGGTGGCATCGCCACCAACCTGCAGGGGGAGCCCTGCCCCGTGGCGCACACGGGGGTGATCGCGGGGAACGCGGCCATGCACGGGTGGCTGACAGCGACCATAGCCGCCGAGTACCCGCAATAACGAGTAGGCAGTAGACGTTAGACCGTAGACCGTCCACGTTTAGAACAATGTGTGGCCGGCGGCGCTCCCAAGCGACGCTCGCCGACTTCCGTCTACTGTCCACCGTCTCCTCGCCCCAGCCTTTCCAATGAAACTCGTCGAGTTCGTCCCCAACTTCTCCGAAGGCCGCCGCCCTGAGATCGTCGCCCAAATCCGCGACGCCATCGCCGCCGTCGAGGGAGTCGCCATTCTCGACGTCAGCAGCGACCCGAGCCACAACCGCACCGTCCTCACCGCCGTCGCCCCAGCCGACCGCGCGGTGGACGCGGCCTTCCGCGGCATCGCCAAAGCCTGCGAGCTGATCGACCTCAATACCCACAGCGGTGAACACCCCCGCATCGGCGCCACCGACGTCTGCCCCTTCATTCCGCTCGACGGCGCTACCATGGACGACTGCATCGCCCTCGCCCGCGAACTCGGCGCACGCGTCGGCACCGAACTCGGCATCCCCGTCTTCCTGTACGAGCGCGCCGCCACGCGCCCGGATCGCGAAAATCTCGCCGATGTGCGCCGTGGTGAGTTCGAACTGGCCACACAGGAAATCGGGCAGCACCCTAACCGCGTTCCCGACTTCGGCCCCAACGCCATTCACAAAACCGCTGGCGCCACCGTCATCGGCGCGCGTCCATTTCTGGTGGCGTACAACGTCTATCTCGGCGGCAAGGAAAACGTGCAGGTGGCCAAGGACGTCGCCAAAGCGGTGCGCGGCTCGAGCGGTGGACTGCGCTACGTCAAAGGCCTTGGCCTTGAAGTCGATGGCCAAGCGCAGGTCTCCATGAATCTCGTGGACACCGACAAAACCCCGTTGTACCGCGCCTACGACGCCGTGCGCACCGAAGCCGAAGCGCGCGGCGTCACGCCCACCAAGAGCGAACTGATCGGACTTGTCCCCGAACGCGTGCTGTTCGATACCGCGGCACGTTACATCCGCCTTCCGAACTTCAGCACGGCAATGGTGCTCGAGCACAAAGTGCGCGCCGCCATCGGTGGAGGCGAATCACTCAGCGGATTCGTAGCGGCCGTCGCCAGCGGTGCGCCCGTCCCCGGGGGCGGATCCGTGAGCGCACTGGCCGGTCAACTTGCCGCTGCGCTCGCGCAGATGGTCGCCGGACTCACCGTGGGACGCAAAAAGTACGCGGCCGTCGAACCCGAGATGAAGGAACTCGCGCTCGCCGCCGTCACCCTTGGCAACCAACTCTCCGCGCTCGTCACCAAAGATTCTGACGCCTACGCACTCGTCAGCAACGCGTACAAACTCCCCAAGGAAACACCGAGCGAGCTGGCGGCGCGCGATGCGGCCATCCTGAGCGCACTCATCACGGCCGCTGAGGTGCCACTCGAGACCGCGCGCGCCTGCGCCGCCGTCGCCGCACTCGCGGTCACCTGCGCCACCAAGGGCAACACCAACGCCGTCAGTGACGCTGGGGTCGCCGCGCTCCTCGCCGACGCCGCGTGCCGCGGTGCCGCGTACAACGTGCGCATCAACGTTGCCGCCATGTCCGACAAATCAGCCGGCACCGCGCTCGCGGCCGAGGCCGCGCGCCTTGTCGCGGAGACGTCCGTCGCTGCCGCGACCGCGACCGCTGCCGTGGAGCGCGCCATCGGTGACTGAGCGCGCGCAGTGAACCTCCGCGACTACTTCGTCGCCGACTATCACGGGGCGCCGTTCGAACTCTTCGGACGCGCCCACCTGCTCTCGCTCGCCCTACTCGCCGCGCTGGCCATCGCGCTCATCAGTCTCCGCGGCAGCCATCACCTCACACGCCGACGGGTGCGCGTCGGCCTCGCCCTCTCCTTGGCCGTCGCCGAACTCTCCTGGCATTGGTGGAGCCTCGAATACGCGCGATGGACCCTCGATGCAAACCTTCCGCTGCACCTCTGCACCGCGCTCATCTGGCTCTCGGTGTACGCGCTACTCTCCCTCGACGTCGTCGCGTACGAGTTCGTGTACTTCCTCGGGATCGGCGGGCCGCTACAGGGCATCCTCACGCCTGACGCCGGCGCCTATGGGCTCCCGCACTTCCGCGCCGTGCAAACCATGGCATCGCACGGCCTCATCATCATCACGGCGCTCTACCTCACCTTCGTCGAAGGGCTTCGCCCGCGACCGGGTTCCGTGCGGCGTGTCGTGACCGGCGCGGTTGTATACATGGCGCTCGTGACCGTGGTGAACGTTGCCGTCGGCAGCAACTACATGTTCACGCTGCACAAGCCGCCCACCGCGAGCCTACTCGACGCGCTGGGACCATGGCCGTTCTACCTGGTACCGATGATCGGTATCGGCATGTTGAACTGCATCATTTTATATGTGCCGTTCGCCATCCTGGACCGCCGCTCGCCGTCGTCGTCCTGACGCACGCAGCCAAAGCGACACCGTGCGGCAGGCGCCGCGCGGCAACTAGCGGGTGAGAACCCGCGGTCCCTGCTCGGTAATCGCGACGGTGTGCTCGAAGTGCGCGCTGCGCTTGCCGTCAGCGGTCACCACCGTCCACTTGTCCGACAACGTGCGCGTGGCCGCGGTGCCGAGATTCACCATCGGCTCAATGGCCAGCGTCAGCCCGGGCACCAGCTTCATACCGCGTTTCGGTTTGCCATGGTTCGGTACCTGCGGCTCTTCGTGCATCTGAAAACCAACGCCGTGCCCCACCAACTCGCGCACCACCGTCAGGCGCCCCTTCAACACCACGCCCTCGATCGCCGCGCCAATGTCGCCAATGTGATTGCCAATCACGCAGGCCTCGATCCCCGCTTCCAAACTTGTCTCGGTCACGCGCAGCAATCGTTCCGTGTCCGCATCCACGGGCCCCACCGGCCAGGTACGCGCCGAGTCCGTATGCATGCCGCCAAAGAACACGCCAATGTCCACCGAGATGATGTCGCCCTCGCGCAGCACGCGCTTGGCCGACGGAATCCCGTGCACAATCTCTTCGTTGATGGACGCGCAAATCGACGCCGGAAACCCGTAGAGTCCCTTGAACGACGGCGTCGCCCCTTCGTGCGAGCGAATGAAATTTTCACACACGCGATCGAGGTCGAGCGTGCTTGCCCCTGGGCGCACCGCAGCGCGCACGGCTTCATGCGCGGCGAACATGATCTTGCCGCCCGCGGCCATCGTCTCAAGCTCGCGTGGGCTTTTGAGCTGGACCATCACTCAGCCCTTGCCGACAGCCTTCAGGGCGCGCGCCTGCACGACGTCCAACGCGCCCAGCGCATCGATCGCCGCGACGTTGGCGCCGTGCGCGCGGTACCACGCCACCACCGGCGCCGTTTGCGCTTCATACACACGCATCCGGTTCCGCACGGCATCGGGCTCGTCGTCCTTGCGACGCACCAGCGTCCCCTTGGGCGACTGCGCGCACTCCGCGTGCGTCTCACTAGGGGCACGCCCCGTGAACGGCGTCTGACAGCCGTCGCACACCGTACGGCCGGACAACCGGGCCACCAACGCATCTTCGGCAATCGTGAACAACAGCACGACGTCGAGCGGTCGATGCAGTTCAGCAAGGACTGCGGCGAGTCCCTCAGCCTGCGGCACCGTGCGCACCACGCCGTCGAGCACCACGCCGCGCGCCTGCTCCGGCGCGGCTAAGGCCTGCTTCATAATCCCGAGAATCACCACATCGGGCACCAGATCGCCACGGTCCATGTAGCCCTTGGCTTCGAGCCCAAGGGGCGTCCCCGCCTTCACGGCGGCGCGCAACACGTCTCCCGTAGCGATCTTGGGGACGCCGAGGGCAGCGGCAATGCGCTCCCCCTGCGTCCCCTTGCCGGCGCCCGGAGGTCCGAGCAGCACGACGATCATATGGTTCTGTCCTACTGCCAGGACCCGTCGGCCTGACGGCCACGGAACCGGACACGTCCCTTCTTCATGAACCCGTCATACTTGCGCAGCAACAGGTGCTGCTGCATCTGCGCCATCGTATCGAGTGCCACGCCCACCACGATCAGCAGCGAGGTGCCGCCGAACTTGAAGGGCACGTTCACGAGATCCGCAATCCAGATCGGCAGGAGCGCGATGATCGTGAGGAAGATGGCGCCCGGGAACGTAATGCGGCTCACCACCTGATCGATGTATTCGGCCGTCTTCGACCCCGGCTTGATGCCGGGAATGAAGCCGCCCTGCTTCTTCAGGTTTTCCGACAAATCGATCGGATTGAAGATGATCGAGGTGTAGAAGTACGTGAAGAACAGAATCAGCACGGCCGACAGGGCAAAGTAGAGCCACGTCCCCGGCTGGAAGTAATCAGAGAAGTCCTTGAGGCGTTCGTTGCCGCTGAACTGGGCCAACGCGCCCGGCACCACGATCAACGACTGCGCAAAGATGATCGGCATCACGCCCGCGCTATTGATGCGGAGCGGAATGAAGTTCTTCGCCGCCTCGCGCTGACGGCCCCGGGCCATCGTGCGCTGCGGAATCTGAATGGCAATGCGGCGCGCAGCGAGCGTGATCATCACAACGCCGGCCACCACACCCAACATCAGGAAGCCAATGGCAATCAGCCCAAGCACATTCACCGCGCCCGTGCTCACAAAGCCAACCGTCTGCCCAATGCCCGGCCAGAAACGTTCGACGATCGAAAAGAAGATGAGGAGCGAGGCGCCGTTGCCGAGCCCGCGTTCCGTGATCTGCTCACCCAGCCACATCACGAAAATCGCACCCGTCGTCAACACCAGCGTCATCTGCAGTTTGAAACCAAAGCCCGGCGTGCTCACGGCGCCCTGCACACTTTCCGTGAACAGCGAGAAGCCCCACGCCTGCACCAGCGCGAGAACCACCGTCGCGTAGCGCGTCCCCTGCGTGATCTTTTTCCGGCCCTCTTCGTCCTTCTGCATCTT
>CANIWQ010000123.1 GCA_947471365.1 Gemmatimonadota bacterium | reverse complement strand
GTCGCCGACTTTGGCATTGCCCGTGCCGTCAGTGAAGCGGGCGCCGAAAAGTTGACGCAAACGGGGATGGCCGTCGGCACACCGGTGTACATGGCACCCGAGCAGTCGCTCGGCGAAGCCGCTGGCCCCACCGCCGATTTGTACAGCCTCGGCTGCGTGCTCTACGAAATGCTCGCCGGCGAACCGCCCTTTGCTGGCAAGAATGCCGCGCAGATCATGGCGCGGCACGCCATGGAGACAGTGCCCAGCATTCGCATTGTGCGCAGCGCGGTGCCCGAGGAAGTGGAAGACGCCATCTTTGCCGTGCTCGGCAAGATGCCCGCCGACCGTCCGCAGAACGCCGCCGATTTTGCGCAGCTGCTCGGGCTGACGCTCGGCTCCACCACATCGATGCGCGTGATGCGCGGCGCCACCGCAGTGCGGCGCGTGCCCTCCGGCTCGCAGATGGCCGTGGGACGGCGCCCCACGTCGGCGCTATTCGCACAAGAAGAATTTCTTCCACCAGTGCCGGTCTGGAAAAACCCGCGCGTGCTAGGTACGGTGCTGCTCGTGGTGATTGCGGTGATTGGTGCGTGGAAGTTCGGGCCGTTTGGGCGGAAGAATGCGGCGACATCGAGTCCGGACGCCAACCGCATTGCCGTGCTCTACTTCAAGGATGTCAGCAAAGATTCAAGCCTCGGCCCCCTGGCAGACGGTTTGACCGAAGGGCTCATTCGTTCGCTCGGCACCGCCTCGAGTGTGAATGTGATTTCACAGAGCGGTGTCGAAAAATTCCGCGGTTCCGCTGCGGCCGACGACAGTGTCGCTAAAGCGCTCAGAGCAGGGTATCTGGTACGTGGCGAGGTGGAATCGAAGGGCGACAAAGTCGGCGTCGATCTCAAACTCGTCGATGCGAGCGGCGCGAAGGTTGGCAGCGCGCACTTTGAAGTGCCCGCCAAGAATCTCTTGGCCATGCGCGACACCCTAACGTTCTTTGCGTCGGACATGATCCGGCAAACGCTCGGCTCAGAAATCAAAGTGAAAGAGCTGCGCGGTAGCACGAACTCCGATGCCTGGTTGCTCCTGCAGCGCGGTCTTCAGGCGCAGAAGAGCGGCGAAGCGCGCAACAGCGCCGGCGACGCGCCCGGGCTTGAACAGGAATTTGGGACGGCCGATTCACTCTACGCCGCCGCGGAACAAGCCGACGCAAAGTGGGCGGAGCCCGCCGCGCGACGGGCTGCACTTGCCTATCGCCGGTCTCGCTTGGCCGGCAGCGATGCGAGCGCGATTCGAAAATGGGTCGATGTGGGGATGACGCATGCCGACCATGCCGTGGAAGTCGACGCCAACGATGCCGATGCCTACGAAGTCCGCGGCAATCTGCGGTACTACCCGCTGGTGATGGCGCTCGAAACCGACGCCGTGAAACGCACGGCCGCGTTGTCGGCCGCACGCGCCGATCTTGAAAAGGCGACGACGTTGAACAGCCGTCAGGCCGGCGCCTGGGCCACACTGTCGCATTTGTACTACCAGATTCCATCGCTCAGCTCGTCGGACGTTGCCATTGCCGCGCAGCGCGCGCTCGAGGCGGACGAGTTTCAGGCGAGCGCCAATCTGATTTTGTCGCGGCTCTTTTTGTCGGCGTACGACATGGAGCAGTTCGACAGAGCTGAACAGTGGTGCGACCAGGCGCGCAAACGTTTTCCGCGCGACGTGCGCGCGGTGCGGTGCCAGTTGTACATGCTCACCACACCCAAGACGCAGGCGAATGTCGTGGAAGCCTGGCGCCTGGCGGACTCCGCCGTGGCGATGGTCGCTCCGGCGGCGAAGCCTGGGGAGCGCCTAACAGAGGATATGTTGGTCGCGGCCGTGATCGCTCGGGCGAGCGTTTCCGCCCCCGCTTTGGTCGATAGCGCTCGCCGAGTCGCCAAGCGGTCTGAAGGCACGGCAGAGGTCGATAAAACGCGGGATTTGGCGATGCGTGGGGCCTTCGTTTATTCCCTGCTAGCAGGTTATAACAACAAGCAGGAGAAGGACTTAGCCGAAGGCATCCGGCTCATTAAGGAGTACCTCGCCGCCAGTCCAGACAAGGCTGCCGGACTCAGGCAAAACGCCGGCTGGTACTACCGAAGTCTAGAAAAAGACCCCCGCTGGCGCCAAGCGGTAGGAGGAATGGCGCAGTAGCATCGGCATCGGGCACTTGCGACTTTATACCGGTTATCTCAAGTTCATCCGGTACTTCGTTAGGCATAAGAGTGGGACAAAATGTCCCTCTTTTATGCCTTTCGCCCCCCTCGCAAGGATTTTTTTCATGCGCCGTGTGCGCTCGTTGTCCGCCGCCTTTTTGGCGGTTGTGGTTGTCGTCGTGGCCTCCTGCACCGACCGACCGCTCCCGACACAGTCCGCGATGCGCACGATCGCCAAGAGCGCGAATGGCGTGGCGGGGGTGTGCACCACCATCCCAGCCCTCAAAACGCTCGCGACCACGGTATTCGGTTCGAACAACCAGTATCTGCACGACGCGCTCGACAACATCAGCGACATTGGCGAGTACGTCGCGGAAAATCACATTAGCGACGCGCAAAAAAAGGCGAAGACGCTCATCGCCTGGATTCAGCTACGCGCTCTGACGCTGGCCACGCCGTCGCAGCTGCAGAACCTCATCGACAGCATCAACTGCTACGTCGGCCTTTCGACCGACACGTACCTCGTGCTTCCCAACCCGACGACGACGACGAACATCGTCACGACGACGGGAACGGCGGGCTTGCAGCTTCCACCTGCGTCGATCACGACGCCGACGTTGCTCACGGTCACGACGCTCGCGCCGACCACCACGGGGGTGCTCGATACGAAGCTCGACCAGTACCCCAACTATGTAGTGGTGTCGCAGACAGGCGGCACCATCGATCCGCTCCACCCGATCACCGTTGCGGTGTGCCCCACGGGCGTCACCGATCCCATCGTGCGTGGGCGCCTCCGCCTCGGCCACCAGAAGGCCGCAGGCCCCGCTGGTTTTGAGATTACCCCTCACGCCGATGCCAGCTTCCTGGACTGCTCGGGGATTGCAAGCGCGAATAGTTCGCTGCCGGGTTGGGTGAACTCGCTCGCCGCACTCATTCTGCCCAAGCCGTTGTATGCGAGAATGCGTGATGTGGGTGGCGTCGGCGGATCCGCGTCGGAGTTCAGCCCATTTGGTCCGGTGGACACTGAGCTGGGCATCACCGGCGGTGTTGGTGGTTCCGCCAGCGAGTTCCTGCGCGCGCCGGTCACGTTTGATACGACGACAACGCCCAAGAAGAGCACGACGCCGACCGATCCGAAGGCGCGCACCTTGAGGAGTGCGCCGTCCTCTGGCACCTCCGGCGCGCCTAACGCCGGCAAGGTTCCCGTAACCTCCGGTGCTTCTGGTACCACGACGGTCGGTACGATGACGAACCTGGTGGATTGCAGTCAGGGCGTCGTGAGTACGGCGGTCGTCGCCGAGTGCCGTCCAGTTGTAAGAATCACAACGGCCCAGGGTCATTCGCTGACCAATGTGCGAATCAGTTGGACCGTGACGGCCGGCGGTGGCACCATCGCGCGCGAGGACACCGTGGGTGGATCGCTAGTGTGCAACGCGACGGTGGGCTCTTCATTCGACGCGGTCACGAACACTTCAGGCAAGTCGCACGCCTGCTGGACACTTGGTGCTGTTGCTGGCACCAACACCGTTACCGCGACGGCGAGCGCCGGCGGTGATGCGCCGACGGGCGTGACGTTTGTGGCGACCGGCACCAGCTGGACGACGACAGCCGCCAAAGCCGTCGCGACGCTTACGCTCAGCGGGCTCAATCAGACGTACAACGGTGACGCAAAGAGCGTGACGGTTACCACCACGCCGGTGTTGCTCTCGACGGTCACCGTGACCTACGGCGGCTCAACGACAGCACCGAAAACCGCCGGTAGCTATGCGGTGGACGCCACGCTCGACAATCCGAGTTATCAGGGAACGGCGAGTGGCACACTCGTCATCGCGCAGGCATCTCAGTTGCCGCTCAGCATCACGTCGCCGGCTCCGGGCGCGTCGTTTGGCGGAACGGTGCAGTTGTCCACCGATGGTGGCAGCGGCACCGGCGCGCTGACATTCGACGCCACCGGTTCCACGGCGTGCACGGTCACCACCGGTGGACTCGTGAGCATCACGCACGGCACCGGCACGTGCTCCATTACGGCCTCGAAGGCTGCCGACACGAACTACGGCTCCGTCAGCTCGAGCGCGTTCACGCTCACGGTGAGCAAAAAGAACACAACGATCACGCTGAGCAATCTTGGTTACACGTACGACACCACACCCAAGAGCGCGACGGCGACGACGGACCCGGCTGGACTCGCTGGCCTCGCCCTTACATATGATGGGAGCACTACGGCTCCGACCAATGCTGGGGCGTACGCCCTCATCGCATCATTGGAGAATTCGGATTACACGGCGCCGAGCGTGACGGGAACGCTCGCGATCGCCAAGGCCGATCAGGGCGCGTTGAGTGTGACCGGCACCAACACTATCGCGTTCACTGGCAGCACGGTCGCACTCGGCACCACGGGCGGGAGCGGAACCGGCACGGTGACGTACAGCGCCGGCGCATCAACCGCGTGCACCGTGACTCTCGCGGGCATCGTGACCGCGACCACCGGCACGGGCAGCTGCGTTCCAACCGCCACCAAGGCGCTGGACGGCAACTACAATGAAACGACCTCTGCTCCGTACACCATCACGGTGACGCGCGCGAGCGCGACGATCACGCTCAGCAACATGACGCAGACGTATGATGGCACGGCCAAGAGCGCCACGGCCACGACATCGCCGACTGGGTTGATCACGGTGGCGATCAAGTACAACGGCTCGACCACCGCACCGACGGCGGCGGGTTCGTACGCCGTGGTCGCGTCGCTGACCAATGCGGATTACTTGGCCCCCGACGCCACGGGGACCTTCGTGATTTCCAAAGCCACGCAGAGCGTCTTGAATGTGACGGGCTCCACGGGCTCGGCGACATACGGCGATACACCGGCGCAGCTCACGACCTCGGGTGGGAGTGGAACCGGAGCGGTGACGTTCAGCGCCTCCGGCACGGCCTGCACCGTCAGCACTGACGGGTTGCTGACGATCACAACCGGCACCGGCAGTTGCGCCATTACCGCGACCAAGGCTGGAGATGACAACTACAGTGAACTCAGCTCTTCCGCGTTCCCGATCACGATCAACAAGGCCACGGCCTCGCTAAGCATCACGAACAACAGCTACAGCTACGACGGCTCGGCAAAGAACGTGACCGTGACGCCCACGCCAGCGGCGGCTACTGGTATTTCGGTGACGTATGACGGCGGCGCGGCGCCGTCGGCTGCGGGCACGTACGCGGTGGTCGCTTCTCTCACGAACGCCAACTACGCAGCTCCCAACGCAACGGGTTCGCTGACGATCGCCAAGGCCAACCAGGCAACGCTGCTCGTGAATGCGCCGGCCTCGGCCACGTTCAATAGCGGCACGGTGCAGTTGACCACGAGCGGTGGCAACGGCGGCGGCGCGGTGACGTATGACGCCAGCACCACACCACTGGTCTGTTCGGTGAACGCGACCTCTGGCGTACTGACGATTCTTGTCGGTACCGGTTCGTGCGTGGTCTCGGCGGCCAAGGCCGGTGACACGAACTACAACGCCGCAACGTCGGCCACGGCTTCCATCACGCTGAACAAGGGAAGCCAGAGTATCACCTTTGGCCCACTCGGCGGCAAAACGTATGGCGATGCCGCGTTCACCGTGACTGCAACAGTTTCTTCATCGTTGGCGGTGAGCTTCGCGGCGGGCGTGACGGATAAGTGCACGGTTTCAGGAAACACTGTTACTATCACGGGCGCTGGAAACTGCACCATCACCGCTTCGCAGGCTGGCAACGGAAACTTTGCTGCCGCCGCGCCGGTGCCGCAGAGCTTCACGACCGCACCGAAGGCCGCGGCAGCCACTGCTGGTAGCGGCAGCATGACCTTCGGCTCGGCGGTGCCGTCGCTCCCGTGCGTGGTGAGCGGCCTGCTTGTTTCGGACGCCGTGACCTGTGCCACGACGGTGCCGGCCATCACCGTCGGCACACTGACGACCACGGCGTCGCTCAACGCATCGGCGGCAGCGGCCAACTACCAGTGGACGCTCAATACCGGGACACTGACTGTCACGAGTCCCTACTACACGCAGTACAACTGCTTTGCCTCGCCGCTCACCAGCACGAGCACGGCGGCCACATCGAAGGCCGTCGAGCGCGGCTCGACCGTGCCGCTCAAGTGCAAGCTCCTCGACGGTAGCGGACGTCCGGTGTCCACCGCCAAGGGTAGCGTGACGGTGCAGGATAAGGGCACGACTGGCACGACGAACGGTGCGATCGTGTTCCAGGCAACAAATGTCTTCGGCTACACGACGAGCGACGACGTGGATGAAGGCTCTAGCTACTACCGGTACAACCTGGTCACCGCGCCGAACAACGCCTACGCGAAGGGTCACTACTATCTCGTGACCGCCACGTGGAGCGACGGTTCCACCACGAAGGGCTGGATCTTCGTCAAGTAGTATCTGCAGTTGCCATACCCCCCGGAACGAAAACGGGCTCCGAGACGATCCGGAGCCCGTTTTCTTCTTTCGCGTCGACCCCGCGGTTATTTCGCCGGCTTGCTCGAGGGAGGCACCAGGTTGTTCATGCGGAGATACGTCACAAGGTTGCCGTAGTGTTCGTTGTCATGCGTCGCATTCTCCAGTAGGGTGAACAGGCGCGAGTGCGGTGCACCGAACAGGTCCACCGTCGCGGCCGACGCCGCGTCGGTTTGCGCGTAGGCTTTGGCGCAGTACGCGTTCGAGCTCTTCATGGCGTCAATCAACGCGGCCTTTGTCTTAGCAGCTTTCTCGACGGCGTCTTCGGCGGGAGGCTTCTCACCCATCGCAATGGCGCAGAACATCCGCTGCGATCCCGCGACATGACCGATCAACTCACCAAACGACCGTACCGCGGGCGTCGGCTTAAACGCGAACTTCTCTTCCGGCATGTCAACCGCGGACTGCACGATGTACTCGGTCACCCCTTTCCAGAGTTCGCGAGCATCGGCCATGGGCGATGATGCCGGCTTGCCCTGTGCAAACAATGGCGTGCTCACGCAGGCGAGCACCAACAGAGAACGGAGATTCATGAGAAGAGGGGGGTGAGGGGGGACAAAATCAACCCGCCGCGACGCGGCGCTCCAGACGAATTACCCTGCTCCCACCACAAATCGCAAGCGCTCATTTCGTATTACCTGCAGGTGTACACGCTGCTGTTCCATTTGTGAAGTCCCTCCGCTCCCCCCCAAGCCGTGAGGTCGTTCATGCATCGTTCGAAGCGCTTTGCCGCGCTCATTCCGCTCGTGCTGTTAACCGCCGGCGCACGTCCCGTACGTGCCCCAGAGAGTATTCACGCCAATGAAAACCGGGTCGCCGCTGGCACGCTGGCAAATGGCGTGTGGACCGTGCGGCTCGAAACACGCACTGGCGTCTGGCACCCAGAAGGCCCAGAAGGTCGGGCAATCACGGTTGGAGCATTCGCGGAAGTCGGCAAAGCGGCAACCGCCCCAGGACCACTGATTCGGGTGCGCGCAGGAACAACAGTGCACGTCCTCCTCCAGAACAACTACGACGCGCCGCTCACGGTGTCCGGATTTGGTAAGACGCGCGGAGCGTCTGACAGTACCGTCATTGCGCCCCATGCTTCGGCCGACGTGCGTTTCGTTGCCGCTTCGCCAGGCACGTACTACTACACGGCGCATCGTCCACCCCAGGGCGGAAACGTTGCTCCTGAAGATTTGCAACTCGGCGGCGCGATCGTCGTAGATCCTGCGAGTGGGTCGGCGGCAGACCGCGTGTTCGTGATTGGTTGGTGGCTCACGGTTGACCCCAAGAGTCCGACCGGATTGGGGCGCGGCACCATGACCATCAACGGACTTTCGTGGCCGCATACCGAACGGCTCGACTACGCGCAGGGTGATTCGGTGCGCTGGCGCGTGGTGAATCTCACGGGCGCCGATCATCCGATGCATCTGCACGGATTCTATTTTCGTGTGAATGCGCGAGGCGATGGGATCACCGACTCGCTCTACACGGCCGAACAGCAGAAGATGGAAGTCACGCAAATCGTTGACCCGGGTGCCACCATGGCTGTGGCCTGGCGCGCGACGCAGCCTGGCAACTGGATCTTTCATTGCCATTATGCGACCCATCTCTCCACCACCGTGGCGCTCGACACGGAAAATGGAGAGATCGACGAATCGATGGCCGAGCATCATAGGTCCGATCGGCCGCATCAGATGTACGGACTCGTGATGGGGATTCGTGTGGAGCCACGCGGCGTACAGGCCGCCGCGCCCACTGGGGCGCGTCCTATTCGGCTGATCGTGCGCGAGCAGCCGAAGGTGTACGGCAATCAACCTGGATTTTCATTTGTACTTGGCGGCACACCTGACGAACTGAATCGCGATGCGATGCCCGTGCCCGGCCCAACGCTGGTTCTTGAGCGCGGCAAGCCGGTGGCCATCACGATCATCAATCACTCGATTGACCGTGCCGCGGTGCACTGGCACGGCATTGAGCTGGAGAGCTACCCCGATGGCGTTCCCGGGTGGAGTGGTGCCGGCACCAATGTGCTGCCGTCTATCGGACCCGGCGATTCCATTACCGTGCGCTTCACGCCGCCGCGCGCGGGCTCGTTTATGTATCACTCGCATTTCAACGAACTGCGGCAAATCAGCGCGGGGTTGTACGGCTCCATTGTTGTGGTAGAGCCCGGCACACGCCTCAACACGGAAACCGACCGCCTGCTGTTCTTTGGCACTGCGGGCTACGGCATCAATCCGGTCTTCGGCCCGTACCCAGCATTTGTGATGAATGGCCAAACACAACCGGAGCCGATGAACCTCAAGGTAGGAACGAAATATCGGTTCCGGCTTTTCAATCTCGCCGGTGACGAGCCGCTCCTCGTATCATTGAACGCAGGTGCCACGCCAACGGCTTGGCTCCCAGTCGCAAAGGACGGATATCCGCTGCAGGCAGCACAGGTCAAGTCGCAAGCGGCCAAATTGGTGTTCGATCCGGGCGAAATTTATGATTACGAGTTCACCCCCACGGCCTCCGGCGAGCTGACGCTCTCCTTTGGTCCGGTGCCAGATCCGCCAGGCACACCACCATTGCCGCCGATATTTCAGCCGCGTGCACCCACGGTAACCGTGCAAGTGCACGTGCATCAGTAACAAACACAACGGGCTCCGAATTTCTCCGGAGCCCGTTATTGTGTTGTCGATCGTTTACTTCGGCTCGCGCATGCGCAGCAATCCTTCCTGCGCTACAGACGCTACGAGTT
>CANIWQ010000122.1 GCA_947471365.1 Gemmatimonadota bacterium | reverse complement strand
GTGCGGCAAGCAGGTACCTGCCGTCCAAGACGTGACGCTCGAAATTGGAGCGGGAGAAATCCTCGGTATCGCGGGACCCAATGGTGCCGGCAAAAGTACCCTGCTCGCGCTGATGCTTGGTTTTCTGCAGCCGACGCGCGGCACCATCACCATCGACGGGCTCGCCCCGCGGCGGTACGTCGAGCAGTTCGGGGTGAGCTATCTCCCCGAACTGATGGCGCTTCCCCCGTACTGGACCCTCAACTCCGCGTTGTACCGACTCGCGGTCCTCTCTGGTGTGCCGACCGACCGATGCGACGCCGATGTGGATCGCGTGGTGGAGGCGCTCGCCATCGGCGAGCATCGCGGCAAACGTCTCAAGGCGCTCTCCAAAGGAAACTTTCAGCGCCTCGGACTCGCGCAGGCGCTCCTCCTCGACGCGCGCGTCGTGATTTTTGACGAACCCACGCACGGCCTCGATCCAGTGTGGACGCAGAAATTTCGTGATCTCGTCGTGCAACTGCGCCGCCCTGACCGCACGATCATCATCGCCTCCCACAATCTCGACGAACTGGAACGGCTCGCCGACCGGGTCGCGATCATCGACAAGGGGCGCATTCAGCGCATCGTGGATGTGAAGGGTGGGGGCGTGACCCCCGATCGCATGGCGTTCCGCATTCGTGTGTCCGCGGGCGCCGAGGCATTGATGGCGCGGCTTCCCGGCGCGGTGCTAGAGGGTAACGGCGAGATTGTGGTGCCGACCATCAGCGTGCTGGAATTAAATACTGCGCTCACGGCCGCTATCGCCGAGGGGACGCTCGTCACCGCCCTCGTGCCGAGCGAGAGTGCGCTCGAGCGGGCCTTTCATTCTGCCGTGGGGAATGCCGCATGAGCCCGTTCAGGATTGTACGGTATGCGCGCTACCAGGTGGGCGACTACCTGCTGCAGCGCGGCGCGCTGCCATTCTTTTTGGTGCTCATGCTCGCCGCCATCCCGCGCTTCGGCATGACGCATAATGCTGGACCCAACTTCTGGACGTCGCCCGACGGACAAACGTTTGCGCGCCAGATGTTTCTCAATACCATCACGAACTTCCTGCCGCTCGGTGCGTATTTTGCCGTCGTCGGATTGCTCTCGGCGGACCGGCAGAAAGGACACTTCCGCTTCTTGTTTTCGAAGCCGGTGGCGGTGGATCGCTACTACCTGCAGGCGCTGCTCCTGCACGGTGCGGCGTTCGTCGGGTTGTTTGGCGTGCTCACGTGGGGCTGGGGCCTCGCGACGACGCACGTGTCGGTGTCCGGCGCCGTGCAGGCCGCGGCCCTCACGTGGGTATTGCTTGGCGGCATCGGTCTGGCGCTCGGCGCACTCACGCGGTTCGACGGTGGGGTGCTGATGGTGTCGTATCTCGCCGCGACCATTACGCAGCAACTCGCGGCGACGCCAAACGACGCCGTGCCGGGCTGGGTGGCGGTGCTGGCGCGCGTGCTCCCACCGGCGCAGGCGCTCGATCAGACGCGCGGCGCGTTCTATAGCGGACAGCCGATCGATATGTCGAAGTTTTGGCTCGTGGTCGGGTACGGAGCCGGGGCGTGGTTGGTGGGATGGATCGCGATGCGACGAGGATCGTTGCAGCGATGACGAAGCCCCCCCCCCGCCTGCTCGACAGTGTGATCGCGCCCGACTCCGTGCATCGTGCGACGCTTGCGAACGGATTACGCGTGCTCGTGCGTCCCGATCGACGCGCGCCGGTGGTCGCGATCGTGACCTACGTGAAAGCCGGCTACTTCGATGAAACCGACGCGCAGGTCGGGATCGCGCATGTGCTTGAGCACATGTATTTCAAGGGGACCCCCACGCGCGGCGTGGGCCAGATCGCCCGCGAAACCAAAGCGAGCGGCGGCTATCTCAACGCCGGCACGATCTACGATCACACGCACTACTACACCGTGTTGCCGTCCACGGGACTCGCCGCTGGACTCGCCGTGCAAGCTGACGCGTATGCCAACTCGGTGATTGACGCCGGCGAACTCGCGCGCGAACTCGAAGTGATTGTCGAAGAGGTCAAGCGCAAGCACGACAACCCCGCGTCGCTCGCCACAGAGACGCTGTTCGAGAAACTGCACGACGTACATCGGATCCGTCGGTGGCGGATGGGGCGTGAGGAAGCGCTCCGCGCGTTTACGCGCGACGACCTCGTGCGCTTTTATCGAAATTATTACCGACCGTCCAATACGGTGCTCGCCATCGTCGGCGACGTGGATCCTGCCGAGGCCATCGCGCTCGTCGACCAGCAGTACGGCACAATTCCTGACGGTGTAGTGCGTCGCACACTGGGTGCGGCCGAGCCGGACGCCGCCACGACGGGATTTCGCTATCACGAGTTTCACGGTGATATTGCGCAATCAGAGCTGTTGATGGGGTGGCGCACGCCCGGCACCGATCACGCAGACACGCCGGCGCTCGACGTCCTCGCCACGCTGCTTGGCGGGGGACGTGCCTCCCGCCTGTATCGCGCGGTGCGCGAGCGCCGCCTCGCCGCGTCGATCTCGGCGAATAACTACACGCCAACCGACCTCGGCGTGTTCATGGTCCACGCGGCGGCGCGCGCCGACACCAGCGTCGCCGCGCTCGGCGCCGCGTGGGATCAAGTGCGGCGCGTGCGCGAGGGCGAGGTCACGGCGCACGAAGTGTTGCGCGCGCGGCGCGTGCTCGAGGCCGCGTGGCTGCGACGGTGCGAGACGATGGAAGGCCAGGCCAATCACCTCGCCGCGTGGGAGCTGCTCGGCGACTGGCAGATGGGCTCCGACTACGTGGAGCGGATGTTAGCGGTGGATGCCGCCGCCGTTATGGATGTTGCGCTGCGCTGGCTCGCGCCGGAGCGCGCGGCCGTGGTTGCGTATCGGCCCGCATCGGCTCCGGCGTTTGCGTCGAGCGCGGCCGATATGCTTGGTCAGCTGAACGCGCAAACGCCCGAGTCGCTGAGCGCCATTGGGCGGCCGCCCTCGCCCACGCCGGTGCCAGGAGCACGCGGCTGGGTGTTCGAACGCCAAGAAGCGGGCGTGCACATTTTTCGAACAGCGAGTGGCGTGCCGTTGCTCGTGCAGCGGCACCCGGGCTCTATCGGCTACTTCGGATGGTTTGTGCGCGGCGGCGCCACGGACGAAACAGCGGCGAACAGCGGCATTACCACGCTCATGGCGCGCACGGCGCTCAAGGGAACCGCTCGCCGCACCGCCGAGCGGATTGCGGAAGACAGCGAGTACTTAGGCGGCGTGTTATCGGCGGCTGCCAACGCCGACGGATTTCAGTGGACGATCTCCGTGCCAGCACGCCGACTGGAGGAGGCCGCCGAGTTGCTCGCGGATGTGGTGCAGCGCCCGTCATACGGCGCATCGGCGCTGGAGTCTGAACGAGCGGTGGCGCTCGCCAACATTGCGTCGTTGCGCGACGACATGTATCGGTGGCCCCTCGCGCTCGCCACGAGCGCGGCGTGGGAAGGCGATGCGTATGGGCGCTCCGTGCTGGGAACCGAGGAGAGCGTACGGTCGATTGACGCCAACGCGTTGCATCGCTGGCACGCGGCACGCGCGCTCGAGGCGCCCGGCGTTCTCGTGTGTGTGGCCGATGCCGATCCCGATGACGTCGCGTCGATGGTCGCTCGCTTCTTTGGGGCACTCTCGCCCGCCACGGGCAACACATCGGCCGCGCCGCTCTGGCCAACAGCCGCGGTGGCACGTGCCGATCAACGCGACAAATCGCAGAGCGCGCTGGCCCTGTTGTTTCCTGGCGCGTCGCGCGGCGACGATGCGCGGTTCGACGCCGCCATGCTGGCTGGCATCGCGAGCGGGCTTGGCGGTCGATTCTTTTCGGAGCTCCGCGAACGGCAGTCGTTGGCCTACACCGTGATGGCCGCAGCCGTGCCGCGGTATCGGGCGGGTGCCTTTGCCGCGTACATCGCGATGTCGCCAGAAAAAGAAGCCGCAGCCCGCGACGGACTCCTCGCGCAGTTCGCGCGCTTCGGTGAAGACGACGTCACCGACGACGAACTCACGCACGCCAAGATCTACGCCCTCGGCTCATGGGCCATCCGCCGTGAGAGCGGCGGCGCAGTGGCCGGCGACATGGCCGACTCCTGGCTCTTTGGTCGCTCGCTTCAGGAGCTCACGGACTACGAAACACGCGTCCGGAACGTGACCGCGCGCGATATGCGCGCGGCGGCGCGGCGCTGGTTTGACCCGGCGAGGTGTATTGAAGGAATCGTGCGCGGGCGCGGCGGCTGAGACCGCGCTGGGTGGCAGCCCGCGCACGGTGCTCGTGCGCGGGGGTCGCTATCGCGACGACGCGGGCAGGAAGCCCAGCGCGCGGTTGAGCCAGCGTACCATCGGGAGCATCGCGGCGTAGTCCGTCATGGCCGTGTCCACCACGCGTGGTGAGAGCACGTCCTTGTCCGCATAGGAACGACCGACCGTAAACGAGTTGAAGCGAAGCCAGCGTTCGGCGGCGTGTCCTTCTTCGTAGCCGCGCGGCAGGCGCTTGAGCAACACGCCCGGCTCGTCGTCGGTCAGGCGGCCGACGCGTTTGCGAAATGCGGGCGCAAGAACGGCGCGCTCCCAGCCTTTGAGGTCCGCGTCGAAATGTTCGCGCACTTTGGTGAGGAGATGGCGCGGCGGCATCCAGAGCCCCGCCGCCACCATCGACGCGCCCGGCTCGATGTGAAAATAGAATCCCGCGCCGCCATCGATTTCCTTGCCCACGCCGCGTCCGGGTGAGCGGTGAAAAACCCAGAGCGCCGCGTGTGTTTTGTACGGGGATTTGTCTTTGCTAAACCGCATGTCGCGGTGAATGCGAAACAGCGACCGCTTGCGGTCGCCCACGAACTCGGGCGCCAGGGTCGCAAAGCGCACGTCGAATTCCTCGGCGAGGGCTCGGAGCGGCGTGAGCACGGCGCGCTCATAGCGCGGGCGATTGGCTTCGAACCATTCGCGGCGGTTGTTGCGCTTCAGTGCGCGGAGAAACGTGAGGGTTTCGGCCGTGAACAGTTGGAGCGCTGGCGTCATGGTGTGGGGGAGGGGAGGGGCTCAGATAACGACAGAATAAGTTGTTGTAACTCGGCGGCCGCTGGCCGCCAGCGTCCATCGGCGGCGCGGAGTCCCGTCACGCGGACATAGTCGCCAGCCTGAGCGACAACGACGCCATACACGCCGGAGCGCGCCGCTGCCCACAGAAGCACGTGGCGGTAGAGTCGCTGTTGGGCCAACTCCCCAAAAGAGAGCGGCGCCCCTTCCGCGAGAACCCAATATTCGCGCCGGACTGTTGCCCGCGCCATCCAACTGTCGAGCGTGTCGAGTCCGTCGGCATCACCGCGCGCGCCGCGGAGGCCTGGCGTGAGCAATAGCATGACGGCGTCAATGCCGAATCCACCGGCGTCCGTAACGATCGCCGCGTCGCTCGCCACGTCCCCGCGCACGAGGACCGCCACGTGCGTCGCCGGCCGCAGTCGATGTACGAGCGTCGCGGCGTCGCGCGCGTCGGCCACCGTGCGCACATCGCGGAGCACGAGATAGTCCGGACGTATCCGACGCATCACCGCCTCTACTCCGCGCGCGGTCGGATTAATCGACACCATCACGAGCGTCGAGTCGCGGCGCGCGGGCTCCAACGCCCGCTGCAACGAGTCGAGGGCGACCGCCGTGCCGCCGCCATCCGCCACGCGCATAAACAACGCGCCGACGCCGAGTGTGTCAGCGAATTCAAGGTCGGCGCGCAACGCCGCAGCCGAGGGCGCCGCGTTCACCACGGGGAGAATGGAGAGTGCTGTCACAATCGCACTCGCGTCCGACGCCTCGGCACGGGCCGCGCCGAACTGCGCATAGCCGACGGTCGCGTCGAGCGCCCGTGGGTAGGCGCGTGCGACGACCACCACGGCGGCCGCCATGCAGACGGCCAGCACACGATGCGCCGCGCGCCGCAGTGCCCCGGAGCCGCTCGCCGCGCCAATGACCAACGGCAACGGGGCGAGCCACGCGCCGACGAGCGTGGTTGGTCCGAGCCAGAGCGCCAGCGCACTCGCGTGCGTCACCGTCACGGCCTGCAGGGTCCACGGCATCACCGCGTGCTCCCCCGCGATGGTGACCGACGCTACCAGGAAAACCACGGCATTCCACGCGGCCGCGGGAAGCGCCACCATCCAATGCGTGCGGCGCGTGACCGCAGCGGTGATGGCCAACAGCAGCGCGAGGAACGCGACGACCGCGAGCAGCGGATGCATGATGTGTATGGCACGCGCAGTTTCGGCGGCGTGAGCCGCCACCCAGAGAAGCAATGCCGGCACGGTCAAGAACCCTACGAGCGCGGCGAGCGTGCGATGCAGGCGCGAAAGCTTGAGCGACTGCGCGGCACGACCGCCCTCGATCACATTCCACGCGGCGCCGATCACGACGACCGCGAGATACGCGAATGCTGGACGATTCACCCGCGGTCCAGTCGACCGGGCCGCGCTTCCGCCACGCCCAACCGACGGGCAAATACATCCACCGCCTTCTGCGGATCGCGCCCGTGTGGCAGCAACAAGTCGAGGAACAGGAGTTGCTGTGCCGGTACCGTGTGCACCGTGACGTGGCCGATGTCGAGCAACAACACGGCGGCCACGCCGTCGCGCGGTAGCGTGCGCACGAGCGGTGGTTCTGCCGTCGACAGCCCCGCCGCTCCCGCCGCGCTCAACATCAACCCGGAAAGCGCCGACGCGTCGCGTAACACCGCGGCCGCCACACCGCGGAAGTCCGCTGTGCGATGCACGAGAAGGGGCGTGTGTAAATGTTGGGTCATGCCGTGGCTTCGCGGAGGGCGAGAGACTAGAACATGCTCATCGCGAGGAACGAACGCAGCGAATCGTTTGTGGGCCGCCGGCGCGTCGAGAGGACGCGCACGCACGACCACCGCACCTTGTGCGCCAGTTCGCCGTCGTCGAGATCCTTGAAAATGGCGACCGGTCGCAACAGGTCGGTGACGTCAGCCATGGGCACAGATCCGGGGCAGGAGGGACTACGGGCGAAGCTAGGGCGCGCGTACCACGCTGGCAAGCGCGTCTGCCGTCGCCTAGTTTCCACGCACTATGAAGAAGGGCGATTCGCTCGCAACGCTCCCCAATGTCCTCTCGCTCTCGCGACTGGCGTTCGCCGCCGCGTTCGTGATGTGGAAGGATACCGACGTGCGTCTCGTCCTCATTGCCGCGGCCGGCGCCACCGACTTTCTCGACGGCTACATAGCCCGCACCCGCGGTACCACGAGCCGGTGGGGGGCACTCATTGACCCCGTCGCTGATCGCTTCTTCGTGTTCGCGGCGGTCTGCTCACTGCTCTTTGACGATGTGATCGGCACGTGGCAGTACGCCATCTTCATTCTCCGCGACTTCATGACCGCGGTCGGGTTTCTCACCGCGCGCGTGATGCCGAGTTTGCGCAAAGTGACGTTCGTGGCGCGTCAGAGCGGCAAGGTGGTCACGGTGCTCCAGCTTGCCACGCTCGCTCTCGTCTTTCTGCGGCCGGCATGGGTGCCGTGGACACTGGCCCTGATTGGCGTCGCGTCGGTGTACTCGGTCATCGACTACACCTGGGCCTTGCATCGGGCGCGAGCCCGTGGGTAATCGCTTGCGGACGAGGGGGAATCGTCTGCGGCGCGCGGCGGCCGCGTTGCTGCTGTTCCTCAGTGCAACTGGCACCGTAAGCGCCCAGCTGGCGCCGACCAGCGGCATCGACTTTCAGCCAGAGTTTCGGGCCGACCTCCTCGTCCGGGGTGCCACAGCGCTTGAACTGGGGGCCGGTCTCATTGCGAGCGCGGGCTACTACGCCCGGATCGCGGTCGACGCCGCGGCCGGCACCGAGTGGCACAACGGTCGCGCCGGGAGCTCGGCGCGCGTCGATGCCACGACCCGTTTTCTGCTCGACCCGTTCGGCGAGCTGCCCTGGGGCGCCTACGGCGGGGGCGGCGTGTCATTGCGGTGGTCTGAGCGCGAGCAGGCGCAGGGCTATTTGCTGCTCGTGGCCGGAGTCGAAGGGCCGGCGCGCGGCGGGTGGCGCCCAGCGGTCGAGCTCGGGCTCGGCGGCGGCGTCCGCCTAGGTGTGGTTCTACGCCGAGCGCGGAACAGCGCGCGATAACAGCGCGCGATAACAGCGCGCGATAACAGGACGCGTTACGCGCGCCCAAGCTCCGGCGCTCCACCTCGCGTCCACCGCGTGGGCGTCGCTAGCTCGCGCAACACACCGGGGTCTCGACAAACGAAAAACGGGGAAGCCAGTTGGCATCCCCGTTTCTATTGAGAAGCTACTACGCCGAAATCGCTTGATTCGTTTTGGCCGGCTGCGCGAATCGCTCGCCCAGCTGGCGGAGACTGGCAATGTCCGTGGCGGCGAGCTCAAAATACCGCTCGGCCATGTAGGACATGGTCTCGTCGAACCATTCCTTCTGATGATCGGGCTCGGAACCCTGAACATCACACCGCATGATGTGCTGAAACAACTCGTCCCGAGCCTGGTCCATGGGCGTCGGTTCGACACTCGCACGGCGCGGGGCTCTGATGGTTTTCTTATGGCTCATTGATTCCGGCTTATGGTTTTAAAGCTATCCTGAGAAAAATAACCGATCCGAGGCCCGAATCCTAGGGTTACACAGCATCCTCTTGCCGCTGAGTAACCCACTCAACCAGCAGAGCCGCGAGCTCCTCCGGGGCATCTTCAGGCACCAAACGCGATGCCCGTGATATCCGGCGCAGGGTGCCCTCGGGGAGTCGAGCCGCCAGCTGGGCGGACACCGCTTCGGGCACCCAAGGGTCCCGTTCGCCCCGAATCACCAACGTCGGAGCGCTCACCCGCTCCCATTCTACGCCGGTCAGGGCACGGTCGTTGACCGCTCGGGCTATCGCTAGGAGTTGCCGCGTCCCGTCTCGCCCCACAAACGGCGCCAGATAGCGGAGCACGAGCGCCTCGGGCATCTGTGCGGCATTCGCCACCCCTTTCTCGAGCAACGGCGCGAGCAGGAGGCGCGCGCCCATCTGCCCGCGCGAGGCATCAAACAAGTGGCGAGCCGCCAGCCGCTGCAACAGCGCCAAATCGTCCGCCCGCGGTGCGGCGGGGTTCACGGGATTGATGAGCACCAGCGACCGGACGCGCGCTGGACGCCGCGCGGCCAGCGCCAGCGCCACAGCACATCCCACGTCGAGCGCCACGACATCCGCACTCGACACGCGCAGAACGGTGAGCGCCTGATCCAGATACGCCGCCTGCGCCGTGATGCCGTAGTCGGCCTCGGCGGCGCGATCCGACTCGCCGTGGCCGAAGAGATCGACCGCGTAGGCTGTGACTTGGCCCAGCGGGAGCGCCGGCGCAACCGCGCGCCAGACGAAACTCGACGTCCCAAACCCGTGTACAAAGACGACGGCCCGATCGCCAAAGCCGAAGCGGGCGACATGCAGGGCGCCGGGGCCTACAGGAATGCGAAGGGAGTCGGTCACGGGAGACGGGTGCAACCTGTCACGCGGCTCTCAGTGGCGCTAGCTTCCACCCAGAACAAACCGAGGTGCCGGT